>JAFSNY010000079.1 GCA_017447305.1 Bacilli bacterium | reverse complement strand
TCCAAGTGCGGATAAGATAATTAAATTTGCTGGTCTGGATGTAAGAGTTTATCAATCTGGAACAATTGAAAAGCATGGAGCGATTAGAAAAAGAGGATCACCTTTACTTAGATATGCATTATTTCAAGCAGCGGAGAAAGCAAGAATCCATTGTCCTGAAATCGCAGAATTCTATTCAAAGAAAAAGAGTGAAGGAAAGCATCCAATTTGTGCATTAACTCATACAGCAAGAAAGATACTTCGAATCGTTTGGGCTTTATTAAAAACTGGGCAAAACTATAGTCAATCAATCTCTGATTAGTGCTTAAATCAGCGATATTTTTAAAACTTTATCGTAGATAGAGTTTTTTCGTCGTGGACTTTAAGAAAAAAATACTTGATAATTGTAGGTATGAACAAACCAATTAAAGAATATTTAGACCATTTACTATATGAGAGAAATTACTCTCCTCAAACTGTCAAATCTTCCCAATATGATTTAAAGAAATTCTTTAAATTTCTTGGCGAAGAAAATATCTTGATGGATGAAGTCGATGTTATTGTTATCCGTAATTTCCTCACGGTGGAACTTAATAATGGAATATCTAAACGTTCATGTAAAAGAAGATTATCAACCCTTCGTCATTTCTATGATTTTTTAGTGAAAAAAGGATACGTCAAAGAAAATCCTTTCATCTTCATTACCGCTCCAAAAACAGAAAAGAAGTTCCCACAAGTGTTATATCAGGACCAAGTTAGAGAGATTCTTGATGAAAATCTTAAAAGAACTGATGAATTAATGCTTCGTGATCAAGCTATTCTTGAAGTTTTGTATTTTACAGGAATGAGAGCGAGTGAACTTGTTAATGTTGTTGTTCAAGATGTCGATTTAATCGGAAGAACAGTAAGAGTGATGGGTAAAGGTAGAAAAGAAAGGATTATTCCTTTCTCGGACGAATGTCAAAAATGTGTGAGAAGATATTTAAGAGAATGTCGTCCCATGCTTTTCAAAAGAAATATCAATCCTGTTAACGCTTTGATTTTAAGTAGTCGTGGAGAGAAACTCACAACAAGAGGTCTAGAATATATCCTCGACCAAATTGAAGAAAAGACCTCGACCTATGTTGGTCTTCATCCTCACCTATTAAGACACTCCTTTGCAACGCATTTATTAGAGAATGGCGCAGACCTAAGAACGATTCAAGAGTTACTCGGCCACACCTCTTTAAACGCCACACAAGTATATACACATGTCACAGAAGATACGATGAGAGAAACCTTCTTTCAATATCACCCAAGAGCGAATAAAAAGCCAAAATAAGCGACATATCATATAGTTTTCTTTAAAATCTGGTTCTTAGTAAAGGGACTAGCTTTTTTATATGAAAATGTCCATAAACAAATTTTTCAAAGTGTTTGTTGAATAATTTTTCTCGTGCGTGATATAATATGCCCGCTGCGTAAATTTAGGCAGACTACACACACTATGAATTCATCACCGAGTCTCACGTCTCGTGAGGGTGGATGTTCGAAGTAGTGGAGGAAGAAACAAAAGGAGGCTCAATAATATGAGTGAAGAAGAAAAAGTCGTAGCTGAAGAAGTCGAAGAAAAGGCTACCACTGAAGCTGCTTCTGAAGGAATGGAAGCAGTCGTGCGTGATCCTGATGCACCAGTCATTACAATGAAGAAATTACTTGAAGCTGGCGCTCACTTCGGTCACCAAACAAGAAGATGGAACCCAAAGATGAAGAAATACATCTATGGTGCAAGAAATTCCGTCCACATTCTCGATTTAAGCAAAACCGCAGAATGCATTGAAGTTGCTTACAAAGCAATGAAAGAAATCGTCGATAATGGCGGAAAAGTCTTATTCGTCGGTACAAAGAAACAATGTGTTGAAGCAGTTGAAGCTGAAGCTTTACGCTCAGGTTCCTTCTACATCACCAATCGTTGGTTAGGTGGAACATTAACAAACTTCAAAACCATCTTAAACAGAATCCGCTTCTTAAAAGAACTTGAAAGAAGAGAAGAAGAAGGCGAGTTAGATCTCTTACCAAAGAAGGAAGCTGCTGAACTCAGAAAAGAAAAAGAAAAACTCAACAAAAACCTTGCTGGTATCAAAGAAATGAGAAAGGTTCCAAATGCGGTCTTTGTCATTGATCCACGCATTGAACATAATGCTGTTGCTGAAGCAAGAAAGCTCAATATCCCAGTTTTCGGTATCGTTGATACCAACTGTGATCCAGATATGGTTGACTACGTCATTCCTGCGAATGATGACGCCATCCGTTCCGTCTCATTAATCTTAGCAGTCATCGCTGATGCCATCGTTGAAAGTAAGGGAGGCTTACCAGTCGTTGCTTATGTTAAAGATGAAGGCGAAAGCGTTACTATGAAAGACGTTATCCGTCAAACAGATAAAGAAAACGCTGAAAAATTAGCCAGAATTAGAGCGGAAAGAGCTGCTAGACAAGAAGCTTATGAAAAAGAACAAGCTGAAAGAGCCGCTGCCCGTGCCAGACTTGAAAAAGAAGCCAAAGAAAAAGATGGAGAAGCCGCTCCAAAAGCAAAGAAAACTACTAGAGCTAAAAAGGCCCCTAAAGCCGAAGCTGCAGAAGCTGTTGAAGCCGAAGCCGTTGAAACTCCAGTAGAAGAAAAAAAAGAAGGAGAAGCTGAATAATATGGCCGAAGGAAATCTCATTGAATTAATTAAAGTTTTACGTGATCGTACCGGTGCTGGTCTCATGGACTGCAAAGCTGCATTGCTCGCTACTGATTGTGATGTTGATAAAGCTGCTGACTGGTTACGTGAAAAAGGTTTAGCCAAAGCTGCTAAAAAAGCTTCCCGTATTGCTGCTGAAGGTCTTGCTTATGTCAAGGTCTGTTCCAAATGCGGAAAAACCGTCATTCTTGAACTCAACTGTGAAACAGATTTCGTCGCCAAAGGCGATGCCTTCCGTGAACTCGTTGAAAATGTTGCTACCTTAATCTTAAAAGAAGATTTAACCACTGTTGATGAAGTTAAAGCAAAAGCTGAAAACTTATTCGCTGATGCAACAGTTAAAATGGGAGAAAAATTCGATCTCCGTAGATTCGTCGTTCTTAACAAAGAAGAAGGACAAGGCATTGGTTCCTACATCCATATGGGTGGAAAAATCGCTGTTGTTGTCGTCTTAGAAAAAGAAGATGAAGAACTTGCCAAACAACTCGCTATGCACATCGCTGCTAACAACCCATCATTCATTAACGAAGGTGATGTTCCAGCCGAAGAAATCGCTCATGAAAAAGCCATTCAACTCGAAGCGGCCAAGAACGATGAGAAGTTAAAAGGCAAAACCCCTGAACAACTTGACAAGATTCTCGATGGTAAAGTTAGAAAGACCTTCGCAGAAGTTATTCTCGCTTCCCAACCATTCCTTATGGATCCAAGCAAAAACATCGCTCAAGTTCTCAAAGAAAAGAACAACAATGTTTTAAAATTCATCCGTTACCAAGTTGGTGAAGGCATTGAAAAGAGAAAAGATGATTTCGCTAGCGAAGTCATGAGCCAAATTAAATAATTAAAGAAATAAAGGAAATGCTTATTTAGGTGTTTCCTTTTTTTCATATAATAATATGTAGGAGGATAACCTTATGTATAAACGTGTCCTGTTGAAACTGAGTGGAGAATCCATCAAAGGTGATTCAAGTCTAATTATTGACGCTGCCTTTGTTAGTCGTCTCTCAGAGATGATTGAAAAGCTTCATCGAAAGAATATAGAACTCGCGATTGTTATTGGCGCCGGCAATATCTTTAGAGGTAAAATCGCAGAAGATGTCGGTATTGAACGTGTTCCCGCTGATTTCATGGGAATGATGGGAACAGTGATGAACGCTATCGCTGTTAGTTCATCTTTAAAGAAATATAACGTTGAAAGTATCGTTTATAGTGCCATCCCTCAAATTGATGGAATTACTGTCAATTATGATGTAGGTGCCGCCCTAAAATCATTAAAAGAGGGCAAAGTTGTCTTCCTTGCTGGTGGTACAGGAAAACCATATTTTAGCACTGATACCGCCGCTACTATGAGAGCGGTAGAACTTAAATGTGAAGCAATTCTCATGGGTAAAAATGGAGTCGTCGGTGTTTATGATGACGACCCAAGAAAAAATCCTGATGCAAAATTCATAAAAGATATCACATACGATGAAATTCTTGAAAAGAAACTATCAGTTATGGATCAAAGTGCAGTAGAATTAATAAAAGACCAAGATATTGACATAAGAGTGTTCTCCATGACGGACTTAGAAAACTTTATTAGAGTCATTGACGGAGAAGATATTGGCACGACATGTCATAGGAAAGGAAAATAATATGGATCAATACGCGATTGACGCAAAAGAAAGAATGGGTAAAACCATCGAATCATTAAAAGGCTCATTATCAACTTTAAGAACAGGACGTGCTAATGCCCAAATGCTTTCTGGTATTATGGTCGATTATTATGGAAGTCCAACTCCAATCAATATGATTGCCTCAGTTAGCATCCCAGAACCACGTCAAATTTTAATTAAACCTTATGATCGTAATGACATTAAAGCGATTGTGACCGCGATCAATGCTTCCGATATTGGAATTAACCCAATCAACGAAGGAACACAAATCCGTCTCTTAGTTCCAGTTCTCACCGAAGAAAGAAGAAGAGATATCGTTAAGCAAGCAAAGAAATACGGAGAAGAAGCAAAAGTCGCTATCCGTAACATTCGTCGTGATACGATGGATCTCATCAAAATCGATGAAGATTTAAGTGAAGATTTCCAAAAAAGAGCGCAGGATGACGTGCAAAAAGTCACTGATGAATCAATTAAAACAGTTGATCAAGTAGTCGCTGATAAAGAAAAGGAAATCATGGCGGTCTAATCCCTATAAACCAATATGAAAACAGCCCATTTAAAGGGTTGCTTTTCTTTTTAAAGAACATTTGCTTTTTAATACTCGCGTATCTGCCTATAAAAGTGTATACTAATTGATAGTTAATCTAGGAATATTATGAGTAAGAAAAATCAATTATTACATGTTGCCTTCATCATGGACGGCAATGGTCGTTGGGCCAAAAAAAGAGGTCTTCCTCGCCATTTAGGGCATAAGGAAGGTTGTGAAAGAATCATTGATATTTACGAAGAATGTCGTGTTATGGGCATCAAAGTTATGTCCTTATACGCTTTTTCAACAGAAAACTGGAATCGTCCAAAGGATGAGATTAGACATCTTTTCAATTACCTTGAAATCTTCTTTAAAAGAGAACTTAAAAGAATGAAAAGAGAAGGATGCAAAATCATCACTTCTGGAGATATCTCTAAACTCCCAAAGAAAACTGTCAAAGTCGTCGAAAATGCGATTGACGAAACCAAAGACAATACAGATTTTACTTTTAATATTTGCCTTAACTATGGTGGAAAAGCCGAGATTGTTCGCGCGGCGAAGAACTTTGCGATTGACTGCATGAATGGCAAAAAGAATCCTGAAGATTTAGATGAAACACTATTTGAAGATTATTTATATACCCGTGGTCTTCCACCTGTCGATTTATTAATTAGAACTAGTGGTGAAATGAGAACATCAAACTATATGCCTTGGCAGCTTGCTTACGCTGAAATGGTTTTCCCAAGCACTCCATGGCCAGATTTCACCAAAGCAAAATTTAGAGAAGTTATTGAACTCTATTATCAAAGAGACCGTCGTTTTGGAGAAATAAAAGATGAAGAAAAATAAGATTATTGAGGTCAACGAAATAAGCGAAAGCACGAAAGCATCTTTAAGAGCAAGAATCATTAGCGCCATCGTGGGATTAATCATTGCTGTTCCATGTTTTGTTCTTGGTGATTGGTTTTTCTTCGCTCTTATCGTCATTGCAGCGGGTATTGCGACCTATGAAATTGTTAAATGTGCGAAACCTAAACATTCAATTTGGTTAACAATTGTTTCGATGATATTAATCCTTCTCCTTACTTGCTGGCCGATGTTAAGACAAGTATTTAACTCCACAATAAAAGAGAAAACTGGATGGAAACTTTGGACATCGTTTGAAACTTTATATTTATCAATCCTTATCCTCTGTATTTCGTTTATGACCATCTTCTTCTTTGTCGTTGTTGATAAAGGAACGAGTGTCTCCGACGCAACATTTATTTTCACCATTGGTGTAATGACCGCTTTTGCGTTCCAATGTTTCTTGTTCTTACGTTATTATCCGATTGTCGATCATTATAACTGGTCATATGAACAAGATTTACCCGCTGGTGTGGGATACTTTAACTTTTACGAAAACTTTTCATCATGTTCCTTATTAGTGTTTGCTGTTTTAGGAACATTTATGACCGATATTGGTGCTTATTTCACTGGTGTTTTCTTCGGAAAACATAAGATGAATGAAAGAATCTCTCCAAAGAAAACTTGGGAAGGTTTCTGGGGTGGCATTGTCTTTTCCATCCTTGCTTCTGGCGCATATGCATTTATTCACGCAGCGGTAGGAGCTCCAATTCTTTCATTTTTAGATCTTAACCACTGGTATTTCATTGTTATTTTATCAATTGGTATTCCATTTTTTGCGACACTTGGAGATTTTGTCTTCTCCTCACTTAAACGTCATTATGGAATTAAAGATTTTGGTAATGTCATGCCAGGTCACGGCGGTATCTTAGACCGCGTTGATTCTTTAGTGTTCGCTTTAATCTTCGTCGCAGTCTTTGTTTGCATGGTTTCAGGAAAGGAGATTCCATTACTTTGATTAAAATAATCTTGTTAGGTGCTTCTGGAAGTATTGGTAAGCAAACTCTCGATGTCATGAAAAAACATCGCAAGGATTTTATGCTTACTGCTTTTTCCGTTGGTCAAAGAACAAGATGTATTTCTTCTATTTTAAAAACCTTCCCTGAAGTCAAAAATATATGCATTAAAGATAAAAAGAAGGCGGATGCATATCAAAAAAGATATCCAAACATCAATTTCTACCATGGTGATGAAGGCTTAGTAGAACTAATTAAACACGATGATGGAGATATGGTTGTTAACGCCTTAGTCGGCTTCGTCGGATTCTATCCAAGCGTTGTCACTCTTGAATGTAATAAAGATTTAGCTCTCGCCAATAAAGAATCTCTAGTTGTTGGTGGAGAGATTGTTAATAAACTTCTCAAAACCAGTAAAGGGAAACTCTATCCAATTGATTCTGAGCATGCTGCCATCAGCAAATGTTTAGATGTTGATAGTGATAACGTCGAAAAGATTATTATCACTGCAAGTGGAGGGGCGTTTAGAAATTTAAGTAGAAAAGAGTTAAAAGATGTCAAAGCTATTGAAGCACTTAAACACCCAACGTGGACGATGGGTAAAAAGATTACCATCGATAGCGCAACGATGGTGAATAAATGTTTTGAAGTTATTGAAGCTCATTATTTATTCCATTATCCAAAAGAAAAGATTGGTGTGATTCTCCATAAGGAATCCCGTGTCCATTCAATGGTTAAATATAAAGATGGAACTTATCGAGCAGATATTTCCAAACCTGACATGAGAAATCCTATCAAGTACGCGATTTATCGTAAGATGACGGATTTTAAAACTTATGTTGCTACTGATTACCATGATTTTGGACCATATTCCTTTAATGATTTTGACTATGAACGTTACCCAGTTCTTAAATGGGCGGATTATGTTATCGACCACAAAGGAATAATGGGAGCAGTACTTAACGCGACAAACGAAGTTGCGGTCTATGCCTATCTTGACGATCAAATTCCATTTTTATTAATTGAATTCCTTATCGAAAAGATGATGCTGACCACCAAAAATATTAAAAACCCGAGTGTTGAACAATTGATTGAAGCTGATAAAAACGCTCGAAAAGAAACAAGAAAAATGATTGAGAAATGGAGGAATAATCAAAGATGATTTGGCAATACATTTTGACTTTTATCTTATTTATCGTTTGCCTCTCTGTTTTAATCATGATTCATGAATTAGGTCATTTAACCGCTGCGAAGATATTTAAAGTATATTGTTTTGACTATTCAATTGGTTTTGGTCCCGCCTTACTCCATAAGAAAAGAAAAAACGGCGAAACATATTTCTCTATCCGCGCGATTCCATTTGGTGGATTTGTCTCTATGTATGGAGAAAAGGATGAAAACTTAGAACTTCCAGACGGGATTGAATCAATTCCTGAAGAAAGAAGTCTTGCGAAGATTAAAGCCTGGAAAAGAGCAATTGTTTTAGTCGCAGGTGTCACCTTAAATGCGATTCTTGCCTTGGTGTTATTCTTTGTTTCTAACTGTCTACCTCAGCAACAACTATATCTAAGATATATCGATGTCGAAGAGAATAGTGTTGCGTATAACTCTGGTCTCACTAGCGAATCTATTCTTTACTATGAAATGCCAAAAGAATACACAAAGGAAGAAACTATTGGTCACGAAAAAGATTATGTCTATGATGCAGATTCAGGAGCGTACTACAAAACCGATGATCCAAACTATCTCGCTTTAAGCGCTGGATACTTTGTCCTAGATAAAACGACCACTGTTACCTATTTAGACAACACAACCAAAACCATTGGAACAACCATCGATGGAAGCGGAGATTCTAAACTCTCATTCAAAATCAGAGATTATGATACAGTTATCAAATACTTCCACATTGGAGAAGATAATCTCATCAATTTTGGTAAACCAGTTGATTTTAAGAGTGAAGGAATTGCGTCTATCACTGTTAATTTAAAAACTGTGAAGTATGAAGGTGACAGCGCTAAACCAGTTTTAACCGGAGACACCTATCAACTTGTTTTGAACAACAATCAAGGTAAGCTTGACTCCTATGGAATCAAGATGAAGCTTGTTACCAAAAGACTTAATTTTGGACAAAACATGTCGAAAACCTTCGCGGATTTCGGTGAATCATCCGTTTTAATCTTTAAAACCATCGGAGGATTATTCATCGGGAGAGGATGGAATCAAGTTGGTGGTATCGTCGCTATTTACAATCAATCTTCTCAAATCTTCATGAATTATAATGCCTCTTTATTCATCTATCTTTGGGCGTTAATCTCCGTCAACCTTGCGGTCTTTAATTTACTTCCCTTCCCAGGTCTTGATGGATGGCAACTCCTCGTCTTATTCGTTGAAAAGGTCTTTAAGAAAGAAATCCCACAAAAAGTTAAATCAATCATCTCTTTCGTGGGAATGATTCTCCTTTTCACATTTATGATTCTTATCATCGTCAAAGATGTGATTGGTCTATTCTAAGGAATTATTCTTATGACAGATAAAATGAAACGCTTCCTTACATCTATCAAAATTTACAATATCGAAGATTTCGATATGGATTTTGACTATGTCATGAAGGATCGTTTTGAAGCGGATAAGTGGCAAATGCAAATCACCAAAGACACTCCTTGGAAATATGATTTGTTAAAACAGTTCCAAGATGCTTTGATTAATATTACATATTCCTACAATTTAAGATTCCTTTATCGTCAACTCATCACACCTAAAGATGTTGCAAGTCTCTTCTTTGATTGGTTCCAAACCTCATATCGTTTCCCTCCAGAGTATGATCTCGAAGAAGAGGACAACGTTTTATACGTTGCTCTTGATCTTATGAAATACGTGGAAGGTAGAGATGAAGATACATTAGTCAATGAACTGGAAAACACTCTTCGTGATTTTCGTGATTTCTTAAACTTTATCGGCTACGAAGTGGAAGTTAAATCAAGAATCCTTAAACCAGAGGAAACAGTCAATATCTCTAAACGCAAGATGAATAAAATTACAAAAGCTGCAACTGAAAGCGCTGAAGAAAGCATTGAAAACGATGAAGATGCAAGCGCTGACCTTCATTATTCTCAAACTTTAAAAGAAATTGAAGAACAACATCGTGAAGAGGCGGTCATTGTGGAAGATAAACTTCTCCAACAAATGAAAGAAAACGCGGAAATCATGAGAAAAGAAAGAGAAAGAGCAAGACTCAATCGTCGTGGAAACTACACTCCGATTGACTTAATTGACACTCTCGATGCTTCAAGCGGTAACGTCGATTTAGAATGTAAGGTCTTCTCTATTGAGATTAGAGAATTTGGCGGAGTCAAAAGGATTAATGTTGGTGTCCATGATCGCGCGATGGGCGCTATCTACGTCAACGCTAGAGAAAACGCGTCGATTAACAACGAAGTAATATCTAACTTGAAACGTGGAACAAACGTTAGAGTTAGAGGTGTTTGTTATGTTGATGAATACACTAATGCATTAACAATTAGAGGTCATTATATCGATTTACTACCAGCGGATGATCCTCGTCCAGATACATCTCCTGAAAAGAGAGTTGAACTTCATCTTCACTCCTTAATGTCCGTTCAAGATGGTGTTGGAACGATGGATTCCTACTGCAAACTCGCCAAAGCTATGGGCCATAAAGCAATTGCTATTACTGACCATGGTGTCGTTCAAGGATACCCTGAAGCTCAAGAAGCCGCAAAAAAACACAAAATAAAGATGCTCTACGGCTCAGAACTTTACATGGTTGATGATCAACCCATCTACGTCTATAACCCATGTAAAACCCGCTTAAATAGCGCAAAATACGTGGTATTTGACTTAGAAACAACCGGTTTATCAACTTACTATGATCGTATTATCGAATTCGGCGCGGTTCGCGTTGAAAAAGGATTAGTTACTTCTTCAATAGATATCCTCATCAACCCAGGTCGCAAATTACCTGAGAAGATTACCAAAATTACAAACATCACCGATGAAATGCTTAAGGACGCTCCTTCAATCGAAGAAGTTATGCCTCGAATTCTCGATTTCATCGGAGACGCTATCCTCGTTTCTCATAACGCTCAATTCGACTTTGGTTATTTACAAGAAGCCTTAAAGAGAATGGGATTACCTTTATTAAAGAATGGTGTCATCGATACCCTTCCTCTTTCTCGTTATCTCTTCCCAGAATCAAGAAGCCATCGTTTAGGTTCCTTATGTCGTAATATGGGTGTCTTTTATGATGAAGACGCTGCCCATAGAGCGGACTACGACGCTAATGTTTTAAATGATGTCTGGCAACCAATGCTTGTCGCTTTAACAAAAAATAACATTGATTTAAGGCATGAAGAATTAATGAACTTAGTTACTCCAAATGAGTTATTAAAGCATATACGTCCTAATCATATTGTCTGTTTAGCCCGCGATAAACAAGGCTTAAAAGACCTATATAAACTTGTCTCTCTAGGCCACGTTGAATATCTTGCAGAAGTTCCAAAAGTGCCACGTCATGAAATTGAAAAATTAAGAAGTCACCTTTTACTTGGTTCGGCCTGTTTTAATGGAGACGTCTTTAGAACTGCGAGATATTATAACTTCGAAAGATTAAAACAAGTCATCTCTTTCTATGATTATATTGAAATTCAACCTCCAGAAAATTATTCCTTCCTTATTCATATGGGAGAACTCGATTCTGAAGAGCAACTTTTAACATATCTAAAAGATATTGTTAGAGCGGCAAAAGAAAGTGGTGTGATGGTGTGTGCGACCGGAGATTGTCACTATGTCAATCCTGAAGATAAAGTCTTTAGGGATGTTTATATTTCCGCGAAAGCAGTAGGAAATGTCTCTCACCCATTAAATCCATACGATCGTCAAAATGGAAAAGTCCCTCAATTTGATAATCCCGATCAACACTTCAGAAGCACTGATGAAATGCTTGAAGCGATGAAGTTTTTAGAAGATGAAGATCTAATTAAAGAAATCGTTATTACCAACACGAATAAAGTCGCGGATATGATTGAAAATATCATTCCGCTTCCAAACGATAAACTCTATACCCCAACCATTGAAAACTGTGAAGAAAACCTCACTAATATGGTCTATAGCAAAGCTAAAGAATTATATGGTGATCCTCTTCCTGAATATATCAAAACAAGATTAGAAGCCGAACTTAACGGTATTATTAGTAACGGATTCTCCGTCATCTATTATATTGCGCATCTCTTAATCAAAAAGGCTCACGAAGACGGCTATATTGTTGGTTCTCGTGGATCTGTTGGTTCATCCTTAGTCGCCACAATGGCGAACATCACCGAAGTTAATCCATTACCGCCTCATTATCGCTGTCCAAGATGTAAACATTTCGAATGGACAAAAGATACTTATCCCGATGCATCTTCCGGATATGACTTACCAGATAGAATGTGTCCAGAATGCGGAGAAAAGATGGTTCATGATGGACAAAATATTCCGTTTGAAACGTTCCTTGGATTCCATGCGGAAAAGACACCTGATATCGACTTAAACTTCCCACCAGATTATCAAGCAAGAGCCCATGATTACACAAAGGTATTGCTTGGTGAAAATAACGTCTTTAGAGCAGGCACAATTGAAACGGTCGCAGAAAAGACCGCCTTTGGTTTTGCTCGTGGCTACATTGAAAGACTTGGATATGATTTGAACACCTATCCAAAAGCTAAAATTGCTTACCTAGCTTCCGGATGTATTGATGTTAAGAGAACAACCGGTCAGCACCCAGGAGGTATCGTCGTTATTCCTCGTGAATATGAAGTATATGATTTCACTCCTGTTCAATATCCTGCTGATGATAAAGAAGCATCATGGAAAACCACTCACTTCGACTTCCATTCTATTCACGATACAATCTTAAAACTTGACCTTTTAGGTCACGTTGACCCGATGGCGTTAAAGATGATGTCGGATTTAACCGGCGTTGATATCCATGACATTCCAATGAATGACAAGAATGTTCTTTCCTTGTTCTCTTCTCCAAAAGCTTTGAAGATGAAAAAGAATTATCTCAATCAACAAACAGGTGCGATGGCTATTCCTGAATTCGGAACCGACTTTGTCCGTGGTATTTTAGAAGCAACAAAACCTCAAACATTCTCTGATTTAGTTATTATTTCTGGCTTGTCTCATGGTACTGACGTTTGGAACGGCAACGCTGAAAAACTCATTCAAAACAAAACCGCGACATTAAAAGAAGTTATTGGATGTCGTGATGATATTATGACTTATCTCATCAGCAAAGGTATTCCATCAAATATTGCCTTCGCTATCATGGAAGATGTCCGTAAAGGAAGAGGACTTAAGGAAGAATATGTTGAGATTATGAAGGCGAATAATGTGCCAGATTATTACATTAATTCCTGTAACTTAATCAAATACATGTTCCCTAAAGGCCATGCGGTTGCTTATGTTACGATGGCTATTCGTGTGGGATACTTTAAGATTTATTATCCTCTCGAATTCTACGCAACATTCTTCTCTGTTAGAAGTAAGCAGCATGATATTGCGACAATGATTAAGGGAGAAATGGCCATTGTCGATCGTCTAGATGAACTAAAGATGAAAGAAAAAGCGCGCGGTGAAGCATTAAGCCCAAAAGAAGAAGAGATTGTTAAAACACTGCAAATCGCCATCGAAATGGTCCAAAGAGGATATACTTTTGGTAACATCGACTTATATAAGAGTGATGCGACAAACTTTGTTGTTGACCATGAAAATAATTGCTTAATCCCACCGTTCACCACGATTGATGGTCTTGGTGAAAGTGCGGCTTTATCCGTAGTGGAAGCAAGAAAAGATGGACCGTTCTATTCTAAAGAAGAATTACTTAAGAGAACTAAACTCAATGGAACCAATGTCAAGGTTCTTGATGAACTTGGTGTATTAAAAGGCCTTTCAGAAAGAGATCAACTATCATTATTTGACTTTTAAAATGAAATCTTAACCGAGATGTAGCGCAGCTTGGTAGCGCGTTTGCTTCGGGAGCAAAAGGTCGTGGGTTCGAATCCCATCATCTCGACCATTCATTTGAAAAAACGAGGAATACGCGATAAAACGCGTATTTTTTCTTTATTTATAGCCTTTTTTGTTAAAAATTAAGGTTCGAAACTCCATACCCGTCCTTCAAAATTGGGTGCAAAAATTGGGTGCAAATGCCTTGATTGGGTGCAACTCACATAGTGATTGGGTGTAATTGACTATCTAAGTGTTGTCAATATTTTTTGATAAAGTATAGTGAAAAGATGTTGTTCAGCAACATTTTTCAAAAAGTGATATTATATGAGTGATATATTTAATAAACGAATTTCGGATCGTTGAATCTAAAATATATCT
>JAFSNY010000078.1 GCA_017447305.1 Bacilli bacterium | reverse complement strand
TTCAATGACTTAACGCCTGAAATAAGCTTTTGTAAGGTTTTAAAGTGCGTGATTTTGTGAGGATTTAGCTAACAACATTGGCAAAATCAACAATGTCATGGGTTGGGGTAACTATGAAATAAATTTCATGCGTTTCGCATAGGAAATTGCTTAAAAACTGGCAAAAATGGGCGATCTTAGATACTATATTTATTTAAGTGGCAAGAAAAACTTGTCATTTATCGCGTTGCTTAAAGACATCTATGTTGAGCACATGTAATGCATATCAAATTAGGTACAATTACATGTTTTTTTATGGTTTTATTCGTTTTTAGCATTAAAACCATCATCAAAATTCTTGAAGGCATATTAGGTAGTGTCGGTTCGAATCATATTTTTTGAAATCTCCCGAAGTTTTAGCAACAGCGAATGCTTTTATTACTAGAAAGGGGATGACTTATTAACATTTTTGTCAGTCTATAGCACATAGTGCTTGTCTCCCTCTATCTCTCTATGTAAAATTATTCTTGAAAAAGAAGAAATAATTATATGGCAAAAAGAACGAAAAGGAGAGTATATTTGAGCGAAAAACCAGCATTGTTTTTTTGCTTATTGATAAGTGTTTTGTCAATTACCGCTTTTTTGATTGCTCACTTCAACGACAATATCTCGTATTCAATTGGAAAATTCATTCTATCTTGGGATATGATAGGCTTAAAAAACGAGCCATATTTAGGTAAAATTGTCCCTTTTTCTTGGCTTATATTTGCTCCAACATTTTTCATCATTCTTAATGAATATTTTTCCTATAAACGCAGTCGCTTTTTAAAATTTTTGAAAGTTATGAGCTATATAATTGTTGGGGTTCTAACCATCCTATTTTACATATACTCAAATCCATATTTTGCCCAATTTAACAAAGAAGAAACAGGTGACAGCATAAGTAGATTCCTTTGTGATTTTAAAGATATTTATATTTGGTATGCTTTACCAGTTTTTAATTTTTTAGTGCCGATAACTTTATCTATTATGTTCAAAAAAATCGGTAATAGACCTTTTGTTTATCTATTTTTTGGCATTTTGGTTGTCGGATTAATTGGCATATTATTACCACTTTCTATAGGATTTTTAGGAGCGATAATTGCTCTAGCAATAGCGGTGGCTATTATTATTTTTGGACTATTCTTTGTTGGTAAAATTGGCGAAATGATTCCATCACCTCCTCCGCCAAGCAAATACCGATTAGATAATGGCACAGAAGTAACAGAGATATACCATGGACGTTATACAGATGGCAATGGCAATTATTACACTAGCTATGATGGTGGTCATACCTTTGAAAAAGATTAGAAGAGAAACAGGAAAGTAGAATGTAACTTATCTTGCAGCGTTTTATTAAAACAAGGATGTAAAGCAGTATGAGATATAAATGCCCATCTTGTGGACAAACTTTGATGGTCAACTAGATAGTTGTCCAAATTGCCATAATAAGATTTCAGTTGAGAAGATTTATGAAAATGATGCTGATTTTATTAATAGTTTCGCATTTAGAACCGCAAAAGATGGAATCGCATCCAATAGTGAAGAAAAAGTAAAATTTCTTGAATAGTGTAAACTAAATTTTTAAATCAATCCCATGAAAGTCTAGTAATAGATGAGCAGTGGGATTTTTTGTTATTTTATTTTCGCTGAAATTACTTTTTTGTCTTTTTTGGAAGAAATGAAGGAGAGTGAGATTGACCAAAAAATTGAAAAAATTTTACCAAAGGTAAATTAGCACTCGATACACGCGTGTGCTTGACTCTCTCTCTCTCTCTCTCTATGATTTAAAGCGTGATAAATGTCACATAGCTGGAATGGACAAAAAGGCCATTCGTCATTTTCCAGTTATGTCCCATAAGTTACCTTTATCTCGTAGTAAAAAGAAATAAGAAAATGAATGCATGATTTTCTCAATTCAATCCTCCGAGATATCGTAGTTTGATTTATTGATACTTATCCAGTTGAAGGACGAATGTCATCAATAAGTTAGACGTACATCACACTCATGGTAGCAGTCATCCTATTTTATCTAAAGAATAGGGATGACTGGATTCATGAGAAAAATGTTCATAAAGCACCCACGGTGGTTACGATAGGAAATAACTTAGACCGGGGTTAACATGGAGGACAAATTTTTATGAACAAATTATTTAACAAGATTGCTATAGCGGTTGCAGGAATTGCTTTAGCGGTCGGAGTTGGAGTGGGGCTTTCAAATAGGGAAGTCACGGAAGTAAAAGCAGAAACAGGCTTAACAGAAACTATATCTGAATCTGATGACGATGTTCGTGGTATTGGCGCGTCTGGTGGAGGCACTGGTGCAACTGTTACTAGAGATGATATCAAGTTAACGTTTAGTAGTTGTTATGGACATGCTTCTAACAAATTGATTGTTTATGGCAGTTCAACTATTGCGTTTGCAAAAGCAAACGAAGGTGATGTCATCACATTCAAAAAAATTGTTATGACTGGGTCTTCTAGCACCTACATTCGTTCTTGGAATGCTACAACAAGCACCGTTTCTGTTAGCGAAACTGTTGCAACTTGGGATTATAGTACCGGCGTTTCGTCTCTTACTTTAACTAATGGTTCAAATTCTCAAGCCAGATTGGTTAGCATTGTTGTTACCTACGATAAGGTAGGGCAAACATATTCGGTTACTTACAATAACAATCAAACTTATATGACTTCACTAGGTGCTGGCACAATTAGCGGAAGTGTTCCAACTGATGCAACTGCATATTCTAGTGGTGCAACAGTTACTGTTAAGGATAATACTGGAAGTTTAGCGTTGACCAATTATTCATTTAATGGTTGGAATACCGCTGCAGATGGAACTGGAACAGCAAGAGCAGCGGGTGCAACATTCTCAATTTCAGAAAATACTACTTTGTATGCTCAATGGTTAGATACTAGAAGTTATTGTGATATCACGACTTCAAGCGATCATTTAACTTTAAGTGGTGATACCCATGTTTTGGAGGGTACTTTAGGTGCTGAAATTACAATTTCTGCTGATGCAAAATGGAAAATCCCTACATCAATCACTGTTTCAGGTGCTGGTGACGAAGATGATAATTGGTCTTATAGTGATGGTGTTCTAACCATTTTAGAAGTTACTGGCAACGTAACCGTTACAGGCACAGCAACTGCAGCAAGTATTATCGGTATCGAAGTCGCTGTCGATTCTTCTGAAACATCATTCTATTTAGGACATACATTCACTCATTCAACCGCAGTCGTTACTGCAACATATGATGATGCTGCTGGAACTGAGGAAGATGTCACTTCTGGATGTACTTGGTCTTCTCCAGATATGTTCACAACCGGAAATAAAACCATTACAGTCACTCATACCGCTTCAGAAGAAACCGATACTTATGACATTACAGTTTCTAATAAAGTGGTAAGTTCAGCATATTACGGCAAAATAACTTCTACCGCTTCTATTACTTCTGGAACTTATTTAATTGTTTATGAAAGTGGTTCAGTTGCTCTAAATAGTGCTTTGACAACAGATCAAGCATCAAACACTGTTGCTGTTACTATTTCTTCTAGTAAAATCACACCTACAGATGCAATTAATGCCGCCGCTTTTACCTTTGATGCCTCTGATGGCACTTTCTTAGGAAGCGGAAATTCATATATTTACCACACTGGTTCGAGCAATACTTTGAATTATACAACCACGAAAGCTAGCGCATCAAACACTGTTTCTTATAGTACTGATCACGCAGTTATCAAATGTGGCAATTATTATTTAAGGTACAATTCATCAACTGGTCAAACTAGATTTAGATATTATGGTTCTGAATCTCAACAAGCCATTCAACTTTATAAATATTATCCAGCAGTAACTAAAGATTTAATTAAAATCACTGCCGCAGCAAAATCTGCAACTCGTTATGTTGGTGATTCCGTCACAGTTAGTGATTTTACCGTTACTGCTTATTATGATGATGGCACTAACGGAAGTGTAACCGCCACATCATTAACAAATGCTACATTGAGCTCAACAAGCAATACAGTCACAGTTAATTACACTGAAAATGATGTCACTAAATCTGTCAATGTTGTGGTTTCTGCTGAAGAAAGAACTGCTGTTCTTGAATCATTAACTTGGTCTCAATCAGGATTAACTGTCTTTGATGGCGATGAACTTGATTTTGGAGATTTAGCAACTATTACCGCTAATTATGATGATGATAGTGGTGCTACAAAAGCAATCGAATCATGTTCTGTTGGCTTATACTCTAAAGATGGTTCGACTTATACATTAGAATCAGCAATTACCGATGGACATGAATGGGCCCTTAGTGAAGACGGCTTATATCTTGGTGTTTCATATACTGAAGATGCAGTCACAGTTAAGGCTTATTCAAGTGCAGTAGTGAATGTTGTTGCTACAATCAATTCAGTTTATGCCCAAGTTGAAACTTATACATTTGATGGCAGTTCACCAGCATCTTCTATTGAAGCTGGTGATCATATTGTTTTAGCATACGCCTCTTCTTCGAAGGAGCTATCTGGTATTAACGCTAGTAATTATGGAAATGTTTCATCTTACACAACAAATCCAAGTGGTGCATATGTTTTAGAAGTAGAAGATGGCTCTTCAAGCGGAACCTACTCATTTAAACACGGAAGCCTTTATTTGGCTCTAACATCTGATGCAAATAATCTTTATGCTAGCGAAACAAAAAACGCGAATAGTTCTTGGACGGTTTCTATTTCAAACGGGACTGCAACCATTACTAACGCAAGTTATACAGAAAGAATGCTTCAATTTAATACAAGTGGTAGATTTGCCTGCTATAAATCATCTTCAAATCAAAAAGATGCTGAGATTTATATTGGCACAGCTGGCTATGCTCCTTCTGGTAGCAGTGTTGCTAATACCAATGCAGTAGCCCAAAAAGCCGCTCTTGAATATGTTGATTATTTCAATACAACTATGGCGTGTGTTTCTGATGGTTCTACCGCAAACGTTTCTACTAAGTGGACTTCAGTTTCTACTGAATTTGCAAGAATCTTATCTGAAGATTTAACCGGCGATGATTTAACTAACTTCAAAGCATTATTTGCTAATGCATATGCTAGAGGCAGCGACAATTACAATGACGCTGATGCACTTCAAGATATGTTAGCGAAATATAATCATATCGTAAGTGCTCATGGTGTTAGTGACTTCTTAGCTTCTTCACCAATCAATAGACCTTCAGCACAATATGCAATTAGGAATAATCCTATTTCTGCATTGACAGCCGAATCTTCTATGGTGACAGTAGTTATCATTGTTTCACTCGCTAGCATTATCGCTATCGGTGGCTACTTATTCTTAAGAACTAAAAAAGAAGATTAATAAATTCTAACGGATTTCACCCCTAAGGCCTAAGGGGTGTCTTCCTCTATGCCTTTTAAATGACTAATAGGTATAGAGGAGGATAGAATCCATTCCTCTAGTTATTATTATCTCTATGCATAACTTCTAGGTCTTAATACTAGAAGTGAGAAATTAATAATTTTGGGCAACCTAATCGCTCTCCTTTCTCCTCCATTAGAGGAATACCGTAGTTCATAACGGTTCGACGATGAAAGTTGTTGGCTCTACTTGTAACAAAGAGTCAGCGGTGTAAGAACAAGCATCATCCATGGTTTAGTTTGTCGATTCCAATTAAGACGGAGAACTAAAGCTACAGCTAACATCCTTGTTTGAACCTACTGACCAAGGCGAGAGGATGTTTTTCTTTCAAAATCATCGATTTATTAGTAAAATTTGGGTGTTTGGTTCACAAAAAAATATTTTGTCAAGGCATTATAAGCGTACATTTTTAAAAAGACGCATTATAAGTGTTCACCAAACACATTTGTTAACTACAGTATCGACTTATAATCGGTACTTTTTTATTGCATAAATGCAATTAAATTGAAAAATATTCACCTTTAATCTATAATTAATTTATGGTAGAAAATAGTAGTATTAAAAACATAGAAGTTGGAAAGTTTTATTTAATCCATGATGGAAGCGATACTGGTCATCCTGGTTTAATTGTACAAAAAGACGACGCTAACAATAGATATTTGGTTATTATTACCGAGAGCGATAAAGAGGGAAATATGTCAAAAAGAGAAGCGGATAAACGACATTTGACAGATTTAAGTTATCCGACCGATTCCACTGTGATTAAATCATATGTTAAAAATCGCCCTATGATTTGTAAACGAAGAGATATAGGCTCAAAAGAACTGATTAATATGAGAATAAACGAGGTGGACATGGAAATTATAAGTATGATAAAGCAACGTCGTCCTAAATATAGTCCATCATTTAAAAAGCATAAAAAAAGCAACCGATGAACCCACATGGAGTCAACGCGTACCGGTTGCGCATATTCATTTAATCAAATACCATGCTCGATGTCAATAAAAAACGCCCCGATTGGCCTATTAAGCCGTAGTACCGGTTGCGCATATTCATTAAATCAAAAAATGAGGAATACATCAATATGAAAAGAGAAAGAATCGGACCAAAAATCAAAAAACTTAGAAAATCACGCGCCTTAACACAAAAACAACTTGCTGACGCTTTAGGCTACTCCGATAAATCAATGATTACCCATATTGAAAAAGGCGACAGTGATATGACTTATGAGAAGATACTTCTTCTTCTAAGAACATATTGTTTAGATGCTAATGAGTTATTTGATGTTAGTGATATAGATAGAAGATTAGAAGAACATAAAAAAGAGAAAGAAAAGGCTACAGTTACATCTATTTCTGATTTCTATAATCAATATGATGAAGACGCGAGATTAAAAAGAAGAAATGGGCAAGTTGAATATATAACCACAAATAAATACATTCACGAATACCTTAAAGAAGGAGACAAGGTAATTGAAATAGGTGCAGGAACAGGTGCTTATTCTATTCCACTCGCTAAAGAAGGGTATGATGTCACCTCTATCGAATTAGTGGAGCATAATCTAAACATCCTTAAATTAAAAATAACAAGTGATATGAATGTAAAGACATATCAAGGCAATGCTTTAGACTTATCTAGATTCGAGGACGAATCATTTGATATCACGTTAGTTCTTGGTCCGATGTATCATCTCTTCACCAAGGAAGATAAAGTTAAATGTTTATTAGAAGCTAAACGAATCACTAAAAAAGATGGCTATATTTTTGTCGCGTATTGTATGAATGAAGGGACAATTATTTCGTATGTTTTTGGTGCTGAAGGGCTAGAAGATGTGAGAAATAAATGCCTTCTAACAGAAGATTGGCACTGCAAAAGTGATCCAAATGAAATATTTGATCTAGTAAGAATTGAAGATATTGATGAATATAATCGAAAAACTAATCTAGAAAGAATCAAAATAGTGGCCACCGATGGAGCGTCACGATATATGAAAGATTATTTAGATAAGATGGATGAAGAAACATTTAAACAATGGGTTGATTATCATCTGCATACTTGTGAAAGGATGGATCTTATCGGTGCAACCCACCATAGTTTGGATATCATAAAGAAATCATAACTATTTTTGATATAATAAATATAAGGTCAAAAAACATGAAAAGTCTTTTTATCTATTATAGCTACACTGGTAATGGTGACTTCGTCGCTGATTATCTTAAACAAAATGATTTTGATATTCGTAAAGTCATTAGAAAAAAGAAACTCCCTAAATCATTTTTCTTTGGTGTTTTAGCGGGAGGCTTTCTTGCAGGCATTAAGCACAAAGACAAAATTGTTGACTTCGATGAAGATGTTTTAGAATACGATGAAATTGTTATTGGATCTCCAATTTGGAATGGACGTTTCGCTTCTCCGATTAACACTGTTCTTTCTAAGTTGGATTTAAGAGGAAAAAACGTCACGTTTATTCTCTATTCTGGTTCTGGAGAAGGAGCGAAGGCTTTAAAAAGAATCAAGAAAGAATATCCAGAAGCTAAAGTCTACTTTTTAAGAGAACCAAAAAAGAATCCAGATGAACTATTAAAACTTTCGCACATTATCAAGTAAATTCTTGATAGAATTATTGGAAATAATTAACATATAGATAGTAATTGAGGAATAGCTAATGGAAAAACAATATGTCGTTCAAGTAACTTATCCTGATGGACACACTGAACAAATTGAAGAAATTTTTAAATCTGGTCGCGAAGCTTTAGAGTATGGAGCGAGCATTCTATCTCAAATCTCTGCGACAGAACAATTCCACGGTCGTAACGCCATCGATGAATTTGGTGATGAAGTTAAAAAAGAAGCATATTTCATCATCATTGAAGTTGCGGGAAAGAAACACTCTGTTGTCTACGATAGCAGATACAATCACTAATTGATTATTTATGGAGAAGAGAAGATAACTCTATCTCCTTTTATTATGAAAAAGAAATTTGATGTAAATGGTTTATATGCCTTTAATATTCCAAACGGAGTGAGAGAAATTGCTCGCTCCGATTTTGAATTTAAGGGGGAATGTACATTAAAAACTATCATTTTGCCTAGTTCGCTCGAAAAGATTCATGATGATGTTTATGAAGTTTTTAAGAACATTGAAAAATGCTATTACGAAAGTGATTTGCATGGCTGGCTAAATATTGAAATTGATTTCCCGTTATTCTCTTGTCCTAGAGGCGTTCGTCTTTTTCTTTCACCAACCGATTCGTTTGGAAATAAGATATCAGATGACTATCAAGAGCTGATTGAATATAAACATCCCGATATTGTTCACACCATTGGAGATTATCAACTATATAACATTGTTAGTATCAAAAAAGTTGCATTCCCATATAACAACTTAGTATTAAAAATTGGAAGGCATGCTTTTAGTAGATGCGTGAATATTAAAGAAATAAAATTATCATTTAAGACCATTGATATTGATGACTATGCTTTTTCTGAAACCAGTTTTGAAAGCATTGATATTCCACCTTTGGTGGAAAAACTTGGTTACGCTATCTTTAAAGGTAATAAAGAATTGAGAAAAGTTCGAATCTTAAGTGATGTTTATCCACTTGACACAAATAGAGATTGGTTAGAAGGCTCTTCCGCAGAAGTGGAAATCGTGGGAGAATATCTTACACATAGTAACGAAGCCTGATTATGAGTGATTACATTAATAAACTAAGAGAAAAAGTTGGACACGCAACAATCCTCATTCCTCATTCTGTTGTAATTCTTTTTAATAATGAAGGAAAAGTCCTCGTTGAAATAAGAAGCGATGATGGAAATTATGACTTCCCAGGCGGAGAAGTGGAAACGGAAGAAAGTTTTGAAGAAGCTGCCATCAGAGAGTGCTTTGAAGAATGTGGAGTTAGGCCTATAGATATTAAGCTTTTTAAAGTCTATAAAGGCAAAATAACGCACTATGTATATCGAAATGGTGATGAAATTGATGGGATTGACTTTGTTTTTATCTCCCATAAATACGAAGGAAAGTTATCTCCTCAAAAGGAAGAAGTTAAGAAACTATTATTTATGAATTTAGATGAAATACCTAAAGACAAATTATCACCAAGAAATAAACAAATCATCCTTGATTTAAAGGCGCAATATCTAAAATAATGCCTACACTTATCGCTTATTTTTGTTAGAAGGGGGTTCATATGATTAAAGTTATTTATCTAGCAGGAGGATGCTTCTGGGGTGTCCAAGAATATTATTCAAGACTTAAAGGAGTCATTTCAACAGTCGCGGGTTACGCTAACGGGACGACGGCTTTTCCAACTTATGAAGAAGTTAAATCTCAAAAAACTGGCCACGCTGAGACAGTTAAGATTGAATATGATGATGAAATTATCTCTCTTTCCAAACTATTGGAACATTTTTTAAGATTTGTTGATCCTTACGCCAACAATAAGCAAGGCGAAGATGAAGGAATACAGTATCGCGCTGGAGTTTACTATGTCGATTTGCTCGATGCGATTGAAGCAAGAAATTATCTATCTAGCAAACTTAAGAGGGGATATACCATCGAAATTGCTAAACTAAACAATTTCTTCAAAGCGGAAGAATATCACCAAGATTATCTAAAGAAAAACCCCTCAGGGTATTGTCATATTAATTTAAACAAAATTAATGATAACGAGAAAAAATAAAAAAATGGTCGGAACGATGAGATTTGAACTCACGACCCCTACCACCCCAAGGTAGTGCGCTACCAAGCTGCGCTACGTCCCGATCCGTAATAATTATATTATTCGTATATCCCATTCTCCATCAAAATATTTTTAACGTATTTGTGGAGAGTTATGAATATCTTTGCTAGAATAACAAAGATAGGAAACAAAGATGGATAAAGAAATAGTCGTCATCGGCGCAAGAGAAAATAATCTTAAAAATATCAGTGTTAGAATCCCTAAAGAGAAGCTAGTTGTTTTTACTGGTTTATCTGGATCTGGAAAAACAACATTAGCCTTTGATACGATTTTTGCCGAAGGCCAAAGAAGATATATGGAATCTCTTTCTAGTTATGCTAGACAGTTTTTAGGTAGTTTTGAAAAACCTGATGTTGATTCCATCGAAGGTCTTTCTCCTGCCATTAGTATTGACCAAAAGACGACATCTCATAACCCTAGATCAACCGTTGGAACAGTAACGGAAATATATGATTATCTCCGCTTGTTATTCGCTAATCTAGGTGTTCCATATTGTCCTGATCATAAGATTCCAATCGTCTCATTTACTATCACACAAATGACCGATATCGTTATGTCTTATCCTGAAGGAACGAAGATTCAACTTCTTTCACCAATTGTCCATCATGAAAAAGGAACACAAAAGGATGTCATCGATAAGATTAGAAGCAATGGTTTCCAACGTCTAAGAGTGGATAAAGAGCTTATTACCATCGATGAAGTTAAAGAACTTGAAAAGAATAAACGCCACGATATCGATATTGTTGTTGATCGTATTATTGTTAAGCCTGAAGCTAGAAGCAGAATATTTGAATCAATTGAAACCGCTCTTGATTGGTCCAGAGGTCTATTAATCATCCTCACAAGTGATGGAGAAAGATTATTAAGCGATCGTCACACTTGTCCTGTCTGTGGTTTCTCAGTTCCTCGTTTAGAACCACGTCTTTTCTCATTTAATTCCCCGCTTGGATGCTGTCCTGATTGCCGCGGACTTGGTATGAAAAGAGAAGCGGATCCTGATGTCATAATTCCAGATAAAACATTATCTCTCAATCAAGGAGCGATAAGGTTTTACCGCAATATTGTTGGAAGTAAGAATTTAGACTGGCAAGAACTAGTGTATCTTTGCAAAGTCTATAACATCGATATGGATAAGCCGTTCGAACAATTAAGTGAATATGAACAGCATATCGTCTTGTTTGGTTCTGATCGACCATTCCAATATGAACTCGTTTCTGTAAATAAAAATATCACTCATCGAAATGGTTATATCGAAGGTATCAAAACAAGAATGGATCGTTTATATAACGAAACCAGTTCGGAAATGATGAGAGAAATGTATGAATTTTATATGAGAGATAGTGAATGCACCTCCTGTCATGGAGCGAGACTTTCCCCTGAAGTTCTCTCTGTAAAAATCGATAACAAAAACATTTATGAAGTGACATGCATGCAGTTAAAAGACCTTCTAAAATGGATTTCAAACCTCAGAAGTCAATTAACTCCAATGCAAATAGAAATATCCAAATTAATTCTTAAAGAGATTGAAAATCGTCTTACTTTCCTTTGTGAAGTTGGACTTGAATATTTAAGTTTATCTAGATATGCGATGACCCTTTCTGGTGGTGAAGCTCAAAGAATTAGACTCGCCACTCAAATTGGCTCTAAATTATCTGGAGTTTTATATGTCCTTGATGAACCATCAATCGGTCTCCATCAAAGAGATGATAAGAAATTAATCGCCACTCTTAAAAAGATGGTGGAACTTGGCAATACATTAATTGTCGTCGAACATGATGAAGAAACAATTAGATCCGCTGATTATGTCGTTGATATTGGTCCAGGTGCTGGTATCAACGGTGGTGAAGTTGTGTGTCAAGGCACAGTCGAAGACTTAATAAACACAAAAGATAGTATTACCGGAATGTATCTTTCCGGAAAGAAATATATTTCCATTCCTAAGGAAAGAAGAAAAGGAAACGGAAAATTTATTAAGATAAAAGGCGCTAGTGGAAATAACTTAAAGAATATTAATGTCGATATTCCACTTGGATGTTTTGTTGCGGTTACTGGTGTTTCAGGAAGTGGTAAATCAACCCTTGTTAATCAAACATTATTGAAGCATCTAGAAGGTCATTTAAGCAGCGAAGAAAAATATGCTGGACCAGTTAAAGAGATTATTGGATTTGAAAATATTGATAAATGTGTCAGTGTTTCTCAAGACCCAATTGGAAGAACTCCAAGAAGCAATCCAGCGACATATGTGAAGGTTTTTGATGCGATTCGCGACTTATTTAGTGAAACCGTTGAAGCAAAAGCGCGTGGATTTGATAAGTCGAGATTCTCCTTTAACGTTTCAGGTGGAAGATGTGAGAAATGTTCAGGAGCAGGTGTCACAAGAATTGCGATGAACTTCTTACCAGATGTCTACGTTAAATGTGATGAATGTAACGGAAAACGTTATAACGAAGAAACGCTTCAAGTCACATATAAAGGCAAAAATATTTATGATGTTTTAGAAATGACAGTTGAAGAAGCACTACATTTCTTTGAAAATCGACCAGCGTTAAAGAAAGGTCTTCAAGCCCTATTTGATGTTGGACTTGGATACATCAAACTTGGTCAACCAGCGACAACATTATCTGGTGGTGAAGCTCAAAGAGTTAAACTTGCTTATGAACTTCAAAAACGACCAACAGGGAAAACATTATATATCCTTGATGAACCCACAACCGGTCTTCATTCCGATGATATCAAACGTTTGATTAAAGTATTACAAAGACTAGTTGATCATGGAGACACTGTTCTTGTTATTGAGCATAACCTCGATGTCATCAAAATAGCGGACTACATTATCGATTTAGGTCCAGAAGGTGGAGATCAAGGTGGCATGGTTGTTGCGACAGGAACACCTGAAGAAGTTAGTAAAAACCCTAAGTCTTACACTGGATTATATCTAAAAGATATATTGAAGAATGGAAAATATGAATAGGAGGAGCGATGAACTATGAACGTATTTGGATTAGTGTTATTTATTATCTTTATGCTCATTAGCGTAGTTCTAATTGGCTTACTAATTAAAAGAGTGAGAGGTATCGCTCATTCGACTTTTAAAGTTAATTACAAAAAAGAGATTCAGATTATCGTCTATAACGTAATGGGTATCACCCTTGCTTTCACGATTGGAATCGCTCTTATTTATTTATGGAACATGATTACTCCTAAATGGTATGAATTGATTATCGCTTTAGTATGTTCCTCATTATTTATTTCTTCTCTTTCAACCTTTTATGTCTCATTCAGACTCCATTACTATGTAAAGGATTTGAACGAAACATTAGATAAAGCGCTTTATCGCATGCTGATTATCTCTATCCCAGTAATGATTATTTCTTTATGGTATGCGTTTAATGGATTCAGCGAATATATCACTTACCCGATTGCTAACGGAATTAATATTCCAAACGGAGTTAGCACTCCAGAAAAATCATTTACCAATGGCTTAACTATCTCTTTCTACGCTTTATGTATTCTTTCAGGAGCGGTTTTTGTCTATTTCCTTTGTGATCATAAAATGTATCAACAATATGGAAAACATGGCACTCTTGAATCGACTTTTTTAGTAGCTTTCCCCGCTGGAATTATCGGAGCGAGAATTTGGTATGTCATCGGAAACTGGAAAGCAGATGGCTTTGATGAACGTGTCGCTTCAGGTGAATGGTGGTCAATATTCGCGGTTTGGGAAGGTGGCTTAACCATCCTTGGTGGCGCAATCATGGGTATCGTCTTTGGTGTTCTTTGGTACATCTGGAGAAACAAACATTATTCCATCTGGGTTGCAGTCGATATGATTGTCCCAACCATCTTACTTGCGCAAGCTATCGGTAGAATTGGTAACTTCTTTAACTGTGAAGTTCATGGTATGCCTGTCGAAATGAGCTATTTCAATTGGCTACCACAAATCATTTTAAAGAATGGAACGTATTCATCAGCATCCCCTCATTTAGAAGATGGAACTTTCTATCTCCCTCTTTTCTTAATTGAAGGACTTATCAATATCGGTGGATATTTCATCATCGCTGAACTTTTTGGAAAGAAACTTAGAAAATATACTGAACTTGGTGATTTAGGCTTCGGATATGTCTTAGTTTATGGATTTGTCCGTATGTTCTTAGAACCACTTAGAGATGCATCATATAACATGGGTACAAATGGATATTGGTCATGGGCCTTCTCCTGCTCATTTATCGTCTTTGGCGCCGTGGCAATATTAATTAATCACCTTGTGAGATTCATTATCAGAACGAAGAAAAATAACCTTAGAAAAGGTGAAGAAAAAGTCGCCTTATATTCATTTATTAGCACTTTGGCAGCTGCGATTATTTTACTCATCGTTTCCATCATCTTAATGGCAAGTAATAAATCAGATTTCACTTCACTATCCTATGGTGGATTCAATATTGGAATGATGATTATGTTTGTTGGTTTAGGAACATTATTCATCAGTGGCTGCTCTATCATCCGCTTCTTTGAAGCGAAGAAATCAAACGTGGAGATTATTCATGCCTAATAAATACGATTTAATTCTTTTTGATATGGACGGGACAATCGCTAATACGGACGAACTAGTCGTGGAGACGATGTTTGAACTATACGATTTATATCGTAACGGGATTAGAAGTCCAAGAGAAAAATGCTATTACTTCTCTGGCCCTCCAATTAGAGAAAGTCTCGCTAGTGAATTCCCTGGTCAAGATGTAGAATTCCTCGCGAAGGAATTTGCAAGATTAAGTAGACCTAAATATGACACGATTGTTACATCATACCCTCACTGTCGAGAAGTGTTGCTAGAGTTAAAAAAGATGGGTATTAAGTTAGGAGTGGTGACAAATAAATTTAGAAACATGTCAATTCACTGCCTAGAAGTCATTAACCTTAGTGATGTCTTCGATGTTCTCGTGGGATTTAATGATGTTAAAGAACATAAACCACATCCTGAAGGAATATTTAAAGCAATGAAGGAAACTGGTATCAGTGATTTAAAGAAAGTTCTTTACATCGGTGATAATAAATTAGATGATGAAACTGGAAAGAATGCTCATATCGATACATGTTTAGTAGCATGGGGTCCAAGAAAAATGAGTGATGAAGTTAAACCAACTTATAAAATAGATGACTACTTTAATCTTCTGGAGGTTATCAAATGAAAACAGACTATGAAGCTTTGATTATTGGCTGTGGCCCTGCTGGAATGGGAGCGGCTTTAGAACTTAAAAATGCCGGTGTTGATTTTGCTATTATTGAAAAGGATGCACCTGGCGGAAAAGTTAATATCGCTCCTCGCGTTGATAATTATCCAGGTCAACATGAAATCCCAGGACCAGATTTAGCTATGGTGCTTTTCCAAAGGATTTTAGATAACAAAATTGAAATGATTTCCGATGAAGTTACATCTCTTACTAAAGATGGTGATTTATTCACTTTAATCGGAAAATATGCGACATATCATGCAAAAACGGTGTTAATCGCCACTGGAACCAAGGAAAGAAAATTAGGATTTGAAAACGAAGATCGACTCCTTGGACATGGCTTAAGTTATTGTGCTTTATGTGATGGTCACTTCTTTAAAGATAAAGTTGTCGCTGTTGTCGGTGGAGGTAATGTTGCCTTAAAAGAATCCATTCATCTTGCAGGCTTAGTTAAGAAATTATATTTAATTCATCGCCGTAATGAATTTAGAGGAGATAGAAAACTCGTCGATAAGATTAAAGAGATGGACAAAATCGAAATCGTTACTCCATACATCCCTTTAGAAATCCTTGATAATGGTAGAGTTACTGGCTTAAAGATTCAAAACAGAGAAGACGGTAGTGAAAAGGTATTAGATATCGATGGTATCTTCCCATTAATTGGGCAAGATCCTAATTCTGAATTTATCAAAATTGATGGTGTTAAAAATGAATGGGGAACAATTCCGTTTAATAAAGGAATGGTCACTAGTGTCGAAGGCTTATATGTTGCTGGAGACGTTACCCCACGTGATATTAGACAAATATATTTAGCGGAACATGATGGTAAAGTTGCTGCTAAGTCAATGATAGAGTTTTTAGGAAAGTAGAGAGGAACGCATGTTAAAAGTTGTTACAATTAGTGGTCCTTCTGGTAGTGGCAACACCACTGCAAGATACGTATTTGAAGAACGTGGATATAAAATTATTGAAAATCCACCAATCGAAGCGCTCGACGTTATTATCACATCTCTTTTGACAGACAAATATTCTTGCGAGAAGCTTTGTGTTATTCTTGAGATTAAATACGCTAAAGAAGGTGTTGAATTACTTAAGAAGCGTAAAGATATCGATTTATTAACGATTATCCTTACCACATCTCCAGAATCAATTGTAAAAAGATATTCATTATCTCGTCACGCTCACCCATTAGCGGTTTCTGAAGGAATCTCTTTAAACGATGCGGTCCTTAAGGAAGTTGATTACGCTCTATCATGTCAAGATTTAGCGGATTTCTTTATCGATACAACCAACTTGACACCAAAAGAACTTAAGGGCGTTATCTATGGAGACATCGAAGGAAAGACAAGCGGACAATTAACTGTTCAGTTTACTTCCTTTGGAATTAAAAACGATCGTCCAAAAGATCTCGACATGTTCTTTGATGTGAGAAGTCTTCCAAACCCATATTGGGTTCCAAATCTAAAAGATTTAACAGGTTTAGATCAAGAAGTTGCAGACTATGTTGTTGGATTTGATATTACAAATAAGTTATTAGACAAAATGGTGGAATATCTCACTTATCTCCTTGAGATTGTCAGCGAAGATGGAAGACCATATTACAATATTGGAATTGCTTGTTCAGGAGGACAACATCGTTCTGTTTTTGTCGCTGAATATTTAGCTAAACATTTCGCTGATAAATACCATGTTGTCACCAACCACCGCGATATCAATCGAGTGGAGAAAATGTAAAAAAGAATGGAGAAAACGCTATCTTTTGCTAGTCAAGTTAAAGAAGAACTAGTGTCCAATAACTACGAATCAATGGACCGTTTAAAGGCCCTTCTTTCCGCCTATATTCGTATCAATGGACACGTTTCCTTTAAAAGAAAAGAAACAACTATCATCTTACAAAGCGAAAATGCCAAGATAGCAAAATTCTTTTATTCCAACATTAAGAAAATCTATGACGCTGATTGCCGTCTTGAATTTATTCAACGTAGCAATCTTAAAAAGAAAATTAGATATGATATCTTTGTCGATTCTAAAGGTGATGAAATCATCGATGATTTAGAGATCTCCTTCCTGGAAGGAAAGATATCAAAAAATATCGTCAGAAACGATGACTCTATTTCTGGATATCTTGCTGGAGCTTTTATTGCTTCGGGTAGTGTTAATTCTCCTGTGACGAGCAATTATCATTTAGAAATTTCATTAAACTCCGAGAATTACGCAAAGTGGATGCTCCATCTTTTCTCTCGTTACAAAAACACCAACTTAAACCCAAAAATTATAAAAAGACGCGAGAAATACATCATTTATTTAAAAAAGAGTGACCAAATTGCGGAGTTTCTCGTCATGATTGGAGCGACATCTTCTTGCTTAGAATTTGAGTCATATCGCGTTGATCGAGATTTCGCTAATGCGGCCAACCGACTAGCGAACTTTGATACTTCTAACATGAAGAAAACTGTCGATGCTGCGCAAAAACAAGTTAAGCAAATCAAATATATTGATGAGCATTATGGAATAAGTAATCTTCGTAATCCTAAAGCGAGATTATTATGCAAATTACGTTTAGAATTTGAATCCGCATCGCTTAACGATTTAGCGAAGATGATGAGTGATGAACTTGAAGAAGAGATTACTAAAAGTAATGTCGCTCATCTATTCCGTTATCTTGATGACTTATATTATCGAATCGGAGGCACGAAATTATGAAAGGTTTATCCATTGAAGAACAACTTGGCAAACGTATCCGTTATCTAAGAAAACTCAAAAAGAAATCTATCGAAGACTTGGCCCTCGATTCTAACATCAATAAGAATTACCTTGGAGATTTAGAAAATGGTAGAAGAAACCCAACATTAAAAATGTTGGAAAAAATCGCTAACGGACTCGGAATTACCATTTCTGAATTAACCAAAGGTTTAGAGTCGTTAGAAATTTAAAGGAGAATCAAATATGAACGAGTATGAGAAAATTATTAATTGGGTAAGAAAATATTTCGAAGAAAACGGCAAGGGATGCAAAGCGGTTATTGGTATCTCTGGTGGTTTTGATTCTTCTTTCTGCGGAAAGATTCTTGTTGATGCTTTAGGAAAAGAAAATGTCATTGGTGTTTTACTCCCTCAAGGAAAACAATGGGATATTTCAATGAGTTATGATGTTTGTAACTATTTAGGCATCAAATATTATGAAATTAATATTGGTGATGCGGTAAGTGCTTTAACAGAAAAGGTCAATCAAGAGATGGGAGTGGACGCCAATAGCTATGATGTCTATAAAACCAACACCCCCGCTAGAATTAGAATGGCGACACTATACGGTGTTTCCGGAATTGTTAATGGAAGAGTGGTGAACACTTGTAATTTAAGTGAAGATTACGTGGGATATAACACGAAATTTGGTGATTCCGCTGGCGATTTCTCACTTCTTTCTTCATTTACCAAGACTGAAGCCCGCGCTCTTGCAAAGGAAGTTGACTTCCCAATGCGCTTCATTGAAAAGATTCCTGAAGATGGAATGTCAGGAAAAAGTGATGAAGAAAAATTAGGGTTCTCTTACGCTGTTTTAGATTACTACATCAGAACTGGTGAAATCGATGATTTAAAAGTCAAAGAAAGAATTGATTATCTTCACCGCATTAATCTCCACAAGCTCCTTCCAATGCCAGGATATGTAAAGGAATAATATGTCCAAGAAAAGTCGTGGAGAGCAAGGAGAAAAGAAAGTTAAAATTCTCCTTAAAGGAGAAAAACAATATCATAAAATACTAAATGACATTACTTTTGTGACCGGAAGAGGGGAGATGTCTCATCAAATTGATCACATCTTAATCCATCCTCACGGAGTTTTTGTCATTGAAACGAAGAACTATTATGGAGAAATCATTTCTGATACCCATGATTCATTTTGGCTGAGAGTTATTGACAATAAAAAAGAAAGAATCTCCAATCCACTTAAACAAAATAAATCGCACATGTATGTCGTGAAAAAGCTTCTTAACAATAAATATGACATCATACCCGTCGTTGTTTTTGTGAGAAATAACGCACCATATATCGATGATAACGCAATCAATCTTAAAGATTTATCTCTTTTCATCGAATCATATCCATATGAGAAAATACTTGAGAAAAACGATATTGATTTCATTTATAAAGAACTTAAATCCAAATCCTCAAAAATAAGTAAAAGTGAGCATTTAGAAAATATCGGATATCTTAAAGAGATAAAAAAAGAATTCCGTCTTGAAATGGAATACGCAATTGAAAACCAAATGTGTCCAAGATGCGACAGCGAAATGAATGTTAATGGTTACGAATATAAGTGTTCGAAATGTGATTTTAAATTCAAATTATAAAAAAGAAGGATGTTACTCCTTCATAAATTTCTTTCCTTTTTCAATCGCGAGTCTCAGCCATTTTGGTTCAACATCACCTGAATCATATTCATTAAGAAGTTTGATATCTTCCTTCGTTAATTGATATTTATCGAATAAATCCTTACGGCATTTTCTCGTTAAGATTAGTGATTCTCTTTGATGATATTTCCTAATCGCTTCATGATTTCCTGAATATAAGACTTCAGGGATTTTTTTACCTTCAAAGTCATATGGTTCAGTGTACTGAGGGTATTCTAATAAGTTGTTTTCAAAAGATTCTTCAATTGTAGATTCATGTGTAATCGCTCCATCTAAAAGACGGATAACGCTATCGGAAATAGCCATCGCCACGATTTCTCCACCGGTCAAGATATAATCCCCAATTGAGATTAGTTCATCAACATAATCGTTAACTCTTTCATCTACTCCCTCATAATGTCCGCAAAGAATTAATAAATCTTCCTTCAATGCGTATTCATGAGCGATCTTTTGATTATATGTTCTTCCTCTTGGAGAAGTGAAAATCTTATGGGTTGATTCGTTGCTATTTGCCCTAATCGCATCAACGATTGGTTGACATTTCATCACTAAACCCGCTCCACCTCCGATTGGGGGAGTGTCGACGCGATTGTATTTATCTTTCGTGTAGTCGCGAATATTAACAACCTTAATTTCAACGACACCCTTACTAATCGCTCGTTTGATGATGGAGTTAGTTAACATCCCATTAAACATCTCGGGAAATAAAGTGAGAATGGTGATTTTCATATCATTCCTTCAATTAATCTAACGACAATAACCTTTTTACTAATATCAACTTTGACGATAAATGCTTTTACAAATGGAATCAAAAGTTCCTTACCATTATTCATTTTAACTCTTAATGTCGCTTGAGCGGGATATTCCTCAACCTTTTTGACTTTGCCGATGACGTTTTCATCTTCGAGAATAACTTCACATCCTTCTAAATCAGAAAAACGATAATATCCTTTTGGAACATTAGCTTCTTCCTTATCAATAAGTAAATCGCATCCCTTATATGATTCCGCTTCTTCTTTTGTGTTTATTTCGTTAACTTTCACAAAATCGAGTTTTCCATTCATCCTAAAAGATACGACTGTTAAAGGAAGATATTCCTTCTTTTTGTTTAAAAGATAGATGGTATTACCTTCTTGATATCTTTCTTTAGCAAAATCGGTCGTGGACATCACCTTGAGTGTTCCATCGAGAGAAAATGATCCGATAATTGTTCCTAACTTAATGTATTCCATACCTACAATTATCAAGTATTTTTTTCTTAAAGTCCACGACGAAAAAACTCTATCTATGATAAAGTTTTAAAATATTCACTGATTTAAGCACTAATCAGAGATAGATTGACTATAGTTTTGCCCAGTTTTTAATAAAGCCCAAACAATTCGAAGTATCTTTCTTGCTGTATGAGTTAAGGCACAAATTGGATGTTTTCCTTCACTCTTTTTCTTTGAATAGAATTCTGCAATTTCAGGACAATGAATACGAGCTTTCTCCGCTGCTTGAAATAATGCATATCTAAGTAAAGGTGATCCTCTTTTTCTAATCGCTCCATGCTTTTCAATTGTTCCAGATTGATAAACTCTTACATCCAGACCAGCAAATTTAATTATCTTATCCGCACTTGGA
>JAFSNY010000077.1 GCA_017447305.1 Bacilli bacterium | reverse complement strand
CTATAAACGTATCAACTTCGTTGAAGTTGACGTTTTCTTCGACCCAAACTTTTCTTTGAGATGAATCTTTGCCCATGAGGATAGACACTTCACGGTCAACTAAAACTGGATCTTCAATATTGACCCTGATTAATAATCTCGTCTTTGGATCCATTGTTGTTTCTTTTAATTGAACAGCGTCCATTTCACCAAGACCTTTATAACGGGAAATCTTATATCCTGCTCCAACTTTTTTCTTCGCCGCTTCAAGTCCTTCGTCATCCCAAGCATATTCTTGAACCATTTTATGGTTCACTTCTTTAAACACTCTATAAAGAGGTGGGACGGCAATGAAAACGTGACCTGCTGTGATAAGAGGTCTCATATAGTGATAGAAGAAAGTTAAAAGTAAGGTTTGAATATGTGCACCATCGGTATCAGCATCGGTCATGATGATGATTTTTCCGTATCTGATTTCGTTGATATCAAATGATTGTCCATATCCTGCACCAATCGTATTAATGATTGTGGCAAATTCTTCGTTATGAAGCATCTTTTCTAAGGAGACAGAGTCGGTGTTTAAAGGTTTTCCACGTAGTGGAAGGATGGCTTGATGGATTCTGTCACGTCCTTTACGAGCGCTACCTCCCGCACTATCACCTTCGACGATGAAAAGTTCATTTTTATCATAGTCTTTGGACTGTGCTGGGGTGAGTTTATCAGAAAGAATGACTTCTTGTTTGGCTTTTTTACTTGATCTAACCGCATCTCTTGCTTTACGAATCGCAATTCTTTCGGCTTGGGAATCAACACACTTTTTAATGATGTTAATTGCCACTTCCTTATTCTCGGTTAGATAGTAAGTTAATTGATTATAGATGAAGTTTGCCATGACTGGCAAAGCTTGTGGAGTTCCTAATTTTCCTTTAGTTTGTCCTTCAAATTCCATGCCTTGAGGAACTTGGACAGAAATAATTGCGGTAAGTCCAATTCTTACATCGTTTCCTTCAAGTTTTTTACCTTTGAGGAGTTTATTGTTGTCCGCCCAATCGTTAATTGCACGAGTTAATCCGGTTCTAAAACCAGCTTCGTGAGTTCCGCCATCTCTTGTTCTAACATTATTCGCATACGAATAAATGGTCTCATTATAATCATCGAGACAATACTGCATAGCGACTTCCATGATAATTCCGGTTTCGTTGTCTTGGTCTTGGAAATGGATGATTGGGCTGAGAGGATTTTTATCATTATTGAGATTAGCGCAGTATTCTTGAATACCGTTTTCATAGTAAAATTCAGTGCTTTGTCCACTTCTTTCATCAATCAAAATAAATTTGACGCCCTTTAAGAGGTAGGCCGATTCTTGAATATGGTTAGCGATGGTTTCAAACTTGAAATCAACAGTTGAGAAGATGCGATCATCAGGAAGGAATCGAACAAAAGTCCCATGTTTTTTCGTTTGACCAATGACTTCAAGAGGAACTTCTATCTTTCCTCCATCATGGAAACGCATGTGAGTAATGTTGCCATCTCGATAGACCAAAACATCCAACCAGCGGCTGAGGGCATTTGTGACAGAAGCACCGACACCATGTAATCCGCCAGACACTTTATAGACGGAATTATTGAATTTTCCACCAGCGTGGAGAACGGTATAAACTAGTTCAAGTGCGCTTTTTCCTGTTTCGGAATTGATGCCAGTTGGAACACCACGACCCTCATCTAAAACAGAAAGAGAACCATCTTTGTGGATGGTTATAACAATGCGATTTCCAAATCCAGCAAGAGCTTCGTCAACAGCATTATCGACGATTTCCCAAACTAGATGATGGAGACCTTGGGTGTTAGTCGAGCCAATATACATGGCAGGTCTAACCCTTACTGCTTCAAGCCCTTGAAGGACGTGAATATCATCAGCGGTGTATCTATTTGACATTAATATCTCCGAAAACATTGATATTATAAAGCAAAAATGATTGCAAAAACAAAGTAATTTAGTAAAATAAATTACCGTATGAAGGAGAAGGAAAATGGATATTATTTTATATAATATATTAATCGGATTCTGCTGTCTTATCTTCGGATATTTCTTTGGCTCAATCCCATTTGCAGTTCTTATTAGTAAGAAATTTTACCACACAGATATCAGGCAAGAAGGTTCAAAAAACGCTGGGGCCACAAACGTCGGAAGAGTCCTCGGAAGAAAAGCTGGATTCTTAGTTTTCGGTCTTGATGTTTTAAAGAGCATCATTCCATTTTGGATTACTTGGGCTATTTTAGTTTTTGTTCCATTTGGCGGCAACACTTTAATCGGAACAGTTCAAGAAATTAATAATAACTGCGGTAATTTCTGGAACTTCGCAAGTGCATTCGATGGACATATCCTTAAATATCCTGCCTATTGGTTGACCTTCATCGGAACATGTATCGGTCACTGTTTCCCAATCTTTGAAAAGTTCAAAGGCGGAAAAGGTGCAGCGACACTCTTCGGTTTGGCCGCTGGAACATGCTGGTTGATCACATTACCATTCCTCGTCCTTTTCCTTATCATCGTCAAGAAGACACACAAAATGTCAATTAGCGTTCTCATCTCAATTGGTGGCGCAGTCATTTGCCATTGGATCTTCTTCATCTTACTTGCAACAAAGGTTCTTCCTGTCTGGTGGGATTGGTTCATCGGATTTGGTCCAACCATCCTCTTTGGTTTAACCTCTACTTGCGTTATTACCTTCAACTACATTCTCACGGTTATTCGTCATAAATCAAACATCATTAGACTTATCCATCATGAGGAAAGCACGACAAATCTTTTCTAGAGTTAAGTTAAAAATTAGTAGTTTTTCAGTATAATATATAATTAGATTAGACGCCTTAATGACGTCTTTTCTTTTAACGATCATTATTATCCTTCATTTACGTTATCTATTTTATGGCTTTGCTTTGAAATTATGACTATATTAATGTTTTATTTTTGGCTTATCTAAGCAACGTTTCAATTCTTAGATAGATTAAATCCTAAGATATATATTTTCTTCGTAGATAGGCTTTTAGGGGCAAATCTGGCCATTTAGTATTCCCCTTGAGGTTTTTTACGTATCAAAAAGAAAACCCTCTCCTATGAGGGTAAAAACATAAAAGAAAAGGATGACTATGTCATCCGATTCAATTAGTTTTGAGAATTGACGTTTCTCATGATTTCGCGAATTTGTTTTTCACTTGGGGTTCTTCCCATGCTTCTAAACATCGCTCTAATCATTTTTTCATTGATTGGTGGGTTTTCTTTGAGTTGTTTCTTGAAATACCATCTCGCAATGAAGAATCCAGCGATTGCTCCACCGATAAGGAGGAGGATTAGAACAACAATTAGAACCCAAACTTGTACTTCAACCATTAAATAAATTACCTCCTAATATAATCTATATTAGGCTCTGCCATCGTATTCAGCGTTATCGGTTCTAACAAGGATGACTTCGCCTTCTTCGATGAATAATGGGACTCTGACATGAAGTCCAGTTTCTAAAGTTGCGTCTTTCATTGCTTTGTTCACTGTGTCACCACGGACAGCTGGTTCGCATTCAACAATCTTAAGAGCGACTTTAGCTGGTAAGGAAATACCAAGAACTTCGTTCTCATAGGAAACGATTTCCACGATTTCTTCGCCTTTGAGGAACTGAATTTCCCAAGTGAGACGATCTTTGCTAATTTCGATTTGTTCATATGTTTCTTGATCCATGAAGCAAAGGAAATCGCCAGTGTCATAAAGATATTGCATTTGTCTTTTTTCAAGACGAATTGTCTCAATCATGTAACCAGAGTTACGAGACATTTCATTAATCGCTCCGGTACGGAGATTTTTAACTTTGACTTTTGCTACCATCTTTCTCATCGCTGTTTTGTTGAGTAAGATGTCGAGGACTTGATAAATATTGCCTTCTTCTAGAAAATAGTTTCCAGGTCTAAGTTCAGTAACATTAACCATAAATAATATTCCTTTCTTATTTTTGACGCTTGTTATTATAACAAATAATCGTATTTGGCAAAATGTTTATTTTATTCAAGATAAACTAGAATAAAAGAAGTTAGTATCTTTCTTTTTCTTTTCCGATATAAGTAGACTCTCCATGACCGGGATAAACTTTAATATCATCATCTAGTTTAAATAATTTATTTAAAGATGATTGAACTTTGCTACGGTCGGAGTGAGGAAGGTCAAATCTTCCAAATCCATTTCTAAACAAAGTATCACCAGTAAAAATAATTTTAGATTTCTTAAGATAATAGCAAGTTGAGCCTAATGTGTGGAACGGAGTCCAAATAATATCGATGTCTTCGTTTAATAATTCTATTTTGTCCCCTTCTTTTAAGGTCTCAGCTTTGCTTTTGACGATAAAAGAGTTCTCTGACATCATATCAGAGCCATTGAGATAAGAATCAGTTAACATTTCTTCATCCAAAAAGAAGATGAATAAAGGACATTTAAATGTCTCAATTAAAGTATCAACACCACGAATATGATCAAAATGACCGTGAGTGAGTAACACTCCCTTAACATTTAAATCATTTCTTATGAGATAACTTGATAATCTATCATTATCATTACTTGGATCGATAACTAATGCGTTGTTATCATCATCGACGATGACATAAGTGTTCGCATATAAATCATCGATATCGTTATAGACAAAAGGAATTACTTTAATCATATTTTCTTTAAAAAGAAAAAAGGCCTAAGCCTTATTTCTTTCTCTCACGATGGACTGTTGCTTTTTTGCAGTTTGGGCAATATTTGTTGAGTTCTAAACGATCAGCATCGTTCTTTTTGTTTTTGGAGCTGATATATGTTTCGTTGCCACATTCAGTGCATTTGAGAATAATATTAATACGATCACCTTTTTTTGCCATAATTTGCTTCTCCTTCTAGACGCATTTGAAATATTAGCATAGATAAATAAAAGAAAAAAGAAAAATTTGCATGTTTTTATTCAAATAATAAAATTGCCATTTTGTTTAGGGGGAAAAGACATCTATAATAATGCTAGGTCGAAATTATGAACAGAACGGAAACGAGAAGAATTAAAATTAAAGATATATTCATCGGAGGAGAGAACAAAGTTCTTATCCAATCGATGTGCAACATCAAAACCGAAAGATATGAGGAAGTTGCAAAGCAGATCAACGAATGTGCATCCTTAGGTGCAGACTTGATGCGCGTCTCCGTGATGGACGAAAAAGATGCGATGGCTATTTCCAAAATTAAAGAAAGAATCAACATTCCTTTGGTCGCTGATATCCATTTCGATTATCGTCTCGCTTTAATGGCGATGGAACAAGGGGTTGATAAGATTAGAATCAATCCAGGAAACATCGGAAGTATCGAAGGCATTAAGCAAGTTGTCGAGATGGCAAAAGCCAAACATGTTCCGATTCGCGTCGGGGTCAACTCTGGCTCACTAGATAAATCAATCCACGATTATTCCACACAATATAAAGCGGAAATTTTAGTTAATTCCGCGATGAAACACGTGAAGATATTAGAAGATTTAGGATTTTATGATATTGTCATTTCCCTTAAGGGAAGCGATGTTTTAGAGACTATCGAAGCGTATCGTTTAGCGAGTAAAACCTTCCCATATCCTCTTCACCTAGGAATTACCGAAGCGGGTTTTAAAGACATCTCTCTAATTAGAAGCACAGCAGGACTGGCTCCATTACTTGTCGATGGAATCGGAAACACAATTCGCATTTCTATCTCTGGAGATCCAAAAGATGAAGTAATCGCCGCGAAGAGACTGCTTCACGATGTGAGATTATATCCAAATTATCCAACTATTGTTTCGTGTCCGACATGTGGTAGAACACAAGTTGATGTCACATCCCTCAGTGAAAAGGTCATGTCCTATCTTGAAAAAGTCAACAAGCCAGTTCATGTTGCCGTGATGGGTTGCATCGTCAATGGACCTGGCGAAGCAAAAAACGCTGATATTGGGATCGCCGGAGGCAAACACGAATTTGTTATCTTTAAAAAAGATAAGATAATAAAAAGGGTCCCTGAAGAGGAAGCCCTTGATTGTCTCATTGAAGAGATTAACAAATTATAATTTATCTCTCCACAAAGGATCAAATTTACCACTCCTAAGCATTTCTATTTCCTGCTTGTAGGGTGGTTTTTCATTATAGTAAGGAGTTTCTAAGATAATTGGGATATTTTCTAGACGAGGAGATGTGACGACTTTATAAAGGATATCAAAACCAATTTCTCCATAGCCGATGTTCTCGTGTCTATCTTTATGAGCACCTCTGATATTCTTGCTATCGTTTAAATGAACGACTAAAAGTCGATCTAAGCCAATAATTCGATCAAATTCATCTAAGACAGCGTCAAAATCAGATAAATCATATCCCGAATCATGAGTGTGGCAAGTATCAAAACAAACACCTAACCGCTCTTTATGCTTGGATAAATTGATAATTTGCGCGATTTCTTCAAATGTTACACCGACTTCAGTTCCCTTGCCAGCCATAGTCTCAAGAGCAATCTTAACGTTTGTTCCATCTCTATCTAAAGCTTCGTCTAATGCTTTAACTAAAGCATCGATAGCAATTTCTCTTCCTTGACCGACATGTGCGCCTGGATGGAGAACCATGATAGAAACGCCAAATCCAGCAGTTCTTTGAAGTTCATTGACGATGAAATTTATCGACATTTCGTAAAGATCAGGCTTTGTGATGTTACATGCATTGATAATATATGGAGCGTGAACAATGATTTTTGATTCATCAAGTCCACTTTCTTTAATGAGCTTTCTTCCTTCTTCAACTTTTAGTTGATCAAGAGGCTTTCTAAAGGAGTTTTGGGGAGCGCCAGTATAAAACATGAAAGTAGTCGCTCCATAAGAAAGAGCTTCTCTGACACTTCCTAAATAAAAGTCAGGAGCGTTTAATCCAACATGAGAGCCAATATATAACTTAGACATATTATTCAATAATTATACTTTCAATAACAACAGGATTTAAAGGCTTGTCATGATAGTCAGTTCTAACTGACGCAATAGCGTCAACAACTTCGATGCCTTCAATAACCTTGCCAAAGGCAGCGTATGATCCATCTAGATGAGGAGCGTCTTTATGCATGATAAAGAACTGAGAACCAGCACTATCAGGATGCATCGCTCTTGCCATAGAGATAACACCACGAGTGTGACGTAATGGATTATTCACTCCATTATTGATGAATTCACCTTTAATTGTATATCCTGGGCCGCCAGTTCCATTTCCAAGTGGGCATCCGCCTTGAATCATAAAGCCTTGAATCACGCGGTGAAACGTTAATCCATTATAGAAACCCTTATTCGCAAGTTTAACAAAGTTATCCACGGTAATCGGGGCAGCTTTTTCATCCAAAAGAACTTTCATTGTTCCAAAGTCTTTAACTTTAATTACTGCTTTCATGTATATATTCTCCTTCAACTTGTTTATTTTAACATAGTTAAGCATCTTTCGATATGCTAAAATGATTTTGTTATGAAGATTGAAGTGTTATCTCCAAAAGGATATTGCCAAGGCGTGACATTAGCGATTAAAGTTGCTCTAGAAGCAAGAAACAAACATTTAGATAAGCCTATCTATGTTTTAGGAATGCTCGTTCATAACGAAGAAACTATCAATTTTCTTAAAGAAAAAGGAATTATCACTCTCACTAACGAAGATAATGACCACTTCAAATTAATCG
>JAFSNY010000076.1 GCA_017447305.1 Bacilli bacterium | reverse complement strand
TAATTCTTTCTTCTATGGTAAAATGTGAATAGCTCATAAAGAACCTCCTGTAGATAAGTGTCGCAACTATATCTTACACCAGGATTAATATGAGCCTTTATTTTTGTCTAGAAATGTTGCACTTGAACGGTAAATTCACCGATAAAATAAAAAAGGACCGAAAGGTCCTTTGAAAAAATTTGATTGATCTCTTAATCGCAGAATCTTTCCGCGGTAGCGATACTTAATTCAATCATTTGGGAAAGGCCATAGGCTCTTTCTTCTGATGTTAATTTCTTTCTTGTTTCAACAAAGCTATCGGTAACGGTAAGTAAGCATAAAGCTTTCTTTCCAAGTCTAGCCGCGTTGACATATAAAGCGAAGGATTCCATCTCAACGCCCATGACACCCAATGTTGCCCATGTCTTCCACATATTTGGATCGAAATCATAGAAGACATCAGCGGACAATATGTTTCCGCTATGATATTTGAGTTTCATTTTCTCAGCTTCTTCTTTAGCAGCGATTAATAAATCTAAGTCAGCAGCAGGAGAATACATTCCGTTAATATGGAATTGACCAATCCAGTTACTATCAGTGGATGCAGCGGTGCAAATTAACACATCCTTTAAATCAATATATGGTTGGTAGGAACCACAGGTTCCAACACGAATGATCGTTTCCACTCCATATCCGGTATATAACTCGTACGAATAAATACCAATTGATGGCATACCCATACCAGAAGCCATAACTGATAATCTTTTTCCGTTTTTGGTAAATCCAGTAAAACCTAAAATACCTCTAACATCGGTAACTTGTTTGATATCGTGAAGAAAAGTTTCAGCAATCCATTTAGCGCGAACTGGATCTCCAGGCATTAATACGACCTTGGCGAAATCGCCTTCTTTTGCGTTTATATGAGGTGTTCCCATAAATATCTCCTTTTTCACACGATTATAATATAACAAACTCTGAGTATTTGTTGAATGATTTCTAATAAGAAAATACAATATAAACGTGCAAAAGAATTATTTTATCAACGTTACAGATTATAAGGTCTTATTAACCATTTCCTATCTTAATGAACTTGGATATATTGCATCCGCTCAAGGGGTATTAAAAATCATTTCTGGTGTCATTGATGAGGAAACTGAGATGTTTGAACTATGCCCAACTTTCCAAGTTCTCGTCTCTTATAATTCAAAGAAAATGACGAGAGATTTAAACCGCCTTGTTACATGCGGATATCTTAAAAGAATTCATAACGAAGAATTAAAAGATTATTTCTTTGAAATAACTGAAAAAGGCAAAGTCACTCTAAGTTATTTTGGATCACATCATAAGGTTAATTTGAAAAAGCATGACATCAATCCAAGGGTCACGATAATTAAGAAGGATAAATAGTTTTTATCTCTAAAGTGACACTGATTATTGAAAAACATCAAATACTTTGGTAGGATAATAAACGAAAAAAAGAAGGGAGAGAAAAATGCAATTTATTTGGCACACTCAAGAAATTGGCAATTTCATCGCTGCATTAGTGGCTATTGTTTTAATTTATGGATTACTTCTCTTTGCTTTACTCAAAACCATTAGAAGAACCGTTCCATTTGTTATTCTTTCTATTTCATTTGCTCTCGCAATTGCATCTTTCTTGTGCAATCTTCTTTATGCCTTCATCCTCGTTGTTGGTATCAGCGCAATCCTCTTTATCATTGTTGCCACCGCTAACATGGGTGATTTAAATAGCTTTATTGCTAACCCATTTAAAACTATCAAAACCAAATCCGGTAATTTCGGTGTTGAAAAAATCTTCGACCGCGAAGACTTATATAAGAAGGTTGAAACCGCTGTCTTAAATCTTTCTAAAACTAAGACTGGTGCGATTATCACCTTCGAAAGAAATAAATCCTTAAAGAACTTCTTAAAGAATGGTGTTATGGTTAACGCTCCTGTGACTCCTGAACTCCTCGACACCATCTTCTATCCAGGAACTAGACTCCATGATGGCGCAGTCGTTATCCACGGCAATATGATTGTCGCCGCTGCTGTCTTCTTTACTTTAACAACTCAACCTTTCGCTGTTAAATATGGATCACGTCACCGCGCAGCGATTGGCATTTCCGAAGTTAGTGATGCTGTTACCGTTGTCGTCAGTGAGGAAACCGGACGTGTCTCTATCGCCGTTAACGGAGAACTCGAACCAGTTGATTCCAATAACTTCCTACGTGTATTTGAAACCTACATGTCCGAAGAAATCAACGAAGCCGAAGAAATATAAAAAACTCGGTATTATTTCGCTCTAATACCGAGATATTTGATTCCGATTCCTTCTAATTCAGCTCTTAATGATTCCTCATCAAGATCTGGATTATTTTTATATGTCTCTTCCACACATTTTGTGACATCCCCATCGTAGTAGTGATACTTTTTAACATCAACAACTTGATAGGTGATAATCATTTCTCTTAATCCCTCAATATGAACATCTTTTTCCATTTTAACAATCGTATAGACACCTTTTCTTTTATAGATGAGAGGCATGAAGAAATATGTTCCTTCAGGATAAAGTCCATAAAATTGTTCGAGCTTTTCTATGACCATCACTCGATCTTTTTTGACCTTATAAATCCCTGATAAGAAAAAGATTAAGGCACCAAGAATTAATGCGCTTCCAAGGATAATTAATAAGATAATGTCTATCTGCTTCACAAAAATATTTTAAATGAAAAGACTTTTCATTAAAAGAAGGAAGAAAAATGTATATAATATCAATACGTATGGACAAAAAAGAAATCTTCAATTACATCGTTAAAATTCAATCGATCGCTAAAATAGGTCTTATCTATAGCAAAGACCCATATGCTTTAACGAATTATAGTGAAATCAACAACTTATCCAAGCAGTTTTTAGAAGATTTCATGGAAGTCAAGTTTGATCGCCCTAATTATTTTGAAAAGGATATTTATCCAACCCCTAATATTTCCGTTAGAACCGTCATCTTTAATGAAGATAAAACAAAAGTTCTAATGGTGAGAGAAGCAGCTCTTCAAACTTATTCTCTTCCTGGTGGTTGGGCGGATCTTTACGACTCCCCAAGTCAAGCCGCAAAAAACGAATGCATGCAAGAAGCAGGCGCGGAAGTGGAGATATTAAGACTGGTCGGAATCTTTGACCGCACCAATTATAAAGCTTCACATATGAGTGAATATGTCATCGTCTTTGAAGGTAAAATCATCGGAGAACTCCATGAACACGAATATGAAACAGATGATGTTGAATTCTTTCCTATCGATAACTTGCCACCTATCTCAAAAAAGACGACCGCTGTCGAATTATTAAGATTTATTAACGCCGCGAAAAACGGTGAAACTGACTTTGATTAGAAAGGAGAATGAGAAATGCATACATATAACATAACTACTATCCAACTCGTATTTTTTATCGCCGTGCCGATTGTTGTCCTCACTCTTCTTTTCTTCTTTATCTTCATTCCGTTAAGAAAGAGATATATCAAAAAGAATTACGATGAATATTATTACCGCACCATCCATCGTATCGTCACTAATGAAGACTATTACCTCATCAATCGCTTCCTCTTTAAAGTTGATGATTCAAGAACTGGAACAATCGATCATATTCTCTTTGGTGATAAATACATCTACATCATCTCATCAAAGTATTACGACGGTGATTTAATCGGAAAACAATATGATAAGTCGCTTATTTTGATTAATAGCAAAGGTAAAAAGTGCTACGTCAATAACCCATTCTTAGAAAACAAATTACTCTTAGAAAGATTATCGATGAACACCGATGTTGATTCACAGTTAATGATTGGCATCGTCCTAGTGAACAAAAACGTTAACATCAATGTCACTAATGAATCAAAGCAATATTATGCGATTCAAGTAAATAAATTACCTCAGCTTATCAAAGCTATCGAATCAAGAGAAATCCCAACAATCAACGAAACTCAACTCGCTCGCGCGGTTAAGGTTTTTGATAAACTCAATAGGAGACGCGATTAATGGATTTTAATCTCAGAAAAGTCGCTAGAGATAATTATAAAGAAAGCATCTTTGCTTCCTGGGTTTTTGCAATTGTTATCGCTATCCTCGCTGCCGGAGCGGCATCCCTAGGAGCGATAAGTTTTCTTCTTACCTTTGTAATCTCCGTATTATTCGTCTTCCCAATCTTTTTCTCCTTTATCGTTTCTCACACCATCGCAAGAGAAAAAGAACCGATTACCTTTACCAACCAATTCGCGCGTTCTCTCGCTTTCTTTAGAAGCGGTAATATCCGTTCTTTCAAATTATTATCATCATTCCTCTTCTCGATGCTTTATTATCTTGGCGCATCAATCGCTCTAGGAATCATCTGTGTTATTGTCTTTAGAATTATTCGCCCAGAAGTATTTAACGAAATGATGACTTCCTTAACTGATTCATTAATCGCTGGAGAAGAAGGCGCATTAGATGATTTTTTAGCAGAGTACGCAAATTATGTTATTTATTTTGAAGTATTTACAACATGCCCAGCCTCAGTCATCGCTTCATTATTCTTCATCTACCGCACAACGATTAATTCCATCTATATTTATGCGAAAAAAATCCTTCATAAATTTGATTCTGGAATGATTATGATGATTCATAACCAAGTCTTTAGAACAAATGGAAGAAGCATTAGAAAAGATTATTTTGCCCTCAATTGGCCGATCTTCGTGTTATTTTTCCTTTTCTCCTCAGGAGTGGGTTTCCTCATCGCCTATTTCATTAGATTCGATCCAACATGGATTGCTTCTTTAGGAGTGGCTGGAGGACTTTTATCACTAATGTTCTTCCTTCCTTTCTATTTTGGAAACATGGAAGCCATCTATCAAAAATATGAGATGGAATATAAACGCGCGACTATCGAAGTAACGAAAAGATTATATGATACAATCCGTGAAAGAATTGATCTTAATGAAGAAGAAAAGAAGAACTTAGAAGACGCCCTTAATCGTCTAAGCGACAATACTGATGAGGACGAAGAAGAATAAAAAAACAGCTTAATAAGCTGCATAATATTTAACTGGAGCAGGCGACGGGAATCGAACCCGCATAACTACCTTGGCAAGGTAGTGTTCTACCACTGAACTACGCCTGCAAATGCACTTTTTAGATGAAATGCTCATTTATTATAGCAAAGTCAACTCAACTTGCAATATAATTCTTTAAGAAAAAAAGAGAGGTCCATTATGATTACTAATCAAGAACTTGCTAATCTCATCTTCCCTGATGTCAAAGAAACCATCGAAGACTTAGAAAAAAGATATCCAAAAAGAAATTTACCTGAAGGCGCGGAAGTAACTAGATTCGCTCCAAGTCCAACAGGATTCTTACATACTGGTTCTTTATTTACTGCGATGATTTGTCAAAAAGTCGCTAAACAAAGTGGCGGTGTCTTTTATGTTCGTCTTGAAGACACCGATACCAAACGTGAGATCAGTGGAAGTGGAGAACAACTCCTCTCTCAACTTAAATTATTTAATGTCATCCCTAACGAAGGATATCTCGCTTCTCATGAAGTAGGAGATTATGGGCCTTACTGTCAATCTAAGCGTGCGGACATCTATAAAGTCGCAATTAAAAAACTTCTAGAAGACGGAAGAGCATATCCATGTTTCTGCACTCAAGAAGAACTCGATGAAATCCGCGCCAAACAAGAAGCGATGAAATTAATCCCTGGTTATTATGGTCATTTCGCCAGAGATAGATTCCTCAATAACGATGAACGCGCTGAACGAATTAAAGCGGGAAAACCATATGTTATCCGCTTTAGAAGTGAAGGAAACCATATTCATAAGATTAAAGTTCATGACCTCGTTCATGGAGATTTTGAAATCGCTCAAAACGATCAAGATATCGTCATCTTTAAGAGTGATGGACTTCCAACATATCACTTCGCTCACGCCGTCGATGATCACTTTATGAGAACAACCACCGTCATCAGAGGAGAAGAATGGATTGCTTCTTTACCAATTCACGTTGAACTATTTGAAGCATTAGGTTTTGAAGCTCCTAAATACGCGCATCTCCCAGTTATCATGAAACTTGATGCGGAAACAGGAAATAAGAGAAAATTATCCAAACGTAAAGATTCAGAAGCTGCAGTGTCATTCTTCCTAGAAGATGGATATCCAGGAGAAGCATTAATTGTCTATTTAATGACCATCGCTAATTCCAACTTCGAAGAATGGTTATTTGAAAATGGATATCGTAATATTGATGAATTCAGATTCTCCTTCGATAAGATGTCCTTAGAAGGCGCTTTATTCGATATCAATAAATTACAATTCTTTGCGAAAGAGATTTTAGCGATTAAAACCAAAGATGAAATGTATGAACTCGCTAGAGAATACGCTCTTAAATATGATGAAAAACTCCTTAAACTCATCGACCGTGATCCTAATTACTTTAAAGCAATCATGAACATCGAAAGAGAAAAGGAAAACCCAAGAAAAGACTATTACAAATTCGGAGGTCTTGCTGATTCCATCGCCTTCTTCTATCAAGATGAATATGAAAAGATGGAAATGGAACCATTCAACGAGAAATTCTCTCATGAACAAATCAAAGAAATCTTAACTCATCTTAAAGAATTATCTTTAGATCAAGATGAATCTTCATGGTTCGCTCAAATGAAAGAAATTGGCTTAACCTTAAAATTCGCTCCTAATGGTAAATTGCTTAAAAAGGAACCAGAAAACTATATTGGCTCTATCGGTGATGTTGCAGAAATGTTAAGAATCACCCTCACAACAAAGAAGAATTCTCCAAATCTCTACTATGTTATGCTTGTCTTAGGAATTGAAGAATGCCATAGAAGAATGGATAAAGTTATATCAAAACTTTAAAAACAAAAAGACTTTGATATAATAGTCTTCGCTGGCCCTGTGGAGAAGTGGCTTAACTCATCGCCCTCTCAAGGCGACATTCACGGGTTCGAATCCCGTCAGGGTCACCAAACAATTACCACTCTAAGAGTGGTTTTTGTTTGATACCAACTCGAGACAACTCAAACAATTGCCTGACCTACATAGAATGCTCGAGTGTGGTAATAGAGTCGGAGAACGTTTCAAATTCTTCCCAGGGTGCTAGTTGGCTCAAAATAATTAATTGTGGTTATATAAAGTGTTGAATAACTAGAACAAATTAAATAATCAGAACTAATCTGAACTCACCATTTTCAAAAGTGGTGGGTTTTTGTAATATTTAGTTTTAAATGACGTTTTGAATGAATAAAAATTTTAATCTACGATTAACTGGCACTCATTGGTCTAGAGTGCTTGCTCTCTCTCTAGTAATATTTCTTGTAAGAAAGATTAAAGGTTTGTGTTATGAAAATAGTTAAGCATTTTTTTAAGCTAGGGATGTTGGCGTTATGTTTAGGTGGTTGTTCAATAGGTGAAAACGATCCATCTGGTGGTGGAAATCACCAAACAAAAGTAAATGATGGGACATTCTTGTATAGTGGTTCATCGGTGAGTGCTCTTAATACCTCTATATCTGGTGATTTAGTTATTCCTGAAACGTATAATGGATTCACAATTACAACAATTGAAAAAGACGCATTTAAAAATTGTTCTAATATAACCTCTATTGTGGTTCCCAAAACAGTAACAAATATTGGGGAATCGGCTTTTTCTGGTTGTTTAAGATTAAATTCAATAACAATTCCCTTCGTTGGATTATCTCCAGATAAAAGCGGTTATGGAGGTCATTTCGGTCAAATATTTGGAAAAACTGAATATAGTGGCGGAATCGAGACAAGTCAATCATATAAACTTTCAAATCCTGCTTTTGGATCTGATCCTAATGGCCACAATAAATATTACATTCCTGCATCTTTAAAGAAAGTCACTGTTACCAATGCGACAACGTTAGTCATGGGCGCATTTGAAAATTGCTCAATGTTAACTGAGATCAATTTAAATGACGATATTGTTGCGGTTGGTAACTTAGCATTTTCAGGCGCAAGTCAAATAGAAAAAGTTTCATTGCCTAACATATATACAATTCCTGAGCAATGCTTTTATAAATGCACAAAATTAAACGAATTTGTAATTGGTGATAATGTTACTAAAATTGAAGAATATGCTTTTGAATCCTGCATCAATCTAGAAATGATAAATTCAGATGTTCTTGGTAATTTTGTTATTCCTGAAAACGTCATCGAAGTTGGAGAAGGCATATTTTCAAATTGTTTGAAGTGCGTTAGTGTTAAAGCCCCGTTTATAGGTTTGTCGGACAGCAAAACAAGTGGTGGTGGTCATTTCGGCCAAATATTTGGAATGAAGAAAAAAGATACTGGCGTAACCCGCGTCGGAAGTAGCTATCTAAATTCGATTGGACAAACAGTCAATAATTATTATTATGTGCCTAATTCTTTAGGATATGTGACAATAACCAATGCATCGCATGTTGTCATGGGCGCATTTGAAAATTGTTCTATGTTAAAAAATTTAAAAATTAATAAAGCCGCCCAATCATCCGTTGGAACAAATGCATTTAAAAATTGTGTAGAACCAACTTGGTATTAATTTTTTCAATCAACGCTAATGCTGTGAAGTGCTGACGAGTATTGTAGTGGTGTTTATTGATATTGGTTCAGTCTGTATCAATAACGGACTCTAACAACTTTTCAAAAATAGGGTAAATTGACCACTTTGTCCATTTACAAAAAATCCTTAAAAGTTGTGATTTTGCTAGGATGAGATAACTGGCTCCAAATGGATTCTAGGAAATAATAGGCAAGCTGAGACGCTTGTCTTTTTTCTTGTGGAAATCCGTAGTTATTCATTTGACCCCATAAAGGCCAATTCCGTTCCGAATAGTAATTATTAACTCTTTTCCATTTTGTAAAATTGTTATTAACTCCGTTCCATTAAGGCAACTTAGTTAAATAGGATTGATTCAAAATGTCAGTCTTTTTTTATTTAACCAAGGTGTCTACAATTTATGGACAACTGAAACATATACTTCTAATGGTAAAAAAATGTCTTTCTAATGTTATTTAGATATATTGGATTTATTATATTAATCCTCATTTTACCAAAACCATTTCTTGAATAATTATGAGTATATTTTGTGACTTCGATAGTACTAATTGTTAAGATATTATTGAGGGTGCGCCAGTTCGGTGCAGTTAATATAGCTGGGTGAAACTCCCAGTCTGGTAATCTCTAGCAAAGAGCCAGTATCTAGCCTTGGTGCCAAAGTCGTGAGATTAGGCATAAGCGTAGGCAAGAAAGTCTAAGAGCCT
>JAFSNY010000075.1 GCA_017447305.1 Bacilli bacterium | reverse complement strand
TCCTTTATGTTTGTGCAATTACATTATAGAGGTCCTTTTAGGTTAAGAATTATTTCAAATAATCAATTATAGAAGTTAAGAAACTATCAAAAATAACGGGGATAAAGAAAATCGCGGCTCCCCGTTTGTTTTGAAAGAGCCGTTTTTTCTATAATAATTGACTAATATGTTATAAAATATCCTAAAGACAAACTTTTAGTATCATCGTGAAACAATATTTTGAAAGAGGGCAAAAATAATGGCAGCAGTATCGAAAGTATTAGTAATCAAAAGATTTGCGTGGCAAATGGTAGCGAGAGAACACGCGAGACTTGGTTGGTATATCACAAATGCTGAACAAGAAACAACAACCACATATACACATCATTATGACGTTTATGATGATGGTAGTAGAGTGTACACTGGCACCACCCAAAACTCTAAAGTCCGTATCTATTTATCCATGGTTAGAGATTTAGATTGGTACGTTAATGGAAGAAGAATCCTTCCTTTCGATATCTTATTTACCATTTGTTTCTATTTACGCCGTGTCATGGGATTTATTACTCCGCTTGTCTTTATTCCATTTATCATCCTTCTTCTTATTGGTTCTAGTGGTACTGACGTAGGACAAACATTTACCGCCATCTTCTTCTCTTGTTTAGGATCATGGTTATTCTTACTCATCAGCGAATTCATTTTCTCTCTCATTGGAGGCTCTATCCTTAGGAAAGGAGAGGAAAATAGATACTATTAAATTCATTTTATGAACAAAAGAGCGATTCTTTCACTTATCCTTGTATTCTCCTCTTTAACTTCTTGTAGAGTGGTCATCAAACTTGTCGAAACAAATTATTCTAAGACAAGTAATTTTGATGTCATCAAGAAAGATGAAGAAGGTGAAGGATATTATCGCCTTAAAGAATATCAACCATTACCTTATGGACTTGGTGATAAAACCATCAATTCTTTTAGGGATATATATTCTTCAGGTGTCGCTCATTATAACGCTCCATCAATCGGAGAGATTAACGCCTTAGTTATCCCAGTTAATTTCCTAGATTCCGATACATCAAATAATGAAAACGAAAAGATTTTAATTCATAACGCCTTCTTTGGATTAAAGAAGATGACAACTTTTGAATCACTCGCATCTTTCTATGATTATTCTTCCTATGGTCAACTTTCCTTCAAAGGAAAAGTGACAGATTATTATAATTCACCACTTAATGCTGCTGATTTAGATAGCAACGCAACATCATCCGTTTCATCAAAAATCGCTTCAAGCGCTTTAAGTTGGTTTTATGAAACATATCCCGATGAAGATATGAAAAAATATGACAAGGATAAAGATGGCAATATTGATGCTTTATTCATTGTCTATAATCATCCTTCTAGTGAATCAAGCGAATCTCTTTGGTGGGCCTACTGTGACCATTTAACAAAGAACGCGAATGGAAATGATAAATCACCATATGGTTCATCTTACGCTTGGTTATCCATCGATTTCCTTAAAGAACCACATAATTATGCGGAAACCCATGTCGCTATTCATGAATCAGGTCATATCTTTGGGTTAGATGATTACTATAACACCAACCCTCTCGCTCATTTCCAACCAACCGGATACTTCGACATGATGGATCGTAATTTAGGTGATCATACTGGTTATTCAAAGATGTTACTTAACTGGACCACTCCTTATGTCGCTGACGGAGATGGAACAATCACCCTTCGTCCATTTGAAGAAAGTGGAGATTTATTCTTAATCCCAACGAGTAACGGCTGGAATAAGACACCATATGATGAGTATCTCTTATTAGAGTTTTATACCCCAACTGGTATTTATAAAAACGAAAAAGGAACAAAATACCGTTACTACGATAGAAACAACCAACCACAAATCTTTGCTTATCCAAGTGAAATAGGATTAAAGGTTTATCACGTTGATTCTCGTGTCGCGTATTTAGAATCAAGATTTTCTCGTAAACTTATCACTATCATTGGAAATAAAGATGAAAAAGAAAAACTACAAGGCGTTAACAATTATTGTTTAGACTTTGCTTATAGTAACACTATCAGTGATAATAAAGCGGGTTCATCCCCTGTTTTATATCATCTTTTAGAAAGAAGTGGAGAAAACACTCTTCTTGATGGTCATCCATTCGAATCGCCGCAGTTATTTACTAAAGGTGACTCCTTTGGAACAGATGTTTTTAAAGACTTTGTCTTCAATAATGGTGACTCTTTAACCTATACATTTACTATTACCGAAATGAATAAAAAAGGGGTTACTATCAGGTTTAATAAAGCATAAATCGTGAAATAATAACAACTTTATACAAAAAAATTTTGCTAAAAACGAAATTATTTGTTATTCTACAATTACAACCGAAAGGAAATACATAATATGACAAAAAAAGAATTAGTCGAAGCATTAGCTTTAAGAGCGGAAGTTAGCAAAGCCGAAGCTGAAAAAGCATTTAATGAACTTTTCAAACTTTTAGGCGAAGAAATCGCTAAAGGTGAAGCTCGTGTTGATGGTTTTGGAACATTCAAACTCGCGACCAGAGCCGCTAGAGTTGCCAAAAACCCAAGAACTGGTGAAGAAGTTAAAGTTCCAGCTAAAAAGACTGTTACCTTCAAACCAGCCAGTGCTTTAAAAGCCAAACTCTAATTATTGGATATTGCTAAAACTTGCCCACTTGAAAAGGTGGGCTTTTTATATCTCGACTTTAATTTTAATTTTATGTTAATTTAATAGTTAATTGCAACTCGATAGGAAAATAAGTCACGCGTACACGCATTATGTGAGGAAGTGTGACTTTTTCTATTGATTATTTATGGTTTTATTGGCTATATTTATGTTAGAAAGCATAAGAAAAGGGAGT
>JAFSNY010000074.1 GCA_017447305.1 Bacilli bacterium | reverse complement strand
TCCCTTTTCTTATGCTTTCTAACATAAATATAGCCAATAAAACCATAAATAATCAATAGAAAAAGTCACACTTCCTCACATAATGCGTGTACGCGTGACTTATTTTCCTATCGAGTTGCAATTAACTATTAAATTAACAAAATATAACTCCGAATCCTTGAAATCAGTCGATTTTATCTTGCTCCAAGATTTCAAATGATGGGATTTCTTTATCTTTTTTCATTTCAATTATCGCTTTAACTTTTATTCTTCGATTTCCAAGATGAAGAAGAACGATATCGCCATCTTTAACATCGCTGGATGGTTTTGCTTGTTTATCATTAATAAACATATGACCGCGTTCAATTAGTTCTTTCGCAACAGTTCTTCTTTTGATTATCGCTGTCTTTTTGAGAAACAAATCTAGTCTCATAACTTCACCTCCCTAACTTCATGGAGTTTATAAATACTGGCAATAGATGATAACAAAGACTCTAAATCTTTCATCCATGTTCTTCTCTTACTCATTGTAATAACAAATTCCTTATTTCGATACACAATTTTTGTGTAAGAGATAAAGGGGATAATTGTTTCAAATAGCATATTACCAATTCCTCTGATGCTGTTGAACGCATTATCGAGGATGATTTCTATCTTTCCAAAACTCTCACTCATCGACTTCACTCTTGCTTCTTTACTTAAGATATCAAGGTCTCTTTTTCTAAACAAAAGTTCGACTTCTTTTGGAAGTTTACCGAAGATATCAATGGTTTTTTGCTTAACGACGATGAGTTGTTCGTGTGTTTGAGCGGAATTAATTTCCTGATAAATTTCCACTTTATCTGATTCGTTAGCATAACTATCAGGAATATATCCATCAACAGTGAGATTAGAACCTAAATCTATCTCTTCTTTTTCGATAGGCATATTCATTCTTTCTCTCACCGCTTCATTGAGTAATTTGATATACATGTCTAGCCCAATGTTATCAATAAAGCCTGCTTGCTCTGGCCCTAAAATATCTCCAGCGCCCCTAATCATTAAGTCTCGTTGAGCGATTCGATATCCAGATCCTAATTCAGTAAATTCTTGTAAAGCTTTTAATCTTTTTTGGGTAGCTTCCGTCAACATTTTGTGTTCTGGATACATCAAATAGGCATAAGCGATTCTATTACTTCGTCCCACTCTTCCTTTAATTTGATATAACTGAGCAAGGCCATACCTTTCAGAATCTTGGACAATAATCATGTTAGCATTAGGAACATCAATACCATTTTCAACAATAGATGTACACACTAAAACATTGATTTCTCCGTTATAGAATTTCATCATCACATCTTCGATGTCATTTTTTGGCATTTGTCCATGAGCAACACCAACATTAGCAAATGGAACAAGCTTTTGAATTCTATTTGCAAACTCATAAATATCCAAAACTTCATTATGCATGAAGAAAACTTGTCCACTTCTCCCTAGTTCTCTTTCAATTAATTCTTTAACAACCTCAATGTTAAATGGCATGACGTATGTTTGAATAGGCATTCTCTCCTGAGGAGGAGTGTTAATTTGTGATAATTGTCTCACTCCTAACAATGATATTTGCAAAGTTCTTGGAATTGGGGTTGCTGAAAGAGTTAAGACATCAACATTTGTTCTTAATTCCTTAATTCTTTCTTTTTGCTCAACACCAAAACGTTGTTCTTCATCAATAATTAATAACCCAAGGTCCTTAAAATTGATTTTTTTCGATAAAAGTTTATGAGTGCCTATTGCAAGATGAATTGAACCATCATTAATTCCTTCAATATATCTTTCTGTCTCTTTTGGAGAAATTAAGCGGGAAAGGATAGCGATTTTTACATCAAAAGGAGAAAATCTTGGGAGAGCAAGTTCGTAATGTTGTCTCGCTAAAAGGGTGGTTGGACATAAAATTGCGACTTGTTTTCCAGATAAAATCGCTTTGAAAGCCGCGCGGAAAGCTAACTCAGTCTTTCCAAAACCAACATCGCCACATAAAAGCCTATCCATTGGACGTTCACTTTCCATATCTTCTTTGATTTCTTTTAAGGATCTCGCTTGGTCGAATGTTAATTCGTACGGGAAATTGCTTTCAAATTCTCTTTGGAATTCGTCATCTGGTTGGAAAGCAATGCCTTTAATCTTGCTGCGTTCTGTATAAAGATTGACTAAACGATTCGCTAAATCACTAACTCTTTCCTTGATCTTTCGCTTGGTGTTTTCCCAGTCTTTTCCGTTTAATCTTGATAAACGAGGAACTTGCCCCTCTCTTCCGACAAACTTTCTAACTAATTGGAATTGGGACAAAGGTATAAGGGAATAATCTCCACCAGCATAGGCAATTTTCATGAAATCACGGTGAACACCATCAACTTCAGTGGTAACAATACCCAAGAATTGTCCAATGCCATTAAATTCATGAACAACATAGTCGCCTTCTTCTAATTCTTCATACGATTTGAGAATAGCGGCTTCTTTAAATTTATCGTTAAATCTCGCGCTTCTAATTGTTACATTAAATAATTCTTTAGAAGTTAAAACGACGATTTTTTCTGATTCTACAACAAATCCTGCTGATAACGAGAAGAGAGTAATTGCGACATTACATTTACTTGAAATCTCTAGTCCTTTTTTGCTTTCGTAGGTTATATTTGCGTTTGTTAATGATTCTTGTAATAAATAAATTCTTTCCTTAGAATCAACCGCTACAACAATCTTATATCCGGAGTTTAAATATGTATGAATAATGTCTAAAGCATCACGACTTTTTGATGATTGGAATGGAACCGGTTTTATATCAAATTGAGTGTCGATTCCAGACATGATTAGCTCATTAGTCCAGATGGTGTTTTTATCACCTCTTTTTACTAGTTTTGTTATGTCTTGATACATTGAAAGATGGGAGATGGTTTTCCCATTTTCAAATAACTCATTTAAGTAGTTCCAAGATTCCTCTAAAAGTAATTTGATTGATTGTTCAATTTGGGTGATGGACACCATGACTTTGGTGTAATCTTCTAAATAGCTAAACAAGGAAACTGGATTAGACGAAATCAAGGAGAAATACTTGTACACTCTTTGATCGTAATTACCTTCAATAATCTTATCGATGTCATTTGCGACATTAATTCTTAATTTCTCCACTGCTGAAGTAGGGAGATGCTTTGCATCTTTTTCTAATAGTTCATTGATAATATTAGGAGCGTTTAAAACTTCTTCTTTAGTAAAGATGATGTCGTTTCCAGGTAAAATAGTGACCTTATCTACTTTAGAAATTGATGTTTGTTTAACTATGTCAAAGAAACGAATTGATTCTATTTCGTCCCCAAAGAATTCAATACGAATTGGGTTATTATTATTAACTGAGAAAATATCAAGAATATCTCCACGAACAGCGAACTGTAACGAGGCATCAATCTTATTAACGCTCATATATCCGTGTTCGATAAGATTTCTTTTAATTTCACTTAAATCGTATGACTTTCCTACTTCAAAATTGAAAGTGCTTTTTTCAAATAATTCTTTAGGAGGTAAGTAGCGAGAAACACCAGCGACATTGGTCACAATAATGTTTGCTTCACCTTTAACGATTTTATCTAAAACATATAGTCTCTGCGCAACCATTTCTTTAGACTGAGCGATGCTCTCCGCGCGGAGTAATTCATCGACAGGATATAATAAAACATCATCATTCCCTAAGAACTGATATAGTAGGTTATATATTTGTTGGGCTTTATATAGGTTTGATGCGACAATTAAATATTTATCTTTTTGCTTCTTGAACATCGAAGCAATTAATACAGCGATTCCAATCGTGTCATCCACGACAAAAGTCCCTTTTTTCTCAAGAAAGGGGGGTATCAAAGGTGAATTAGATAGCAATTTGAAGATGTCCGTTGCTATACCTCCTTGACCTTAATTAGTTGTAGAGAGACATTGCTTTTTGGAAATTGGATTTTATTGTCTCTTTAAGAGCGTCCACCGCACGAGAGATAGCTTCATCAATTAATACTTGTTCTTCTTTAAGTGGTTTGCTGAGAACATAATCAATGCTATCAAACTCTGGCTCACCAATACCGATACGAATTCTCTTAATTTCTTCAGTGCCAAGCATATCAATAATGTTTTGCATGCCTTTTTGACCGCCTGAAGAACCATTAAGTCTCATCCTCATCGTTCCTGGTGGAAGTGCCATGTCATCAAAGATGACAATAACATCCTCCAAGTCTATTTTGAAAAAATGAATTACTTGTTGAACTGAATTACCAGATAAATTCATGAATGTTTGAGGTTTAAGAATGATGACATCTTCATCAAGAAATTTTCCACGACCTAAAAGACCATTAAAAGCTTCTTTATCAACATCGATACCAGTTACATCAGAAAAAAGATCCGCAACCATGAATCCCATGTTGTGGCGAGTCTTTTCATATTTCTTTCCGGGGTTTCCTAGTCCAACAATTAATTTCATAATTCCAATCGCTATTATATCATTAAGCGTTTTATTTGTAAGAATTATTCACTTTTATAAAGTGTGCCATCGTGCTATATTAGGTGCGTTATGAAAGTTAAAGAATGGTTTAAATTATTTTTCTCCGGAGCCGCTATGGGCGTTGCCAATTCTATTCCCGGAGTCAGCGGTGGCACAATCGCTGTTATATTAAAAATCTACGAGAAATTAGTAGACGCTGTTTCTAGTTTATTTAAGAAATTTGTTAAATCTTTCCTTGTTTTACTTCCGATTCTCTTAGGAATTGTCGTTGCGCTGGTTCCTTGCTTAATCTTGTTCAATAAAGCATTTGAATATTTCCAATTTGGCATTGTTTCTTTGTTTGCAGGATTAATTATTGGATCATTCCCAAGCGTCACAGATGAGGTCAAAGATGTAAAAATAAGCACGAAACACATCATTATTCTCGTAATTGCCGCTTGTGTAGCAATCGGTTTAGGAGTTCTTTCCATCATCGTCGGAAAGTCATTTAGCGTTGAAGATTTAATTGCCAACCCACCAGTTTGGTTCTACTTCATTCTCATCCTCGTGGGCTTCGTGGCTTCTATTTCATTAATTGTTCCAGGTATATCTGGAAGTATGATGCTAGTTGTCTTAGGATTCTATTACGCTTTAACTGAACTAGTTAAGGACACTGTTAAAGGTGTCGTTCATATGAACGAAGGCTGGTTCTGGATCAACGTTTTAGAGCTTGCTTGTTTAGCTATAGGAGTTGTTATCGGATTCTTATCGATGGCGAAATTCATGTCATACTTACTAAAGAAACACCGCGGAGTAACTTTCTATGCGATTATCGGATTCATTATTGGTTCATTATTCGCTTTATACATGAACAATTCCATCTGGAGTTATTACGAGACTTGGAACACTGAAAACCATCTTCCAATTTGGTTAGAAGTAATTCTCGGAGCAATTCTTCTTATCGGTGGCGCGATTGCTTCCTACATGCTAGTGAGGTATTCAAGAAAACACGCCAAAAAAGAAGAATCCAATGGAGATACACTAGAAGAAAGTAATGAAAGCGCCGACTAACGGCGCTTTCTTTTTCTTAGTATTTTTTATCAAATTTATCGATGTCTTTGTAGACGTCTTTTAACTGTGGATACATCTTCAAATACACTTTTTTGAAGAGGAATTGATATTGTTGATGAGCGAGTTTGTTTGGAATGAAAGTATCCTTAACATGACTCATCGCTTCTTTTGCTTCATCTGGAGTTTTGAATCTTCCGGTCGCGATAAATACCGCTTCAGCTGCACCTAAGGAAGTTGTTTCGTAAGTTTGCACTCTTGAAACAGGGAGACCAAAGATATCCGCAGTGATTTGACAGATGGAATCACTTTGTGAACCACCACCAGAAATACGAATTTCTTTTACTTTATGTCTTTGTGATCTTTCGATACCCTCTAATCCATCACGTAAAGCATACGCAATACCCTCGATGATAGCGCGATACATGTGCGATTTTGTGTGAATGTCGGAAAATCCGACAATACCACCCTTAGCGAGTGGTCTCCTAAGTCCTGGTCCCCAGTAAGGTTGTAATACTAACCCATCACTACCTGGAGGCACATTCGCAAGTTGAGCATTTAAAATTTCTTCAACCGCTTTCTTTTGAACTTCTGCGACGTCGGTTTCTTTTTCAGCAAAGTTCTTGGAGAACCATCCAAGCATCCAATATCCACGATAAACTTGAACTTCCATATTGTACCAACCTGGTACGACCGCACCATAGGCAGGGAGAAATGGTTCTGGTTCGTGATATTTTTTGTTTGAAACTTCGATTGAACACGCTGTTCCATATGATACAGCGGCAACATCTTTTGATAATGCACCTAATCCTAATGTTTCGCACCCTTTATCGGATCCTGTCAAGAAAACTCTAATTCTCTTTGGTAATCCTACTTCATCTGCAACAGATTCTAGGATATTACCAGCGATGGTTCCTGTTTCTTGGAGTTTTGGAAGCATAGTTCCTGGGACCCCAAAGATAATACCCTTCAGGGCTCTATCTCCATACCATTTCTTCTTCTTGAAGTTAATTGGGTAATGTCCTGTCATGCCAGAAGGACAATCAACAAGATTTCCCGTTAATCGATAGATAAGATATGTGGAGATATTTACATATTTCTTTGTTTTGGACCATATTTCTGGTTCGTTTTCTTTGACCCAGTGCGCCATAGTTCTCTTACGGTTTAAGATGATGGTGTTCTTCATACCAACAATGTTAAATAGCATGGAATATAGCACAGGGATTTTTTCTTTCGCTTTCGCGGTTCTTTGATCCAACCATAAGATACATTTTCTTAGTGGTTTGTTATTTTTGTCTAAAAATACTGCAGTATCTCTAAATGTGGTGATAGTTGCACCACAGATGCGTTTGACGTTTTCTTTATTTCTAGCGCATAACTCTTTAAGAGATGCGACACAGTTATCCCAATAAAAATCGGCATCTTGTTCAGCGTAGCCTTTTTCTTCTGAATAATAAATTGGAGAATACGGTCTTTTGACAATATCAACGATATTGCCAGCATCATCTATTAAACTTGTTCTTAGAGATTGCGTTCCGAAATCTAATGTCAAAACCAATGGTGATTCGTTCATTCAAAAATACCTCCAATTATTAATAAATTATCATTTTTTCTATGCAATTACAAAAAATCACGCATTTATCGCGTCAATATTGCGTTTTTCTTTTATACACGCATACGAATGTGATATATTTATATACGCGAGTGGACAAATCGCCAAGGTCCACTACTAATGTTTATTAGGAGGAAAGTTATGGCAGAAAAAAGATACGTTTATCCTTTCGAAGAGGCTTATGGCTTAGGCAAAGAACTCCTCGGTGGTAAAGGTGCTGGATTAGCGGAAATGACCCATATTGGTGTCCCAGTTCCAGAAGGCTTCACCATCACAACCGAAGCTTGTACTCTTTATTATGAAAGTGGTAAGCAAATTCCTGAATTTGTTAAAAAACAAATCTTTGATGCAATTAAAGGCATCGAAAAGAAAACCGGCAAAGTTTTTGGCGGCGACGTTAAACCATTATTAGTCTCTGTTCGTTCTGGCGCTCGTGTGAGTATGCCAGGTATGATGGATACCATCTTAAACTTAGGTTTAAATGAAACAACATGCGCTGCATTAGCCAGAGAAACAAACAATGAAAGATTCGCTTTAGACTCTTATCGTCGTTTCATTCTTATGTTCACAAACATCGCTAAAGGTCATCCAAGAGATGCAATGGACAAGATGCTTGATGATCTTAAGAAAGCAAATGGTTACAAACTCGATACCGAAGTTACCGCTGCTCAATTAAGAGACTTAGTCAATCGCTACAAAGATTATTATAAAAAGACATTTGGTGAAGAATTCCCAACTGATCCATATGATCAATTAATGGAAGCTGTTGCCGCAGTATTTAGAAGCTGGGACAACCCACGTGCCAACGTCTATCGTATGCAATACTCCATCCCATATTCTTGGGGTACCGCAGTTAACGTTCAATCCATGGCCTTTGGTAACAAGGGTGAAACATCTGGTACTGGTGTTGCCTTCTCACGTAACGCCGCAACAGGTGAAAAAGAAATCTCTGCTGAATATTTACCAAACGCTCAAGGTGAAGACGTCGTCGCAGGTATTCGTACTCCTCTCCACATCGATGAATTAAAGAGAAGAATGCCAGAAGTCTACGAAGAATTCGTCAAAACAATTAAAAACATGGAACTCCACTATCGCGATATGCAAGATATGGAATTCACAGTTGAAGAAGGAAAACTCTACTTCTTACAAACCAGAAATGGTAAGAGAACCCCTGCCGCAGCCTTAAAGATGGCTTGTGACATGGTCGATGAAGGTTTAATCACCACCGATGAAGCCGTCTTAAGAATTGACCCAGTTTCCTTCGATAAATTATTATTACCTAACTTCGATAAAGATGACTTAGCTGCTGCTAAAGATCGCTTAATCGCTAAAGGAAACCCAGCTGGCCCAGGTGCCGGAACTGGTAAATTAGCTTTCACCGCAGAAGAAGCTGAAGCTAGACATAATGCTGGTGAAAAAGTTATTCTCGTTCGTGCCGAAACTTCCCCAGAAGACCTTATCGGTATGATTGCTTCCGAAGGTATTCTCACCATGCGTGGTGGTATGACCTCTCACGCCGCTGTCGTTGCTCGTGGTATGGGTAAATGCTGTATCACTGGTTGCGCCGCTGCTGAAATCAATGAAGAAGCCAAAACACTTACCATTGATGGTAAAGTTTACACCGCTAACGATGTTATCTCTCTTGATGGTTCCACAGGTTGTGTCTATGTTGGTGACATTAAGAAAGTTGCACCAGATCTCTCCTCAGGTAACTTTGGTAGATTAATGGCATGGGTTGACGCTGCAAGAACCTTAAAAGTTAGAGCAAATGCTGATCAACCAAGAGATGCACATCAAGCCAAACTCTTCGGCGCCCAAGGTATTGGACTTTGCCGTACAGAACACATGTTCTTTGATAAAGACAAGATCTTCTCCTTCAGAAAGATGATCTTAGCTGAAACCAAAGAAGAAAGAATTGCTGCTTTAGCAGAAATCGAACCATTACAACAAAAAGACTTCGAAGGATTATTCGAAGAAATGGATGGCATGAGTGTTAATGTTCGTTTACTCGATCCACCACTACATGAATTCTTACCACAAGAAGAAGACAAGATTGAAGAACTCGCAAAAGCCACTGGCCACAGCGTCGCCTTCATCAAGAAACGTATTGAAGACCTCCACGAATTCAACCCAATGATGGGTCACCGTGGATGCCGTCTCGATGTCTCCTATCCAGAAATCGGTGAAATGCAAACCAGGGCTATCATTAAAGCCGCTATCGCTGTTAATGCTAGAAGAGGTTTACATCTCGAACCAGAAATCATGATTCCTCTTACCTTAGACTTAAGAGAATTAAAATTCGTCAAAGCTATCGTTTGTAAGACCGCTGATGAAGTCATCAAAGCCGCTGGTGTTGATATGAAATATCATGTCGGTACAATGATTGAAATCCCACGTGCCGCCTTACTCTCTGATGAAATCGCTGAAGAAGCAGAATTCTTCTCCTTCGGAACCAATGACTTAACACAAATGACATTTGGTTTCAGCCGTGATGATGCTTCCAAGTTCTTACCAGATTATTACGCCAACAAGATTTTCGAAGAAGATCCGTTCAAGACACTCGATCAACATGGTGTTGGTAAACTCATCAAACTCTCTGTTGAAAACGGCCGTAAGACAAGACCAGACCTCCATATCGGTGTCTGTGGTGAAACCGGTGGCGAACCAAACTCCATCGAATTCTATCACAATGCTGGATTAGACTATGTCTCTTGTTCACCATTCCGTGTTCCTGTTGCTAGACTCGCTGCTGCACAAGCTGCAATCAAAGCAAAAGCCAAAAAATAATCTAGGATTATAAACAACAATTGAGGTGGAATACTTCCACCTCTTTTTGTTTTGAAAATGAGAATTATTGTCATATAATCTTGTTGTTAATGGTATACTGAAAACATGGGATTAATCGAAGATATTAAACACGTCGCGACATATTTCAATTTCGAAGGGAAAATCTTAAATATCGTTCCTCACGGAAAAGGACATATTAATAAAACGTTTCTTATTGAAACCACATTAAAGAAATACATTTTCCAAGTCATTAATAGTGACGCTTTTAGTGATGTCGAACAATTAATGAACAAGATTCAATATGTTACCGACTACATTAAGAGTCGTGGAGGAAACACTCTTGAGGTTATTCCTACGTGTTTTAATGATTCTTATATATTAAAGGATGGATATTTCTATCGTATGTATAACTTCGTTGAAAACACGATTTGTTACGAAAGAATTACCGATATTGAATCTGCGAGAAGAACAGGAAAGGCCTTCGGAGAACTACACGTATTATTAAATGGTATTGAAGTTTCACGTTTAGGAGATGAATTAGGTAGCTTCCATAATACACAAATTAGATATAAAAATTTCTTGAACGCTGTAAAATCAAATCTATTTAGAAGAGCGAAGAACGCAAAAGCGGAAATTGATTACATCAATGACCACAAAGATAAATACAGCACTATTATAGATGGCATCGCTGATGGAAGTATTTCATTTAGAGTTATCCATAACGATCCAAAAATTAACAATATCTTATTTGATAAGAAGACTAATGATGTTAAATGTGTTATTGACCTAGACACTGTCATGCCAGGAAGTGTTCTATATGACTTTGGTGACGCAATTCGTTCTCTTTTTACCGGTGACTCAGAAGATGCGGTTGATCCAAATGAATTAAAAGTTATTCCAGAAATATATGAAGCATACTTAGATGGGTATTATTCCAAAGCTAAAAGCTTCCTAAATGAGAAAGAAATATCCCTTCTTCCTTTCAGTGCGTGGCTGATCACTACCGAACTCGCAATGAGGTTCGTCGAAGATTATCTTTCTGGTGATAAATACTTCAATGTCACAAGACCAAAACAGAATCTTAACCGTGCGAGAGGTCAAATTGCCCTCGCAAAAGACATTGAAAAAAATATGCCTTTGTTAGAAGAAATAACAAGAAAAATAGTAAACAAAAAGCGTTCATAACAAACGCTTTTTTGATATGTATCTCCATTAGATTGGGGATTTTTATTTATTTAAAGAACAGGGCTGCTGCGCCGATTTTACCAGAGTCGTAACCGAGTTTAGAAACAAGAATTTCAAACTTAGGTGTGCCCTTATATCCATAGTTTTCTTTAGCGCAATATGCGTCTAATCTTTTGGTTAAATAGTCGCCTTCATTAGCGATGCCGCCAGATAGGATGACTGCTTCTGGTCTAAAGATGTTAGCAAAGTTAAGAATTCCCTCAGAAAGATATTTGATATAGTTTTCAACAACTTCGTGAGCGGTTTTGTCGCCTCTTCTTTCAGCGTTAAACGCAACTCTTCCATCAACCTTTCCTAATTTATCAGCTTCTTCCCACATTAATGAGGATTTATCTTTCTCCATCGCTAATTTGGTGTCCCTAATAAGTGCGGTCGCTGAAGCATAGGTTTCAAAACATCCTTTTCTACCACATGTGCATTCATGGCCGTCGATAACAATAACAGTGTGACCCATTTCCGCACCTTTACCTTGGTTACCTTCGTAGAGTTCTCCGTTTGCAACGATTCCTCCACCAACACCAGTTCCAAGAGTGAGCATGATGATATTTTTATAATCTTTACCCGCGCCAAATTTAGCTTCACCAAAGGTGGCTGCGTTCGCATCATTGGTAATTCTTACTGGAAGACCAGTGCCTTTTTCCATCATTTCAACAATTGGAAGTTCTGACCATCTAAGGTTATTAGAATAAGAAACAACTCCGTTGACAGAATCAATACTGCCAGGAACACCACATCCTATTCCAAGGATTTCTTCTTTCTTATATCTATGTTTTTTAATGTATTCGTTAACGATATCAATTAGGCTATTCACTACTTTTTCTTGAGTGTCACCTTTTAATACATCTAAGGTAAAAACATCAAGGACTTTTCCTTCTTTTGTTACCGCTGCACCTTTAATTGAGGTACCACCAATGTCAATTCCAATTGCAATCATACTAAACACCTTCTTTTTTATGATTTAAATGCCATAGATTTATAGAAAACAAAGTTTTTATCTTCATCAATATATCCGACTTCTCGATTATTAACATAAATCGATCCATCATCATCGACATAGCCAATATTTCTTTCTCCAAAGTAAATTAGGCCATCATCGGTAATTGTTGCAAACTTTCTTCCAGAAACAAATATCGTATTATCTCTTAGATAACCAATAATATTTCCGTCAACAATAACATTTTTACCAAAGCTATCAATAATAAGCATATTTATTTAACTTTTAATCCTGTTTTGATTTTCTTTTTGTTTAATTCAACAAAACTTTCAATTGAACATTTATCTCCAATTTCAACTTCAGTTAATTTGGAATATGGTTCAATGTGGTTATCGTTGCCAATTTTGACATTATTCATCCAGCAATAACTAACAACGTTATTATTTTCCATTGTGACGTCATTAAGATAAGCATCTGGTCCAATCCAGTTATTACATCCAATTTTTGTCTTTCCCATAATAGTGGTGTTAGGAAGAATAATCGTATCTGGTCCAATTTCAATATCTGGAGAAATATATGCGGTGTCTGGATCTTCGATTGAGACTCCAGAAAGCATTAATCTATGATTAACTCTTTTGCGAATAACTCTCGCACCATAAGCGAGTTGAACTCTATCATTAATCGAGAAAATCTCAACCGCGTCTTCTAAGACATATGTTTCAACTTTCTCTTTAGCTTTTACGAATTTCTCAACTATTTCACTAATTGTGTAGATGTTTTTATCTAAATATTTGAATAATAATTTGTTGTAAACAACATACACACCAGGATTTACTTCGCTGATATCTTTTTGATATTCATCACACTTATTTTCTTCTTTAACCGAGAGGATTACGTTGGACTTATGATCACGAATAATACGTGCATACCCCTCTGGTTTTTCTAAAACTGAGGTCATAATGGTTAACGCACAATTGTTCTTTAGATGTTTTTTAAATAGTCTTTCAATTGAAACGGTGGTTAATAATGGAAGGTCTCCGTAAATGATTAAAGTAAGCCCTTCTTTTCCTTCTAATTCGCTTCTACTCATATTTACGGAAGAGGCTGTTTCACTCACTTCATCTTCTTGGATTACTTTCGCTCTACCACCCACTAATTTTCTAGTAATTTCCCCACCAAAACCTGCAACAACAATTGTTTCATCAAATCCTAATGGTTTAATTGTGTCTAAAACGTATTCAATAATGGGTTTGCCCATAATTGGATATGATACTTTTGTGTGATCACCAATAAGGGATTTCATTCTCGTCCCTTTACCAGCTGCAAGAACGATCGCATATTTTTTCATTATTTAAGAACCCTCGTTACTTCAACTTGATAGTCGTTTTCTAATTCTTTTTCAATTTTCTTAAGAAGTTTCTTATCTTGGCTTAAGGCAACTACAGAAGATCCTGAACCGGTCATTCCAACTATCTTAAGCCCGAAAGAATATAATATTTTCTTAATTCTAGCGATTTCTGGGATATATGATGTCGCGGCCTCTTCTAATGAATTAACAATAGAATTAGCTAATAATTCATCATCTCCGGTTTCTAACGCTTTGATAACATCTTCAATATTCCCGGTTTTAAGTTCTAATTGGTCGGCTTTTTCAAACACTGTCGCAGTGGATAATCCTTCAAATGGTTTAACAATCAAAACATAATAATTATTTTTGACGGTAATTGGATCAAGAATCTCTCCAATTCCTCTCATTCTTGCTGGAACGCATTTAATAAAGAAAGGAACATCCGCGCCTAATGTTTTAGCTATATCAAGTAGTGTTTCATCTGAAACATTTAATTTTAGTTGTTTAATAACCGCTTTCATGGTGAACGCTGCGTTAGATGAACCGCCACCAAGACCAGCTTGCATAGGAATAACTTTATGAATGTACACTCTAAACTTATTCTTAAAACCATACATCGACGCTAATTTATCGATAGCGAAAGAAGCGATATTGTATTCAATTGATCCCTGTGAAAAGTCATCAACAGTAACATATGTCTCAATACCATTTTTAAGGTTTTGTAAAATAATCGTGTCATGGAGTTCAACAGGAAGGACAACAGAATCCAATAAGTGATATCTGTTTTCTGTTTTGCCCACAACATTAAGAGCGATATTAATTTTCGCGTAACTTTTTACTGATATCATAAGTTCACCTATATTGTATATTTTCTTATAAATTTACTCAAACATTGAGTAATTTTGAAAGTTCCAAATACTTTTCCGGAGGAATTTGCTCTGGACGAAGATTTGGTAAAATATTTAACTCCGTTAAATACACATTTGCTTTTTCTTTATCTTTAAGATAATTTCCTAAGTTATTAAGAATCGTTTTTCTCCTATTTAGAAATAAACTTTTTGAAAGCTTATACGCACTGATAACTTCGTTCTTATCATATTTATCTTCGATTGTTATTTTAAACACTATCGAATCAACATTAGGAACTGGATAAAAGCATCCTCTTTTCACCATGAATGATTTATCTATTGTTCCTCTTAAATGGATTAATACACTAGTGGGTCCATATTCACTACCCTTAACATCATAGAAGTGATTAAAAGTCTCAAGCTGACACATCAACACAACTGTTTTTGCTTCGCTATCTCTTAAAAGAAGGGAAGTAATTATTTCTGTTGTAATGTTATAAGGAAGATTGCCAATAATTTTTTGATATTTAGATATGTCGTGCTTTCTAATATCGTTTTCGATAACGTGGATATTTTTGTGTTCAGAATAAAAAACATTAAGGAAAGACACCATTTTATTATCAATATCAACAACATCAATCTCGTTTGGATAAGAAGAAAGGAAATGTGTAACAGATCCAATTCCAGGTCCAATTTCTAATACTTTATCGCCATCTTTGATATCAAGTTCTTCCACTATTCTTCTTGAGGCATCTGGCTCAATCAAAAAGTTCTGCCCATAGTCTTTGCTTGGGCGAATATCTGACTTTCGACATATCTCAATTACGTTATCTCTATTAATCTCCATATTCCCTTAACGCCTCGATTATTTCTTCGATTTTAATATTAAGCAAATTTAGCCTTTCTAGCATAGTTTTTCCGTTACAAACCCCTAAAGAAAAGTGCTTGCAAATATAATCTCTTTTTTCTTTAGCCTTAGAATCGCCATTTAAGCCAAGTTGATTTAATTGAGATATTGTAACATTTCCAATTTTTGGCGATTCTAGAGTGATGTAATCTTTGAGTCTTTCTAAGATGTGCTGTTTCGTCGATTCAGCAACTCCATGTTTGCCATGTTTGTTGCATAGACTTCTATCTAGAAATACATTGTATGTATTTTCTACGTTTTCATTAATTCTTTTTCTAATTCTTTCTCCTGCTTCATCAGGATCGGTTAAAACGATGATTTTATATAGTTTTGCAGCCTTATTTAGAAACTTTATGTCTTCGTTTCTAATATTATAGCCATCGCTCTTAAAAACATGAACTTCTAGAAACGACTTTATTAGGGTTTCGTCATCCTTACCCTCCACTATTAAAACGCCATTTAGATACATAAATTTACACGTGAAACAACTTGCATGAATTACGGTAAGTTGCGTCTTCAATTTCCTCTTCTTTGACATTCCTCAAACGAGCGATTTCTTCCACCACTAATTTGATTCTCGCTGGTTCATTTTGTGTTCCCCGATATGGGTGAGGCGCAAGGTATGGAGAATCTGTTTCGACAAGAAGTTTATCAAGATCTATTTTCTCTGCTACTTCTTTTGGGGTTTTCGCATTCTTAAATGTCACCGGACCGCCTAAAGATATGTACATTCCACATTTAATGAATTCATACATACTTTCAACGCTACCAGAATAACAATGCATTACTCCGCCCATATCTACATGATTTTCTTTTAGTATAGTTAAACAATCATTAATCGCATCTCGATTATGAATACTGATTGGTTTTTTATGCTTGTTAGCTTCTTTGATTTGACGGATAAAGTATTCTTTTTGTAATTCTCTTTCTTTTTCATCCTTTACCCAATAATAATCTAAACCAATTTCACCAAGGGCTTTGACCTTTGGGTGATCTAAAAGTTTCATTATGTCGTTAAAATCTTCTTCACTTAAATTATTAATTTCAGTTGGGTGATATCCTATTGCCGCGTAGATAAAATCATATTTTTCAGCGATTTTAATAGCTAAAAGAGATGACTGTTTATCATATCCAACCACTAAAAAAGTTTTAACACCGACTTCTTTCGCGCGGTTAATATATTCATCAATATCTTTATATAGGTCTTCATGATTTAAATGACAGTGAGTATCAAAGATCATATTTATTTACCAACGCAGAAGCGTGAGAATATTTCTCTTGAAATATCGACATCATGGTTCTCTCCAGAAATGGAAAGAATTGATGTATAAGCATCCATTAAAGAAACGGAAATTAAATCGACACCTAAATCATTTAACGCATCATTTCTCGCATCAATTAGGCTTTCTTTAGCCTGCTTTAATAATCCGATTTGTCTAACATTATTTAATGATGGGTGTCTGAAATTAGAATCATTTAAACCTAAAACGCGATATATCTCATTTGTTAAAGCGGAAATATCATTGTTAAGTGCGGAAATGCTTAAAACGCCATCTTTAGCTTTCTTAATATCAGCTTTGTTATAAACAATGATTCTAGTTTTATCTCTAGATAATTCTAAGATTTCTTTATCTTCGTCATCAAGTTCACTAGTCGCGTCTAATACAACGATAACTAACTCTGCTTCATTAATTGTGTCCTTAGCTTTTTTAATGCCAATAGATTCAACTTTATCTTCCGATTCTCTAATTCCTGCGGTGTCTAAGAGATGTAAAACAATGCCATTAAGGTTCACATCGCCTTCAACAATATCTCTTGTCGTTCCTGCGATATCAGTAACAATCGCTTTTTCTTCTCCCATCAAAGCGTTTAATAAGGAAGACTTTCCAACATTAGGTTTTCCAACAATCGCCACCTTAATTCCATCTTTAATAATTTTGCCTTTTTCTCCATCATCGACAAGATTATCAATTATTGGAATCATTTCATCGATTGAAGAGACTATTTTTTCTTTATTTGCCACTTCGATGTCTTCATATTCTGGATAGTCAATATTGACTTCAATTAACGCAATTAAATCCGCTATTTTTGTCTTTATTGGAGAGATTAAATTAGATGTATCTCCATTAAGTGACATCATCGAGAGGTCTTTTGCCTCTTCCGTTTGAGCGTTGATAACATCGTTGATCGCTTCGGCTTGAACAAGATCAATTCTTCCGTTAAGATACGCTCTCATGGAGAACTCTCCTCTTTCCGCTAATCGGGCTCCTTTAGCTAATAAAACTTTAATAATTTGGTTAGCGATTAAGATGGATCCGTGGCACATGATTTCCACTAAATCTTCACCAGTAAAACTCTTTGGTCCTTTATAAGCAATTAACACTACTTCATCAATAATCTTATCGTCATTAATGATATGACCAACTAATGCAGTTCTTTTATCAATGGCTCTAATATCTTTAGTAAAGCACTTACTTACAATATCAAAACAATCACCACCAGAAACTCTGATGATTCCAAGCGCTGATTTAACAGGCGCACTAGCTAAAGCAACAATTGTTTCAAACATATATTACTATTATATATTTTTTTAGTAAATTGTAATGTTAATTGCAACACTTAGAGATAGCTTCAGACATCAATTTTGATGGAGATATCCAGTTGTTACATTTCCTAGGTCTATTGTTAATCAAATTCACTTTTTTATCAATATAAGCCTGGGTATATTTGCT
>JAFSNY010000073.1 GCA_017447305.1 Bacilli bacterium | reverse complement strand
TTTTACAGTTAAGAATTGTTTAGATATAATACTAATCGCAGCCAAAACACGGAGGAATACCCAAGAGGCTGAAGGGGCGGGCTTGGAAAGCTCGTAGTCTGTAATAGGAGCGAGGGTTCAAATCCCTCTTCCTCCGCCATCTTCAATTGTCGAGACACGTACGTAAAAATACGTGTTTTTTATTACTTTTTTGAAGATTTTTAATATATTTACTATTTCTAGAACACCTGGTTGAGATTCATATAGGGTTACTCTTTAAACCCCTTATAAAAACTGGACAGACACGAGGGTTAAACCCTCTTAACCAGTTTGAAACAAAAAAGCCCACATCAATTTAATTCAGCTTGTTTGAAAGTGTTATCAACTTTGTAAAAAACTAAGGCCCATAATCGAATTTTTAAAGTGTTGTTTTTAACACTGGATTCTTTATAAATGTTTTTAATTGTTGTCTTGTATTCTTCTTTTAGTTCTAATCTAGATGCCGCCTCAGCAACTTTGTGGCAAAACGTCCACTCTGTTTCAGATATATCTCCAGATAAATCAGGAATGAAAAACGAATTTTTCAAAAGGAGTTCTTTAATTTTATCGTTCTTCTGAAATTGTATTTTTTCCAATAAATCTACAGCTGTTCCATAGTCTTTGGCGGTAATCGTCTTCTCTATTTCATCAGTTATACTGTCGAAAACAACTTTAATATATTCCTCTTGGTAAACATTTATAAAATGTTTTGTTTTTTCAGAGTTGCCTACTCCTCCAGGAAAATAATCAAAGGCAATTGAACTCTCATCAATATATGTTTTTCCTTTTGATTTAAGTTCTAATCTTGCTAGCTTTCTAATGGTATCATCCGATAATTCAAAATCAGTATCTGAATAAATTGCTCTTACGCATTTTTCATAGTTGTCATCCCAAGTTTCAGATTCATTAACTCTTTTCTGAAATTCCTCAAAATATTTTGCTTTGTTTTCTTCAGAAAGATAAAACGGATGCTGTTCTAGAATATCCACTTTCCTAGGATCATTAACTGTAATAGCATCAGCAAAGCCTACAAACTCTCTATATAGAAAATAATTAATAAGGGCTTGAGTAAATGGTTTTAAATAATTATCATCCTCAGCGCTTTGCTTGGCTGGAAAGTACTTAGCAAGACCATTGGTTATGTTTTCGCCATATTCTTGGCACTCGTACTCATAATAGAATTTAGAGTAATTTTCTCTTTCTCCAAATGATGGCTTTTCTTTGTTATAACCAACAACCGACAAAACAGTGTAAGCACAAACTTTTAATATTTCATAATTGCTCAATCTCTTTTGATCTATTTTTAGCAAATTAATTTGTTTGTTTACATCTTTATAGAACAAAGCTATATTCTTTGCCATTCTGATATTGTCGCCAAATAATGGATAAATTAATTGACAATTTGGAATCACAAATTCCTTAAAAAGATTATCAAAAACATCTGGAGCAGTGCTACTTATGGAAAGGCAAGAATCAAATACTTTTTCTCTAAATTCTAAAAAGTCATTTAATCTATCCTTATCGTTATCGAAGCCTTTTAATGAAACTAGGCAAACCACCCTTACTTCGTTCATAAAAAGTCTATTTATATAACCGACTAGATCTCTATACTCAATTCCTTTTGATAATCTTTCTAAATCATCCAAAAAGACTACCTTTGATTTTTTTATCTTAGTTGTATCAATATCATTAAGTTGAAATGCTAAAGCGTCAGCAACATTATTAACATATTTAACCGGAGAAATTGCTTTGCTTAAAACATTTGTCATTTTTGCCATTTTCAAACGGCATTTATGAGACTGTTTATAAATCTCAGTATTGATTTCGTCGATTGTTTCTAATCCGAAGAGAGAGACATAAACGCATTTTTTCTTGTTCTTTTTGATATATTCCTGCACTTCGTATGTCTTTCCACAACCCCACGGACCATCAATTAATATTGAACGAAAATTAGAATCGGAAAGGAGCTTTTCTAAATATTTTGACAATTCATTGCTTTTCATATTAATTTTCTGCCTCCTGTTCTAATTTGATATTGTTTCTTAGCATAAACAAAATTGTTGGTTTAAACTCTAAAAATGCTGGATCAATTTCCATTTTCATTAATCTTGTCTTATCGTTAGAAGTTAAAGTTTTACAATTATTTTTATACTTCTCGAGTTCAATTATACTCATCATAAACGGTTGAAACTTAATACCGGTTTTATTTCTAAGATGGTTCAAAATATAAAATCCACCGGCATCAATATCTCCATAGTGAAAGCATTCGATTTGAGGAACGACATTATATATTTTTTTAATCAGCTCTCTTTTTACAGCGTTATGAAAACCACCCAAATAGATTACAACCGTATCTTTTTTATTAAAAACATCAAACGATGTTAAATTTTCTATTGTATATAAGGATGTTGCAGATACTTGAAGTACATCAATTGATTTGATAGCGGTGTCCGATAAAGCAAGTGGCTGTCCATAATCTCCAAGATTAATTACTTGATTGTTTAGCTTTATGGTTAGATCACCTTTAATAAATGCATAGGCAGTATTTTTGATAACACCCATACTCGCAATAACGTCTTCCTCTTCGTCAAATGGTTCATCAGAAAATTCTCTGATAATTTTTGAAATTTTACCTCTTAAGTCATTGAATCTCTTTGAATTCGAAAATAACTTGGCGCAGAAGATTCTCTCTTGGACATCTTCTTCTAATGAAGACATAGCCTCAATGGCTTTGCATATATCAGATAAATCATTTTCAGTAGGGCCATATTGTTGAACGGTTGACAATTTCTTTTCATCTAAAAGCTCCAACATTCTTATGGAGAAATCTCTAACTATCTGACAGCTGTTTAATTTTGTTTGGAACAATTCCTTATAACGTGCGATTAAATCCCTAGGATTGGCTCTTTTGAGGTATTTATATAGTTTTTCTATTGATTCATCATCTAAATTTAAAACTAAACACTGCAATTGACCATTTCTTGTATAAGACGGTTTAGCAAATCCTGCTCTTTCAACCCTTTGAACAGCAACATCAAGTTCACCATTATCATTGTTTCTGTGTTTATCAAAAACACTATGAGTGATGTCTAACTTAATATCCTTATGGACTTTATTTTGTCCTTTGGATACTTTGCTTCTTTCATAGGCATTTAAAAGAGCTGTTAAGATTTCTACTTCTAAACTCATTTTTTAGCCTCTCTAGCAATTGTTTCAAACACAGCAACACTATTATCTACTTTAGCAAGCGAGATAATGTTGTCTGCGTATGGAGAAATGTATCCAAATCTGGATGAAGGAACAGAGATGATTAATTGAATATTTAATTCTTTATAGAATTCCAACATTTGCTTGATTCTTTCACCATCCATGTTGTTGAATGCTTCATCAAATACAACTAACGAACATGGTGAAAGTTTATTCTTCTCTGGAAGGCTAACAACGCTTTGAAATGCTCCAGCAATAAGAGCATAGAAAGGAGTCTGTGTTTCTCCACCAGATTTAGAATCTTGGTTCTTACTATAGAACAATGTATCTGCACTATTATTAATATTAATTTTGATATCGTAATTTAAGTAATTACGGTAATCTAACAATTCTTTTCTTAACTTCTTGAAATCATTGTCATCTTCATTTGTTGATAACACTTCAAAGACCTTCTTCATTGTCTCCTGACTCTCAGCGTCCAAATCTTCAGTTAAGATATTGTTTTCAACAGTGTCTTGATTTGTATCCATCGCAATGCGATAGACTCCAGCAAGCAATAAATCTTTACTTCTTTGGGTATAGAATTCGAATACCTCACTATCAGTACCAAATGGATGCTTCTTCAAAACTCTATTGAGCTCGTTGATATCCATCTTAGCGTTTGTGATAGCATTTCTAATTTTTGAAATAAAGTGTTCACGTAACTCTTGAACGGATCTTTCTCTAGCTTTCTCGACATCTGGCTCAAGTTTTGCTAATTCATCATTAACAATTTTGTTATATCTTTTAACGAATGATAGATAATTATCTAATTCAGGTTTCAACTCGTTCGGATATGAGTGACAATAATCTGATATTGCCCTACTAATAACCTGTTCATAGTTCTTGATTTGAGCAGAAGCTGTTCCTGAACGTTGGAAGGCCATATCATATAACTTCTTACCTTCTAAATTTTCGGACAATGAATCAATCATATCTTTGATATCAGCATTCTTCTCAAGGCATAGTGAAAGTTTGCCATCGAACTCAGCAGTTTTGTCTTTAATCTTTTCTGCTGATGTCTTATTGGAATTGCTTCTTTCACCAATGCTTCTATCGAGTTTTTTATTCTCTTCGGTTAACTTGTCAGCTTCAACCTTTTCCTTAAATGACATTTTCTTATAGCGAGCAATCGTTTCGCTTCTATTAAGAAGATCATCATTGCCTTCAACAAGTTCTTTAATTCTATCCTCAAGACCTTTTTCGTTTTTAGCCAATGAGGTTTCTTCTTCCCAGAGATTGTTGTATCCAAGCAATTCTTTGATAGAAGATTCTTTGATTCTTTGTCTTAAGACATTGCATGTTGAAATAGTCTTATCAAATGTGGCTTTGTCACCAGAAATCTTTTTTCTTTCTTCCTGTGCTTTGGCTAAACGAAGTTTAATTGATTCTTGACCAATATAAGATTTTAAGCCAGCCTCTTTATTAACGTGCTTAATTGTGTGACCATCGAAATAGACACCTTCTTTGGTAATAGCGCGTTGGCCTTCAACAAAATCGTTAACAGATTCAACACAAATAATATCATTTAAAAGGAATCTTAAATAATTAGTTGGCTCAGTTAATTCAACATATGCTTGCTTTGATTCATCAAATCTAACAGCTTGAACTTTATTAGCTAACGAATTTGGATTTAATTCTTGGCTGGAAGGCAATGATGTAATAACACCAACACCATAATAATCTTTTAATTTTGGATTTCTCTCAAAGCATTCTTTTGCAATGTTAACAAAATCCCTCTTGCCGATAAATAAATCAAATCTGCTTCTATCTAAATATCCTTCAACTGCGTATCTCCATTCTTCTTCCTTGATCTCCAAGAGATTACAGAATGGTAATATTTGAGGATTAGATATGCCTTTCTTATTAAGGATTTCTTGTTTGATATTCTCGACAAGTTGGTTCACATATGGCGGATAATCATATGATCCAGCTTCAAGGCTCTTAATTTCTTTATCTAATTCACGAAGAATATCTTCGAGTTTCTTGGATTCAATACTTGCAGCTTTCCAATCTTCTTCGTTTTTATTGGAGATATCTTCAAGTCTTTCTTTATATTTCAACAAAACATTTAAATAATCCTGGTAGTTTTTCCTATTGATAACGTTAGATAGGTCTAAAGATGTGCCAAGTTTATTAGCTAGACTGGATTCTTCATCAATTAAAGACTTCCAGGACTTGATTTCTCTTTGTACCTTAGCAATTTCCTCTAGACATTGTTTTTGAAGCCTCTTTGCCTCATTTAAAGCATTATATGCTTCGTCATCTTCTAAACGTTTTGCTTCTATTTCGTAATTAAGTTTATCGGTATTGTGTTTTTCAATAAGCTTTTCGTTTGATTTAATAACGGTTTCTGCTTTTTCAATTTCACGATTATTGATTTTAATTGACTCATCTTCCATTTGGATAGTCGCCTTAATCATAAGTAAATCAAAGGCATCTTTTTCTTTGAGAGCCAGTTCATATCTATCTTTGTAATTGAAAATTGGTTCAAGAAGCTCTTTTCTTCTCAATTCATTTTGGAGAATGACCTGTAATTCTCTATAGTCGTCCATTGAGCCTTTGATGGTTGTTAAATCAATAGCTTGTTCTGGTAGTAAGAAATCAATAGCAAATCTGTTAATGTCGTTAAGTGGTTCAAAAGACATTGCTTTGGTAAACAATGTGTCATATTTCTCTGGAACGCCTAATGCATCTCTAACAGCTTTTGCTCTTGCAGCATTACTAGACCTTGGTTGTCCAACTCTAACAATATTTAGTCTTTGAGCTTGACCTTCTCTATAGAGGCTATCATAACTTCTGACATTGCCGCTTTCGGTGAAGAACAATGCATCATTCCATTTTTCACCTTTTATTTCATAAAAATCTACAGATGATAATTGATTACTAACTAATTGGATAACGCATCCTAAAATATATGTTTTGTTTAAAAGCGTATCAAAATATTCCATAGCAACATGGCCAATAATATCTGATTGTTCTCTTAAAAATTCTTTATTTTCAACACCTATTCTGGCCTTTAAATAATTCTCAACAGTTCTGCCATGAGAAAGTGTATTGGCGGCCATGTTAAATTTACATGTTCCACCACTTTGCAAATAGTGAATGGCATCAAGAATTGTTGATTTACCTGTACCGTTTTCACCAGTGATGACATTTATATCGGAGAAGTCAATTTCCTGATCTTCAAAGAAATGCCAATTAATCAATCTCAATTTCTTTATCTTCTTCATTTGTTGACGCTCCTTTATATTTGGTTATTCTTTCATTGAGCTCATCAAGGCTGGTTGAATCCACCACCAAACTTATCGTTTTATAAATAACGATAGGTGTAGTTCCAACAGTAATGTCGCCATTGAAATCAATGAGTTTATATCTTCTTAATGTCTTTAAAACATTTCTGAATTCAACACTTCTTCCATCGAAGGAATTGTATATTTCAGTTTTTGTAATTTCGGATGCAACATGATTCACAGTTGTTGAAATTTGTGAATTGATAGATGCTTTTCTGCTTTCATCATAAGCAATGGATCTAAGCACCAAAGTTGTAACCGTCTCAAGTTTATTGAGTCTAACTCTATTGCTATCCAATTCAGTTTTAATAAAGATAATGCCCTTTTCAGCATCATGATTAAGAGCAAAGTCCATAATTGCAAAATATGGTCTAAGGGAAGGAATTAATTCTTTTGCATTGGAATAGTCTTTGCGTTCATTTTCTTTTTCGCGAACAATAAATGTTTCATCTAAAAGTTTTAAAGAGATTTTGGTAAAAATTTCTCTTTCAGAATCCTTTAGTTTTCCATATTCTTCGTTAAACTGTTTTAATGCTTCACTTTTTGTCATCTTGTTTCTCCCTCCTTTTTAATAATTTCGTAATTATCAACAATGTATCTTAAGCAATCAAATGTTTTGTCCTTCAACTTCTTAACCGTGTAAGAGGAGCCGCTATTTGTGCTATATACAGGGACGAGCATCATTTTAATAAAGTTTTCAATATTGTCTATGAACAGCTCATTAGCAGACATTTTGTTTCTCTCACCTAGCTGTTCAAGAACAAATTTATTAACAGCCTGGATTGAATACATTTCTCTTTGTCTTATCAATTCTTCGGCTTTTGCTAAGGCCTCTAGATTAACTTCGTGTTTAACAAACGGTGTTTCTTTAGGAGCAATCTTGGACAAAGCCCTTGCAGTGAAGAGTGATTTGTTGTCAGTCTGGTCAAAGGAATAAAAATCAAAATCAGTTTCAAACTCATCTCCAAGAGAAGATTGTTTAATAGATTTCAAGAGATTATTAATATCACCTTTGATATCTCTTTCGTTATTAAGTCTGAAATTAATTCTGTCAACAGAACTGGATGTATAAGAATAGTTTCTACCAGCAATAGCTGAAAGTGATTTTTCAATCGTCTCCATTTGAGACAACACTTCTTCAAATACAGTTTCTATGTATCGTTTAGCTTTAAACCTTTCTGACTCATCCTCAATATTAAGACCTTTGGTCTTACAATAATCATCAATTAACTGATTCATCGAATCTTCTTCTTGCAAACTATAAATCTTGTTGATGATTTCAATTTGATATTTATTAGGATTGTTCTTGGTATAAAGATTATGGAACGAAACAAAGGCAGAAAGCTTTTGATAGTCAATAGTCAATCTCTTAAGAATTTCCCTTTCATCCAAAGAAGTGTCAGACATGGTCTTATCAACAAACCTTTTTATTTTGGAGTTGATTGAAAGAATTGATTTTTCAAGTTCTTTCGAAGCAATTTCAATACTTTCCACAGAAGATGTGGCATTTTTGTAATCAAAACCTCTTATATTCCTATATAAAGACAGCAAAGAGGTAGATTGTTCTTTAGCATCCGTTTCTTCTTGAATAAGTTTCATCAAAGAATCAAAAATCTCTAAGAAAGCATCAGTTCTTGAAACAATATCTACAAAGTCAGGATTTCTGTCTTTGTCTAACCATCCCCTTTTTTCTAGATAAGAGATAAAGATATTAGCCTTTTGATTATATTGATTTGTGAGACCAGACAACTCATATGAATATTCTTCATTCACATCATCGCCAACGTCTTCAATATGCATTATCTTGATTTGTTCAGCGATATAATCAATTAGTCTTTTGCGCTCTACAGTAATTTGAGAACCGAAAAAACTAGATACTTCTGTAATCAACAAAAAGTTAGATACTCTGTTTCTTCCAGCTAGTACCCCAAAGAAATTAGGATTGATGATATCAAATAAATTTGCCATGCCTACACCATCGGTTTAATAATATCTTCAATGTATTGTGTTTCTTCTTTAGTCAAAGAGTATTTTTTGTAAAGCTGCTTATCAATATCTGATACAGGAAGTGACCAATCAATATCAGATTTACTTGAGAAATCTTGCATTGGAACTAGTTTATAAACATTTTGATATATATTTTGAGAAACTTTTAATATTCCGACCATAAACCTCAAAAACTTAGTTTTCATATATTTTAGGACCGATTCTGCTTCCGCCTTTGTGGAAAATTTGCCAACCGGTATCAAGGAGTCAGTACATGCACTCAATGGTTCAGCCAAATATGATTTCCCAATAATATTTACTTGCTTACCATCATATAATGTTCCAGCACCACCATTTCCTTTGGATGTGAAAACTTTCCAAGACTTAACTATATCCATATTTTTTGTAATTTTATCTTCTGAAACATATCTGTTTTCTTCATAAGCACATTGCAAACGAATGGAGTTGTCGAAATAGGTATCAGAAGAAATAGGAAGTAGCACTGTCTTTTTTCCGACAATCCCAAAGGAATTCCATTCCCCTATTATTTTATTGAATGGTAAGAAACCAGGATGGTCAGTAATCTTTTTCATAATTGCATAGTGCTGACTATTCGCAAATACAATATCGACTCCCGGTTCGAATAAAGGCCTAATTTCAGAAGAGGATACATTGTTGTTTATAATAATAAACTCCGTATTTTTTGCATTGCCGTCATAATTGATGTCGTATAGGAAGTAACTAATCCCTCCTGTGATATTAACATCCTTGAATACTTCAGTATGATTAGGGTAGTGAATTAATTTTGAAATATGGTTGTTCTCTTTAAAAAAGGATCTCAGTTTTGGGAAATAACCAGCTTGTTCACCTCCAACAAACCATCGTGAAGGAGTAATCAAAGAAACAAAAGGCGCTTGTAATTTGACACTCAGCTCGATGAAAGCAGGGAATAATTGCTTTGAGGCAGTTGAATTTTTTACGTCTTTTTCAACAATTTCGTTATATGGCGGATTGCCAACAATAGCTCCAAATTTAATCATCCTACCACTCTCCTTTTTTAAATCATTATGTCTAAATTTGCCATTTACTCTTATTCTTTTCGCTACATCATCCAGAGAAATATCCTGTTGTATGCATGAATATGAATTAAACTTTTCAGCAACACAATCAATATTCAAGCCCAACATTTCATAGACTTTTCTAGTTAATTCATAACAAACATTACTCTTTGGAATGGAAAAGATAAAAGAACTTATATCATTGTTTGAAAAGCCAATGCTTTTCATACGTTTTGAAAAAGATACAGCAAATTCTCCGCATACACTAGCAATATCAAGTACTTTCAAACCGTTATCTAAGCATGCCTTTAGATAATTACTTTCATATAATCCAACAATATCATCACAAATCTTCGTAGGAGTAACTACTGTAGCTTCTCCCAACTTTCCAAATTTTTGAATCGCTATATTGATCTTGTCATCTGGAGATAAAGCGGCATTGAGAGAAAGAGAATTAATATCTTGTATTTTGTAATCAAGACTGCTCAAAGCGAATAAATCTTTGTAACTACCAAAAAGGGTTTTCAATATGCTTTTGCTTAAGCCGATGTTGTTTGAAATCCTAGCGTTTTCTCCTTTATCGATAACTTTAACAATATCTTCGAGAGAAATAACTTTTTGTTTAGTCAAAAATGCAAACAAAAGTATTCTTCTATAATAATTCCTTATCTTTTTCGCCAATACGATCTTTTCATCATCTGGATTGCTTGTGCTGTTTTTTTTATTTGTTTTTTCGTTGCTACCACTTTCGGAAGTTTCATCATTAACATCGAGTTCTCTTTCGTTTCCGTTTCCGGCTTTTGTCTCAATTCCGGCTTTAGAATTCATCTCTTGTTCAGAGGAAAAAACTTCTAAAAGAGATTTGTTTTCTAACACAGATAAGTCAACTGGTATTTCCAATACTTCCTCGCTAATACCCTTATCCATGTTGTAATTTGAAATCGCTTCTAAAATATTTGTTTCTTCGACAATATCCATTTTGTCTTTATTAAGCACAATAATAGGCGATATTCTAAGTTCTTCTCTTATTCGTTCTCCTAATTTACTGTTACCACTTTTATCAACGTTTGCATTGTAAATTTGTGCTTTCTTTTCTTGCATATAGAACATTCTATTAGGAGCAAAATCAACCAATAGTGTTTGAGGTTTTAAATCAATTTTAATCACCTCATTAGTCTTATCATCCAAAGCTGAAGTAACATATTGATTTTGCAACCTGAAAATGGCCTGGTCATATTCCTGAGGAGATGCAGTGTCTTTTAGATAAATCATGGTATCCCATTCTCTAACGGTAGAACCAGTTAGCATTCTCTGGACAGTTAATGTAATTGTTTTCTTGTCTTGCAATTCACAGTCTTTAATTTTGTTGATTACTTCGTGTACTTTGTATCTTTTGGTATTATCAACACCACTAATGTTGATTATTTCATAATCCTTGAGGTGTATAAATTCGCTACCATGGTCAATCAGTAATTGTTCAAGAGCATCACATGAAGCGCAATATGGAAGAACAATAACCATATGTCTACACATTTTCCCCTTTTGTATTTTTTCATAGTTCAAAAATGGAAAAATATTACTATCTTCTTTACTTCCATCAATGGCTTTAAATAAGTCTAATATTTCTTTTTCGTGGATAAATTGTTTGTGCTCGTTGCTGTCAACTTTTTTAATCGACTTCGGTCTAAACAATCTTGAAAAAGCAAATGTGTATCCTTGTTTCTCTAGTTCTGCTAATTTTTGTTGGGTACTCGAATTAGGATTAAAAGCGAAACGAATCATTTTTGGGAAACCAAAGTATGGATTATCCCATTCTCTAACAGGATCGCCAATTTTCTTTCCAAACTCTTCGCACTTTTTATTATCATAAATATCTTTTAGAAGCCATTCACTATTCCATTTTTCTTGTGCTTGGATTATGTCTGAAAATTGACAGAAACAAATTATGTCTTCTTTAGTGAATTCGCTACCCATTAGCAATTTATATGGTGTACCAGAAAGATGGAGAGTTATTTTGCGATTTAAATGTTTATAAATCTCGGCCGCTTCACTTGAAGTAATTTCTTCTTTTGAGTAGTCTGAAACATTGATATCCCTTTCATCTTCTTTAAGGACTAATCCAAATTCATCTGCTCTTGCACCAAAATGAGTTTCATCCACGATTAAAAGATCTATAAACTTTTTCTTTCCGAATAACTCTTTGTGTTTTTCTTTAATTTCTTTGCCACATAAATCTTGTAACGTCAGAAACACTACAGCCTTTTGTCCACGGCCAAGGCACTTACTAATTATTTTATTGTCTCTTCTTAATTCCTTGGATGTGATGAAATTATAATCAGCAAAAGACTTATGAGTTTCAACCGTTTGCTTCCATTCATCCTCGACATCAGCTTTTGCAGTAACCACCACAACGCATTTTGCTTTCATTTCCTTGGCACAACACATAGAAGTGAAAGATTTACCAAATCTCATGACAGCATACATTAACAAATTAGTTCTGCCATGTTTTATCGCATACAAGAATTTGTCTATTGTTTCTTGTTGGTTTGGTCTAGGTTTAAAATCTTCAGTCCTAGCATAGACGAATGGCTTTGGCAGTCTTTTATTTATGTCATAAAAATCATACTTATGGCCAGACTTATTATAATCATCAGCGATGTCTTCAATGCCTTCGTCTAATTCCTGAGAAATAACATCCTTAAAAAATTCATTTGAATAATAGATTCCTGTTGGAAAATCAGGAGAAGAAGGAAGTAAACGTATTTTTCCTTTTTCATCAGTCAAAAATTTATGAAGAGAATAGTCTCTAAAATACACAGAATCGCTAACAGTTGCTTCTCTACTAAAAACAGGAGTAAGGTCACTAAAATATCTTTTCCACTCGTTCAACCTTTCATCGACAGAACGATATGTATCTCCAACCTTAAGATAGTTAGGGATAGTGTTGGTTGAAAAGGCATAGATATGAGGAATGACACGCCCAACAATAATTTTGTCCAGCAAACTAGAATCCGCCATAAACATTGCCTTTCATCAATTTAATAAATTCGATTGGCTTTTCTTTTTCCCAATCCATTACCTTACAATAGAGACCGTTGTGCTTGTGAATATCATTTTTCAAGCATCCTTCACAATCTTCAAAAGTTTCCTCATCACCAAAAATAGTTACTTTGATGTTTTTTCTAATGCCACAAGAATTAGGAACTACCATTTTGAGACCATCCATTTGCCATAAATTCCAACTGATAATTGTTGCCACCATTTTAAGCAAGTCTAATGACGGTTCTGTTCCAAATTTGTCAGCATAATAATCACAAAAAGTTAAATAAAGATTCTCTCTAGCAATGAGAAGACTATCGCCTTGAAATTCGTATCCGTAAATACTTTTTAACGCTATTAAAGCGCTATCGATCCATTCTTCATCTGAAAGAGCGTTTTCTGATATAACTCTCAATTTTCTATCCAATAAACCTATTCTGTTTTTTGGTTCAATATATTCACCAGTTGTTGTGTCATATCTAGAGGTCAAATAAGGAGCCTCACCACATGTAATCTCCATCCTTTGCTCAGCAACATACGATTTCCACATTCTGTTTTCTGGGAAAATTACTTTATCTTTCGTAATCCACCCATTTTCAGTTTCATCGTTGAAAGCACCAATATAACCAAACCAATCATTATCAACAAGATTGTTTTGTTTGTTACAAATCCATGACGGGGTGAAAACCTCTGCCATGTCTTTGCTTCTTTGCCTTTTCTCGCTCTTGAGTTTAGATATTCTAGGTCTGATGATATCTTGATTATTTCCGGTAATATTCTCTATAAGTATTTCGCTGTCAGGAAGATAAGATTTTCCATTTTTTGAATAGTCACTAGTACACCACATAATATTTTTATTTGTCGTGTGGTCGCTTAAAAGAATAGACATTATTTCTCTATTTGTCTTCGTTTCATTAAAATCAATGTGACTACTCATACAGTAAAATTCCCTGATTGGGTAATATCATACCATAATTAGCAGTTCTTATCTACAAGTAGTTAAGAAAGGATTCATTATTATTGCGTAATTAATCGAGGCCAATCACCACTTAAAATTGAACCACATTACCAACCTCAAAACTGAATCTGTTTCAAACAGTGGTTCATGCCAGTGTCCTTTTCCATCTGGAGTTCTTCCATAAACTGCGTATCTGTGTTTATTCCAACAGCAATTGATTTGAATTGTAAACACAACATCGCTAGTAGCGATATCAGCAAATCTAAAATCGTCATATAGAGGGCCGTTGAGAGGACAGTTATTTTTAAACCAAACATACCAGTTATTTAAGTCAACCTTCCCACCAGCTTTAATTTGTCTAATAATGCCACCCATGATTTGGGTTTTTCTTGCTAAAGATGAATCCTTGCAAAACCAGTCATACCAACCAGCTTCTATTTGAGTTTTAACATCTTTAGATTCATATTTTCCATTAAGGAAATTATCTATCCAAGTAGACACATTAATTCTATCTCTCATTATTTAATCACCTCCTTAACATCGCTAATGGGAACTAAGACATTGATGTTGTTTTTAACTAGCCAACCAACATGAGGATCATTCATATTTCCTCCAGTTACCTTTATCGATACCCAGGTTCCATTTAATGCGTGTTCATCTTCGCTGATTTCAAAGACTGTTCCAATAATTATGTGCTTGCCATATTTTCTAAAGACAGCTTTGACTTTATCGCCTAGTTTAATTTGATCTTTTTTCATAGGCTATTCCTCCTAGTCATATATTCGCGTACAGTTGACTATATATCAAGTTATATCTAAAGATATAAAGAAAAGGAATATCCTCTCCAGGACACCCCTATTTTTCATTTTTCCAGAATCGATTTTGGTTTTTTGAAATTTTGGCCTCGCGTATTTTTGAGGTGGGCCCATCGGTACTCCTAAATAGGAAGTCGAAGATGACCGGGGGGGAGGGTTATTCAGCATTTTTATTGATAAACATCGCTTCGAATTTATCTACAGTCTCACCTCTACCTTGAATGGATGTGTATTGAATAGAATAATTTTTAACAACGCATAGGGAAGAAATGATTGTTAAAATATTTGCTTCAGCTTGATTATCATCATCTACGTATTCTTTGCAATAATTGATGTAGAATTCATTAATGCCTCTTTTATTAGCTTTAAGAATTGTTTTATAAATACTTTCAATTACCGGAATCTTTTTAGTGGTACCTGTGTAAGGATTTTTAATTGTAAGAATCATATTGCTACCGCTTTTTCTTCTTCCGGTAATAACGCCAATGGCGTCTTTACTTTTTATCATCTTGGTACCTTCTTTCTAAATATTTATCAGGATCAAATAAGATCGCAAAGTCAGTAAGTTCGGCAATTTCTTTTAGATAGACTCCTCCCATAAATAAGGTGCCTAAATAAGCGATATAAATATCAGTAAGCTTCTTATCAGGAGTTACTACGCCTTCTTTATCCACTAGCTTTGCTAATTCCACTAGCTCGCCGATGTTTCTAGAATAATTAAACAAGGCACAATTTAGCTTTTTCACATCTTTAGCGCTTCTTGTATAAAGTAGATGCTTTAATCTATCGTAGGTTTCTTTCACTACTTTTTCGTCCATTTTAATAGTGTCATTCATTATTCATTTTCCTTTCATATTAATCAGTATCTTCTGGAGGAAGAGGACCGACTTCTTTTTCTAGTAATTTCTTTTTGTCCTTAAGGGTTCTGATTCTCTTTTTACCTTCTAAGGCTTCTATCTCATGGATTAGTTCTTCCTCTTCATCGCTCATATCAACCCAATGTTCAGGTTCACTTTTCTTCTCCATGATGTTGATTTGATCTTTCTTTGGATTATATTTACGGCCAAATTTAGTCTGAAGTAGATAAATCGCCGCTTGAGTGTCTGGTGGTATTTCCTTTTTAGTTTTAACGATGCGTTGTTTCTTTCTAGAGCCACCACCATCGACCATTTCATAGGTTTGAACTTCATCTTCGATTTTCATCCCTCTAGCTCTTTTTAATATGGCGTTTTCTAGTTCCACTCTTAATATGTCATCTCCTTCATCAAAAGCCGCTGCAACTTCTTTATGTTTTTGTTTCAGCGTTATCAATGTTTTTTCACTAATATGAAGGCTTTTAGCGATTTGCTTTTGCGTGGCGTTATCACTTACCCATCTTCTTATAGAAGATAGATATGTATCTGCAGTGCCATTTTTGACCCACTCTTGAAAGGTATCTAATTTCTTCATGTTGAAGTTATTCCTCCTAAAAACTGTAATTATTAACTTTATTCATTTCTTAGATGAAACTTTTCTTCATCTATCACTAACTACTTAAATCTATGATTTATAAACTAGGTAATTGTCCTATAGTGTCTATCCCTAATAACCGATAATATACATTAGAGGTATTAAGACTATTTTTAGCTAGGATTAAAGACTGCGATAATGTCGCACTCTTACTCTCTTTAAAAAGGTAAATCATCATCACTTACCTCTTCTTCATCTAAAGAATTATTATTCACGACCTCGGTAGTAGCTAGGTTGTCATCTTCAAACTCATCACTATTTAGTCGAAGAATCTTATTTAATCTACTAGTGAGATAGAGGTATTTATCATCGATGTCATCTTCATCTAAGTCTCTAAAGATGTCTTCTAGGGCACCTCTTATATCTCTTTCATCGATTCCTTCTTTTAAAAGAGAATCAAAATAGAAACAATATCTATTCTTATTTGGGCTAGAAATACCACTATCAAAGGATGTAGGAATACTTAAGAAGAGGATCTTAGCAGCGTTACTTACTTCTATCCCTTTAAAAATCCCAGTTTCATTCTTTTGGATTAAATTAGATTGACCTAAATTATCTTCTATTAAGTTATCTTTAATTATCTTTTCTTCTCTTATATTATCTTGAGTCAACAAGTTGTCATCATTTTGTCGACAAATTGTCGCTAGTACTGGAAGAGGTGTTTCTTTTTCCGTATAAGAGCCATGTTCATCAAAGAATAACTTCTTTAGATCATCGACGTATAAGGATTCAGAGATTCTAGTTGGTTGAATGGTATTATTAATTCTCCATCCCTTAATGAGGATTAATCTTTCTTCTCTAAGTAAGACGAAGCGTTTAGAGATAAGCATTTCTAAATCTCCCACTCCACAACCGGTTATTTTGATGACGCTTCTAGCATTATTAACGTAGCCTCTATCATCGGCTTCCATACCAAGTTGGAAATAAAGAAGCTGTGTTGTAGCTGGTAAATCTAAAAAGTCATCGCTTCTTACTATCTTTTTGGAAAAGCAACGTCTAATCGCCATGATATGTTCCTCCTTCAATAAGAGCTTTTAATGATTCGCCAAAGATCCTCCACTGAGATCCAACCTTAAAAGCATCAAGCTTCTTGGCTTTGATGTAGCGGACAATGCTTCTACGGCATAAACCTAATATTTCCATTACTTCATTAACGGAATAAGTGGTCTTGAATTGCATGACGCTTCTTCCTCCTCACTATAGATTTTGTAGGCAAAGCCTAGTAATCCTTTTGGTGTTATCTTCGTAACTGCTGTTTTACAAACATCTCCATTTGGTTTACGGAATGTTGAAAATTCCAAAACTAACCATCCTTTATCAACAAAGCGTTGATTTGGATATGTCCCGTTATCATTCGGTCTTTTAAAGGTGTATTTCTTCGACAAAAAGTATTTATACATGTTTCCAGGGCCTAAATTCTTAATGTTTAAGAACTTCCCTAAATCAGAAATGAAGAATGATTCACTGCATTCTAATAACTCGGCCATATTGGCATAGCCAATCTTTCTAATGTATTTCAATAATTCTGGGAGCAAAGCAGGTATAAATTCTGGGTTAGCAACTAGAGATTTAATATCGCTAGAAGTCATTAATAATCGCTTTTGATTATTGAAGAAACTATTAATAAACCAATCTTGGATTTCTTTTGCATTTTGAAGCGTGCTACCAAGACATAGTTTCAAAAATCCATGAGCATTGATGTAAAGCATTGTTCTTTTTTGTCCAGAAGAGCTGGTCAAACATTTTGTTATATCAGCGTTATCAAGTTGGCGATTAACAATAGTCGCTGTAGATTTTAATGCATCCTTATATCCTAAAAGTTTGCATGCATCTTGAGCGCACATCCAATATTCATCGTCGCAACACTCTCTTCTGATATCACCAAAGGGAGATGTGACAATGTCTGCTGTTTGAGAAGATACCGAATATTGTTCTTTCTTTATAATTTCGTTGGCCATATTAATTAGCCTCCTTTCTAAATAATTTTGCTGATACAAGAAGTTCTGAATCGTTTTCCTCTCTTTTAAGAGAATGGTTATAAATTTGGGTGGTACTTATATCTCTATGACGAAGGACTTGTTGAGCTTCTTCTAAAGAGCCACCACTACGGAGGATTTCGCTACAAACAAAGTGTCTAAGTGAATGAGCGGACATATTCCTATCTTCTAGGCCAGCTTCTAATAAGAAGTTTTTAATTACTTCTCTAATAGTTCTGGTTCTAATTGGATTTCCATATGAGTTATGACCATGCGTTATAAATAAAGGGGCAAATTCATCTCTTCTATTAGCAAGATAAGTTTCAATGATGTTATAGACTTCATCCGATATCTTTACGTATTCAGATTTATCATCTCTTCCTTTACCTCTTACGTATAAAATGTGGCCTTTATTTATCATAGATAAATCAGCGACTTCCGCTCGCTCTACTTCAATGGTTCTAAGTCCGGTAGTTGCAATTAGAGAAAGGATCGCGTAATTGCGGTAATCCTCTAATGAGTGATGTGATTTGGCTTCAGCGATATTTATTAGCGTTGCGACATCATCCACTGATAAGACGTCACGCTTCATCACTTTGGTAGTTTTCATCGGATTAAGCCCATTAGATATATCGGGATAGATTTCTCTTCCTGATAAATAACGGAAGAATCGATGAAGCACCACTATGACCTTTTGCAATGAAGAAGGCGCTAATGACTTTGAAAGCTTCTCTTTATAATCGATAAGATTTCTGGTCTTAGGTTTAGCGATATCTCTTTCTCTTAGATAAAGGGAGAAGTTCGTGAGTATCTTCTTATATGAAGATTTGGTAATTGGGCTTCTATCTAGATCTAAAATGAAGGATTCGATATCTTCTTCAAAATAATCAATAATTCCACTTTCCATATCCACCTCCTATGGAGATGTGGCGATATAAATGTTTCTATAAATTAATCTCTGGAATTTGCGATAAAAGAGCATAGATACATCTAATCGTCACACCTCTATTAATGACTCTCAGAGTTAAACTCAATTGAGTCTTGATAGGCTTCTTCAAGTTCAAACATTTTTTCTAGTGGCACTTCCAAGACTTTCGCAATTCTACCAACAACAAGGAAGGAAACTTTATTACCTCTTTCACCATTTTCAATCTTTGAATAATGCTGATAAGAGATACCAGATTCTCTAGCAACCTTTCTCTGGGAAAAACCTTTATTCATTCTTAATTCAAATAAGTATTTACGCATGTGTCTACCTCCTTTTGGTTGCGTGTTTTTCAAGCATTTTCGTTTGAACAACCAAATAATAAAACACTGGCGATACCTTGTCAGCATTATTTCGACTTCCTGTGATATTTGCAAAAAAGTCGAACATTTCTGGTTATAAAATTGGTTATACAAAAGACTACTTTTAAGAAATTGCGCAACCAAAAACGAACATTTTCTAATTTTATGTGTATACACTTTTGCAACCTTGTGTTATTATGTGTTTAACAACAGGAGATTTTTATGAAGCCAACCAATATTGATAGATACAAATTAGGTCAAAGAATTTATAAATATAGAAAGGAAATTGGTGAATCTCAAACCGATATCGCTAATCTACTTGGTGTAAAAAGACAACTTGTTTCTAGAATTGAATTGGGATTAAGTAATCTTCCTTATGACAAAGCTATTATTTTAGCGAGTCACTTTAAAATCTCCGTTAGTGAATTGATCGATGGTGAAACACTAGATGATTTATATACAATAGAGCTTCCCGTTTATGTTCAAAAGAATAGTCATATTGGCCTTGGCGCTCCTTCCACTGTTAGAAAATTCAATATTGAACCGGTCACATACAAAGGTAAGGACGGTTCGCTTATAAATAAGACATACCGCATTGATGAAAGAATCAGAGGTGTATCCTCAAGCGATTTATACGTCATAGAAATTGATAATGAAAAAAATGCCTTTAATGTTCCTGTAGGATCTAAAGTTATCGTTCAAAAATTAAAAGATAAAGATGATTTAGATTTATCTAAACCAACATTCCTTGTTCTTAACACCACCATTACTCTTACCACAAATGGAGGCGAATACGATGTTTGGCTAGAAAAACATCCTGTCGTAATGGAATACGTAACAAAAGTTATTCCAATGGATAGCCGAGAAAAAGGTAAAGAACAACTTTATAGATACGGATTTCCAAATGGCACCGAATGGTTATCAAATGAGAAACAAATTAAAAAGATGTGCGTTGGAATAGTTAAAAAAATTATTTTGGATTATTAATAATCCCCACAAAATGAATATATACAAATAGACTCTTATTTGCTAAATTGCTATTGCGATAAAAGAGTGTCGAGTCATCCGGCAAATTAATCTCTGGAAGAAATTCCGGAGATTTTATTTGTGAAGAAAGAAACCAGCTACGAATTTGAAGTAGCGATATTAGATAAGTTATTAAAAGAAAAGAAAATCACCTACCAGGAATGGTATGTTCTTTTAATCGCGCTTCGTCATGAATACAAATTTCCTTGCATTGATAATATCAATTATATTGATATTAATTGATTAGTACGGCAATATACACATGATGGAAAAAGAAGTAATTAAAATAGCTAGTCCAAATCAATATATCGCTTCTGCTGGTATCGATATTAAAAAGAAGAAAGTAGCGGCGTATGCGAGGGTGTCTACTGATAGCGATGATCAGATTCACTCTTTTAAGTCACAAATTGATGAATACACGAAAAAGATTACTTCTAATCCTAATTGGGAGTTTGTTGGAATGTATAGCGATGAAGGTATCACCGGCACCTCTTTAAAATGTAGAGACGGATTTAATGCAATGGTAAAAGAAGCTAAAGCAGGAGGGATTGATTTGATCCTAGTTAAATCCGTGTCTAGATTTGGAAGAAATACGGTTGATTTACTTTCTACGATTAGAGAATTAAGAAACATTGGAGTGGAAATCATCTTTGAAAAAGAAGGTATCTCCTCTTTAGACACTAAAACCGATATGATTCTCACTTTCCACTCATCTATCGCTCAAGAAGAAAGTAAAAATATCTCTGATAACGTTAAATGGGCGATAAAAAAGAAAATGAAAGAAGGTAACTGGAGCATCTCCACTGCTAAGTTTTTAGGCTATGCAAAAGATGAAAACGGTAACCTCATCGTTGATGAAGAACAAGCTGAGGTAGTAAGAGCTATCTTTAATCTATATCTCGCTAATAAATCCATCAAAGAAATAATCGACTTTTTAGAAGGATGCCACTACTTAACTGGTTCAGGAAAAGAAAAATGGAACCGCCAAAACATCATGCAGATTCTTCAAAACGAGAAATATAAAGGCGACTTAATTCTTCAAAAGACCGTGGTAATTGATTATTTATCTCATGAATCTAAAAGCAATAAGGATGGCAAGTACGCTGATATGTGGTTAGTTAAAAATCATCATCCAGCAATCATATTGCGTGAAGCTTTTGACTTAGTGCAAAACATTATCACCCATAAAAAGGAAGATAGATTTGCTAGACCTAATATAGGTGGTCCTCTTTCTTCTAAACTCTATTGTGGGAATTGTGGAAAGCCATTAATTTATCAATCTCGACCAGGCAATAAGGACACTTATGTCTGCAATGTAAATAGAAGAGTTATTAATGATTATCGTTGTTCTAACACTCCTATAAGGGTGGATGACATCAACGCGATTTGTATAAAAGCGATTAAAGAATATTATTCTGATAAGTCATTAACTTCTTCCTTAATAAAAACGCTTGCTAACTTAGGCGCTTCTTCAACTAAGCAAGAAGAATATAACAAAGTTAAAGAGGAAATAAATGAGTTAGAAGCTTCTTTAAAAGCCATCATTGAAAGAAAAATGGAATCCGATTTAGAAGATGACGACGAAAAGTTATCCCTTGAATATAAAGCTAAGAAAAAAGAGCTTAGTAATCTAAAAGCGAAATTAGATGAATTAAGCGTTGAAACTTATGAGTCATTTATTAATGAAAATAGATCTAAAGAAATCATCAATGCGATTAATAATGATGTAAATGACGAATGCTATTTGAAGCTTATTGATGAAGTTATCGTTAATGAAGATAAAAGCATCACTATTATCGATAATTTTGGGACCTCTATTTCTAAAGATGAAATAAGCAAAAATGTTAAAGAATTGAATAAATTAAAGGAAGTATTACACGGTTATTACTCCTCCCCGAATACCGGGAAGGTCTATAAATATAAAATCGTGAGATTGGAGGGAATATGCTACAAGAAGTAATTCAAATTAATAAATATGTTAGTCCTAATAAGAAAAGAGTATGTGCCTATGCTCGTGTTTCTTCTAAAAGCGATGAACAAGAAAGTTCATTAGAAGCTCAAATAGAGACCTATACAAAATTAATAATGATGAATCCAGAATGGGAATTTGCTGGTGTATTTGTAGATGACGGTATCACCGCGACATCCATTTACAAAAGAAAAGACTTCCAAAAAATGATTAATAAAGCAATGTCTGGACAAATCGATATGATCATTACTAAATCATTATCACGCTTTTGTCGTAACGCTGAAGATGCGATTAATATTTTAAGAGTCTTAAGAAACAATAACGTTGAAGTCTATTTTGAAAGCGAAAATATCTCCTCCTTTAATATGGATAGCGAATTATTAATTAACGTATTAAGCGCTCATGCTCAAAACGAATCTAAAGTTATAAGCGATAACGTTAGAATGAGTTATGCGAAAAACTTCAAAGATAAAAAGGCCTATTTTAATCCAGAACTGCTATATGGCTACCATAAGGATAAAGATGGAAACATCGTTATTGATAAAAATGAAGCTGAGGCAGTTAGATTAATATATGACCTTTACATTAAAGACTATAAAAGACAAGAAATTATAGATGAGTTAAATAAAAAAGGGTATAAACCTAGATTCACTAAAGAATGGCATTTTCAATCCTTAAGAAAAATACTCCATAACGAAAAATACATGGGTGCGGCATATCTACAAAAAACATTTGTTAAAGGAGTAAGAGGGAAAAGACTTAAAAATGATGGAACCTTGCCCACTATCCTAATTGAAAATAATCATCCTGCGATTGTTAGTAAAGAGATATGGATGACTGCTAACGAGAAGTTGAAAAAGAAAGCCATTGAGTATCAAAATATAGTCCAATATGATGATAATCGCGAAGGTAAGGCTTGCTTTAATAAGAGTATTTATTCTGGTCTATTCATGTGCGGAAAGTGTGGTAAAAATTATCAATTCAAAATCAATAATAGAGGCAAGGCTTCAGAATCTAGAATCTTTCATTGCGCTTCTAACCGCAATAGAAAAGAATGTGAGAATGATGATTTGCCTTTAGACGTCATTGATATTATTACGATTAATACTGTCAATAAGATCATCGTCAATAAGAACCACTTCTATCAGCTTTTGGAAGAATCGTTTAATGAAAAGAACGACATCGATAAAAAGAAGAAAGAAATTGAGGTTTTGCAGGAAAAGATAGAGGAATTACATGCAAAATTCAAAAAATACGAAAATATTGATGATGACTTTTCTCGCGAAATAAATAAGGCTTATAAAGAAAAGCTAAAACCTCTATATTCAAAGAAGGTAGCATTAGAAAACACCATTAACACCTCTACCACTATTAGCGACTATCTATATCAATTTAAGAAAACGTTAGCGCCTTATAATAGAATCATTACTTCACTTGATAACGTTCCACTTCATCAAATATTTAGTAGGGTAATTATTCACGATAGAGATCACATCACTTTTGTTTTAGGAAACGCTAGTGATATATCCGCCATTAAGAACATGGATGATGATATCCTGGTTCAACAAGAAATTTACTATATAAGAAAAACGAAGCACAAGCTCCGATATGGTATTTACATCAACTAGAGGAAGGCAATTCCTCTTTTTTATTATCTTACCTCGTGTGCGCCGACAATTAGCTTTGAAATAGTTCGTGTGTGCGGACAATTAAGGGCATCATCGAATGTCTTGACACGTATTTACCAAAGTACGTGTTTTTCTTTTATTTTATATACTTAAGTATATAAAAATAAACATTCCAAGATTCATCAATTTCATGAACAAAAAGAAAAGAGCCAAAATTGACTCTCATCTA
>JAFSNY010000072.1 GCA_017447305.1 Bacilli bacterium | reverse complement strand
TATTTTTCCTGTGTTAAAATAAGGCATACAATACCTCCGTCGAACAGTTGTATTGTAGCAAAAGAGGCGATTTCTTGCGATTTCGCCTCTTTTCATAATAAAAGGAGCATCTACTCACCTGTTAGGTTTTCGAACAGCCCCATTTTTTGTTTTATGTAAAGATTAGATTTTTTCGATTTCGGAGAATTCAACTTCCGCTTTGGTGGAACGTCCGAAGAATACGGCTTCAATTTCCACGATACCTGTTTTCTTATCGATGGAAAGGATGGTTCCTTCGGTTCCTTCAAGAGCGCCGTGGATAACGCGGACATAGTCACCAACGTTGTATCTATCGTACATAGAATCACGAACGAGACCCATTCTCTTAAGGACTGGTTCAATTTGTTCACGTGGAACTGGGAATGGTTTTGTACCTTTACCAGAAGATCCGACGAATCCGGTAACACCTGGAGTGTTTCTAACAACATACCAAGCATAGTCAGTCATAATCATTTCAACGAAGACATAACCTGGATATAAGTTTTTCATTCTGGTTTTGCCAGTATCAACACCATCTCTCATCACAGGAACTTCTTGTTCTGCAACGATGATGGAGAAGACTAAATCTTCAATACCCATGGAGACGACACGTCTCTTAAGATTATCTGCTACTTTTCTTTCGTGAGTGCTGTAACAGTTAACAACGAACCAAGCAACTTCGCCTTGTTTTTCTTTTCTTCTCTCTTCGAGTTCTTTTTCACGAAGTTCTTCTTCAGTTAACTCTTCTTCAACTTTGACTTCTTCATCATTCATTATTCAGCACCTCCACTTTTCATTCCTGCGAAAGCATCTCTTAAGATTTGGATTAAACGGTTACCCGCTAAATCTTCAACATAAAGAATCAAGGCTGCGACGACAGTGATAATAACAACTACGATAATAGCTGGAATTAAAACGTCCCTCTTAGGCCAACGGACTCTTTTTCCTTCTCTGATAACTTCGCCGACGTATTTTTTAACTCCCATACATCGATCCTCCTACTTGCTAATCTTGTGCATTGTGTGCTTCCCACATTTGGGGCAAAACTTTCTAATCTCCGTCATTGGAGTCCCATCTTTTTTCACCAACTTAGTAATAACTGTTGAGTGGTTTCTCGATAGGCATTCGGAGCAAATTAAAAGAACTTTTTGACTCATCTTTTTCTTAACACTCCTATCTTAATTTTGCTCTATTACTTTAGCACTTCATTTTCTATGTGTAAATAGAAAAATTTATATCTGTTTTCCTTTTGAGATTTTTCTTTGTTTTCGTAATAAAAACAACAGGCGTTTTTGAAGCGACTGTTGCTTTTTAATCTTTATTTTGGAAGATGTAAGATTGATTTCACCAAATTGATGATTTCAGTTCTCACTTCAATATCGAAATATCCGATATGGGTTGTGTGTGGATGCTTGGTATCAACATAGATTTTAACGTTTGGATTATCGAAGACATCATCAGGTCTAACAGAGTACCAAGGATCAGATGAACCATAGATGATGATGAACTTTTGATTGGTGGTTTTGAGCATATTGTTAATTTTCGAATAGACGAGTTCTTTTTTCTCAAGTTTTAACATTTCTTCGTTGAGCATGAGTTTTAAATATGCATCTCTTTCTTCATCTTCGTTTATGGCAAGGTTAACGCCTTCTGGAAGGGCTTCACGGATATAGTGGAAGTCATATCCATAGTTACCTAATTCTTGATAACTTTGAACAAAATAGGAAGCATAATCTGAAACATAAGAATAATCAGATGGAGGGCAGATTGAAGTGAATTGTTTATAGAAAGCATTCATCTTTTTAGTTAATGCTTCTTCAGTGGATTCATCCATCGCTAAACACTTTTCAATTTTCATGAATTCTTGATAATACTGCCAGGTTCCAATTGCAAATTCGAGAACCGCACAATCATAGAGAATACCTTTGGTGGCAAATGAAGTAAGTGGATAGGATTTTGCGGCTTTATAGAATTTAGCCTCTAAAACGTCGCGATATTCCAGTAACTTGATTTGAAAATCAAGGACTTCTTTACGGTATTTTGCAGCTTTTTCTTCACCATATTGTTCGTTTCCTGCTGTTTCATAGAGGAATGCCATCATTCTTAGATCAGTAATTGAATTACAGAAAGGAGCGACATATGGAACATATAAATCAACATCACCTGGATAATATAGTCCATAAAGATGAGTGGTCATTCCACTTTTACTCATTCCTGTAGAAATCCATTTGCCGGAGAAGACTTCTTTAAAACTAGTTACGATATCGTGATGATCTGAAGCGGCTTGTTCAGTAGTGAGATACTTCCAACAAGTATCATCATCATAGTCAATCGTTACAGGCATTGAATTGCGGAAATAACGGTGTTCGACATATAAATAGTTTCCACCAAGAAGGAAGGCTAATTCGTTTTCTCCACTTGAATAATTAGAAAAATATGAAGCGTTGGTGTTTCCGTATCCGTTTGTCACTAAAACATTTGGAACTTTAAAGCCATTAAAACCAAATTCCATTTCTTGAAGGAATGTTCCTGCTTCGGCGTTTTTGTGATCGATATATTGTTCAAATTTAATCGTGAAGACACATCTAAAACTTCCGCTATTACTGTTGAAGTTAACTTCTTTTACTCTTGAAATTGATTCGAGAGCGCTTTTGACTTCGAAGATGTTATCATCTCTTGAATCAGATAAATCAACGGATTCAAAACTCTCTTCACTAGGATTAGAGTTATTTCCGCAGCTACCTAAAGAAATGACTCCGATTAAGGAGATAATGACAACACTAAAGATATTTCTTTTCATAAAATGAAATCCTCCTAGATACTCTTGACGGAATTAGCGACTTGTAGTGCCTTATTTTCACCAAGGAAATATTTGATAATCTCTAAGGCAAAATCAGCGGCGAAATACATGCTTCTTGCCGTGATGATGTTACCATCTCTTTCCACTTCTTTTCCTGTATAGATACCATTTAATCCAACTTCACATCCTTTGAAACAGGTGAAGCGTTTATTAACGAGTAATGAACGATGCCCAAGGACCATTGGCGCGGCGCATATCGCGGCTAAAAGAAGGTGATTTTTGGAAAAATAAGCGAGGATGTCATTCATTTTCTCATATTTATCGAGGTTTTGAGTGCCTCTTCCACCACCGGGTAAGATGACTCCATCAAATCCTTCTAAATCAACTTCCTCTGTGTCACATTTCACTAAGAGATTGTCTTGAGAAATAACGACTTCACGTCCCATGATTGATTTCATAGTGACGTTTATTCCCCCTCTTAAAAGGACATCTCTAGTAACTAATGCTTCACACTCTTCCACTCCATCAGCGAGGAGCATTAATAAATTAACTGACATACACTATCCCCCTTTATTTGATGATTCCTTGACGTTTCAAGATATAGAAAATACAAATGGTTGTCATTCCAAAAATAGCAACGGAAACAATAATTCCGATTGTCATATCTTGTGGAAGGTTTTTCTTTGGCTGGTTATTGGACTTGTTCTCGTTAGAGAAATATTTAGAAAGATAAACCATTGTATCTTCGATTGTTTGGTTAGCTTTATCTACATAAGTGTTAACAACGAGTTTATCCGCTGCAGTTAGCGAATCATACATGCTCTTTAAAACTGTGTAATCTTCTTTACTCATCAAACAAACATCAGAAGATGAAGTTGGTCTAACTGTATCATTCCAATAATTGATGAATCCTTCATCACCTTGATAAAAATATATAGTTTGAGAAGAACTAATTGAGCGAGTGTTCCAATGAGTTTCCGAGCCTGTGTAATAGATACTTAAGACATGTTGGTTATTAAATAGATTAACACTGAAAGTTGTAATATCTCTAGATATTAACACCACAATATCGTGATTAATATCATCAAATAAATGGTCATCTATTTCTGAAACTACATAAGAATAATTTTCGCCTTCGTAAAGTGAATAAAGACGATATTCATTTAAGGAATCATCACTAATCCCATCAATGATATATGTATCATCACTTTTGATTGAAAAAGTTAAGTAGCTATTTTCTTTTGTAAGCCCTGTTAAAACAAGTGATGAATTACTCATCAGCATTAACATCGGGAAAAGAAATAACAACAAACTTTTAATCATCTAAATAAACCTTTTAACGATGTAGCAGCGCTTTGAACATTATTTGGATCAGGCTTTTTCGATGGTCCACCGAAAACGTAAATAAGAATAATGACCACGATCATAATAAGAACGATTGAGCCAGCGATAACTAAAAAGGTCCAAGGGAATTCGGTCTTTCCCTTTTCTTCTTCTGAGAGACCACTTTCATCAACCTCTAAATCCTTCGTAGGAGTTAGGTTGTTTTCTTTTGCTTCTTCTTCTAATTCTTTTTTACGACTTTTCATAATCCACCTACCTAATGAAGCGCTTACTTGCTTTCATAATAACAAAGATTAAGTAACTATTATACGGAATGTTAAAAAACATTATGACGGCCTGAACAAGGTAAATTGGAATTAATAAATTAAATCCAAAAGCCCACGCTTTCATGAGGCCACCAAAGAGTAAATTAATCGCTACTTCGACGATAAAGACGATAAAAGAAATTTGATAAATATTGATATCGATATCGTCATTCTTAACTTTCTTGTCAATAAGAGTGTTAAAAATAACAATCGAAACAAAGAATAGGAACGCTAAAGATGGATAGAGAATTCTTTCATATAACTCTAATGTTCTCACACTTGTCACAAGGTTGATTTCTTTACTGGTCAAGAAAAAGATTGTGATTAACGCTAAAATAACAGCGAAAAATGAATACTCCACAGCCATAATCAACTTCTTATTTTTAATAAGAGTGACAAATTTATATAAGAAGAATGGGACAAATCCCATCACAACATACGTTAAGGTAATTTGGGGGAACCATCCAAAGGATGAAGCGTCAAACAGAAAGTATCCAATGATATCCGCTCCTCCTGCAATGATAAGGCCATATATTGGCCCTAAAGTTATGGATGTAAAAATAATTAAAGCGATACTTCCAAAAGAGATTCTCGCGAATGGAATAATGTAATTAACCGCGAGAACTTTGTTGAAGATGATAATTAACGCCATCAAGATGCCAGAGAGGCAAATCTTTTTGGTTAAAGAGATATCAAAGAAATCAGACTTTAGGAATTTCATAGATGCCTCTTTCAAATTCATCACTAATAAGATAAGCAAAAGCTAAGGAACCACAGATAATGATGTGGTTTTCTGGTTTGTTAATAAGGATATCTTTAATCGCTTCTTGATGATTCTCAATGAAGCGATATTCATCTAGGTAAAGGAAATATTCCTCTTGGGTTCTCGCTCTTGGATGATCGAAAGTAGTTAGGGTAATATCGCGAGTAATAACACCTAAAGTTGTAAGCATTAATTCGATGTTTTTATCATTGAAACAAGAGAACACAATGGAGATATCACCTGTTTTTATTAAATTTTCCACTTCTTTCGATAATGCATTTACACCCTCTGGATTATGGGCGCCATCGATGATAATAAATGGATTTTCTCTTCTGATTTCGAAGCGTCCTTTGATTCTCATTTCTTTTAATCCAAAACGAATTGATTCTTCTTTGATGGGAAATTTATCAGAAAGAATTCTAATTGCTTCTAAGGCGTAGCAAGCATCCTTAATGGAATATCTAGCTTTTGTGCTAATTACAAGGTCATTAAAGTTTCCATAAGTAAAGTGATAGCCGTCTTCCATGATTTGTTCAAAATGGAATCTTTCAACAGTTTTAATTGAAGAAGATAACTGCCTAGCGATATCACTGATGACATTTAAGGCTTCTTCATTGAGTTCTGGGTCAATTAAGACTGGGCGATCTCTTTTGATAATACCAGCTTTATGGAGAGCGATTTCAGAGATGGTTCTTCCTAAGGAAGAAGTGTGTTCTAATGAGATGGATGTGATAATGGATAGGACTGGATCAAAGACGTTGGTTGCATCGTATTCCCCACCCATCCCGCATTCGATAATCGCGATGTCGCATTTCTCGTCCATGAAATATTTAAGAGCGATGAATGTTTCAATTTCAAATTCGCTTAATCCGTATTTTTCAAAGACTTTACGATATTCTTCAATATATTTAGATAATTTTTCTTCACTGATAGGAAGATTGTTAATCTTCATCATTTCTACAGGAGAAGAATTATATGGGGAGGTATAAAGTCCGACTTTATATCCCTCTTTCACATACATATATGAGAGATAGGTTGATGTTGAACCTTTTCCGTTGCTGCCTGCGACATGGATGGATGGAACATCATATGAAAAGCGCATTTTCTTTAGAAATGCATCAAAATCATCACGTTGATATGTTTCTCTTTTCATCGAGAGTAAATAATCTTTGTTATTCATTTATTTCATCCCTTTAATCACACGATCAATCATTCTTTCATCATCGCGTCTTTTTTCTGTCTCTCTCTTATCGTAAAGTTTTTTGCCTTTCGCTAAAGCGATTTCCACTTTAGCTTTTCCTTTTTTGAAATAGACCTTTGTGGGAACGATGGTAAAGCCACCTTGTTTGACTTTATTTTCGAAATATTTGATTTCTTTTTTATGAAGGAGGAGGGTTCTATTTCTAAGTGGGTCATGGTTAAAGATATTCCCTTCTTTGTAGGTAGGAATATGCATGTTTAACACTACCGCTTCTCCGCTTTTGATAACGACATAAGAATCGGAGATGTTGCAGCTGTTCTTTCTAAGTGATTTTATCTCGGTGCCCTTAAGGGCGATTCCGCATTCGGTAAATTCACTTAAGAAGTAATTGAATCCTGCTTTTTTGTTAACGCAGACAATATGAATAGAGCTTCCCTGTTTCATAGTTTAATAATGATACCACAAAATAAAATTTGTGATATCAAAAATGAAAAAAACATATAAAATAATTGTATGACCGATAAGAAAGAAATATTCAAAGAACTTGGTAAAATTGCGATTAGAGGTGTGAGGAAAGTCGCTCCTTATATTGTCGCTGCAGAAGTATACACCAAAGCGTTTTATAAGAGGACACAAACTGATACGTTTTTCTTATTTAAGAAAGAACAATTTCCGAGTTTAATCGCAGAAAAAGAAACGTTTTTAAATAACGAAGGTAAGAAACTTACTGGATATTTTTATCATTATGATAAATATGATGCCTCTAAGGTGATTATTTTCGCTCATGGATATGGAAATGGTCATCGTCGTTATTTAGATTTAATTAACTATCTCTGTAAGAATGGATTATTGGTCTTTTCTTACGATTTAACTGGTTTTGATGAAAGTGAAGGAGAAGGAATTAGATCCTTCCCTCAAGCGATTATAGATTTAAGTCAAGCGATTAGTTTTGTTCAAACTTATTCCAAACATTCTGGAAAAGATATCTATCTTTGCGGTCACTCCATGGGTGGGTATGCGGTTGGTTGTAATTTAGGCATTCATAGCGATATCAAAAAAGCCGTCATCATCTCTGGATTTAATCAATCCGCAGAATTAATTAAAGCGCATGGGGAAGAATGGATTGGCCCTGATGCCGCGGATGTTGTTAAATATATCAACGCTTATGAAGAAGAATTCTTTGGTAAATATGCTTCTTATTCAGTCTTAGATGGATTAAGAGCAGCGAAAGATACTAGAGTGTTAATCATTCATTCTAAAGATGATCAAACTGTTCCTTATAATGCATCTTATGCGTTATATTACCGTGAATTTAAAGATAATCCACATTTCTCCTTTATCGATTATAAAGACCGCGGTCACGGAACGATTTACCAATCAAAAGAGGGAAGAAATTATTACGAGAAGCAAGTTAAAGAATATCGTAAATACTGTAAAGACAATCCTCATCTAAGCGATGAAGAAAAAAATGCCTACATTGAGGCAAACGTCGACATGAATAGATGGCTGGATTTAGTTGATAAATCCTTGTTAGATAAAGTAGTGAGTTTTATTAGAAACTAAAAAAGTCGATCAATTCGACTTTTTATTTTAACTTTTTCATTCTCTCAACAACGAATTCGTCAATCTTTTCTTCTGGGCAATCATAAGTGATGCAGAATTCATCGTAGAGCATATTTCTCGCGCTTTCTAAGATATCGAAGTCCACTTGCCCGAATCTTACTTTTTCAGGAAGATCAGTCGCGGTTCTATATAAATAGAGGTGTCTAACTAGATAAGCGATATCAAGAATATTACCTGAGGCGAGACGACGTTTATAGTCATCTCTTCTCTGTTTGGTGTTTGGATTGAAGTTTGGTTCAATGTCACGCATGTAAAGGATAATCGCATCAGCGTTTTCCGTATCCATAACTGGACGGATTACTTGGCTGGCATTATCAACAGGGATGTAGCTTGAAACATCACTAACGCGTTTGGCTTTAAGGATAAAGTACTCTTTTCCTTCTAAAACGACAACACTAGTGATGGTGGACACTCCGTTACGATAATGGACTACGACATCGTTTACTTTGAACATTTTTGAACCTTTTATATGTTTATTATGCCATAAAAATGGTTCTTTTCATAAGAAAAAATTATTTGGAACGTTTTATGAGATGTGAATTTATATATTATCTTCGAGTCTTAGTCGTAATAAAAAATCCTCTTTTTTAACGAGGACTTCTTATCTTTCTTCTGCTCTATCAGAATCAATACTAATGGAAGTACGAACTGGGATTTTGATTCCGTTATCTCTAAAAGCGAGGATGATTTTTTCTCTAATTCCGTTATGAACATCCCAGTAATATTGATATGAAATATGACATCTAGCAATGATGAACATGCAGTATTCACCAAGGTTATCAACAAATACCACTGGTGCGGGTGTTTCATTGATCCTCTCATCTTCAATCATGATTTTGTTTAATACTTCTCTGATTTTATCGATATCACTATCATAGGCAACTGGAATGCTGATGGATAAACGACGATTTGGATTCTTTGTATAGTTTGTAATGTTTGATTTAGTAACGTTGTTGTTAGGGATGATAATTTCTGGTCCGTTCGGATTGGTGAGTTTAGTGTAAAGAAGTGAAACTTTACGAACACTTCCTTCCACTGTTCCATAACTATTGGATACGGAGATAAAATCTCCGGTGACAAAGTTCTTTGTTCTTAAAAGAAGAATGCCTGATGCGAACATTCCAATGATATCTTGCAAAGCAAGACCTAAGGCAACAGTAACCGCGGAAGCAATACCTGCAAGAGAAGATAGATTGATACCGAGGATATTGTTAACAATAAGTGCGATGGTAATCCAATAAGCAATCTTAAAAGCTTCGACAGCGAAGAATTTCGCAGAGATATCAATCTGTGGTCCTTTTTTCTTAATTTTGAAAAGTTTTCTAATGACGAGAAGGAGAACCTTTAATAATACCCAAGCGAGAACGATAACACCGATACATATTAAAATTCTTTCTAAATTAGAAAGTTGTCCCTCTTCCTTGTAGACAAAAAAGTCTCCAACTGATTTAAAGAAGTTGAGAAACCAATTACCGATATTTTGCCAGAAGTTATCTAATATTTTCATGCGTAGTTATTGTATTGGAATTTACTAGAAATTTCAATAATTCAGCTTTTCTCTGTAAGTTTAAGAAGGAACACTCCTGGGATAGTTCCAATCGAGTTAGCAAAGATAACTAAGAAGAGATCAATGAACGCTCCACCATCCCATTTATTTGCCATTGAGAAATAGAACATATTGGCGATACAGTGTTCAAATCCGAAGTATACAAAGATAAAAACAAAGAAGATGAGAAGGAGAATTCCAACTGGTCTTAAACGATTAAAAGCGAAGGATTTAACCGCGAAATACACGCATAAACCACAAGCAACACCCTTGATTAATGTTCTTAAAAATGGAAGAAAAGCGGTCACTGGATTATAGACGTCGGTCCTTGTTTTTGTTGCAGCTTCCACTACTTGATATAAACTGGTATCTTTAAAAATCGCAAAGCAAATATAGCCTAAGCCTATCGCTCCAATCGCGTTACCAATAATCATGACTGGTAAAGAGAGATAGAAAGGTAAATCTTGTTTCTTTTCAAAGACAAGACCGATTTTTCCTGTAAACAAAGAAAGAGAAAATGTGCAAACAAGGAATAAACCAACCGAGAAGACTAACGCGGCGAGGATGTTTCCAAGTTCTTCTAATTCATTCTTAATAAATGTTTTTGTTAAAACAAAAAGGAAACTTCCTAGTCCGATAGCAAGACCAGCGAGAATACCTAAAAGTAGCTGTTTGAATAAATGCTTGACCATATTAATAATATTGAAACATATTTTAGAACATTTTGATATAATTTAATTAAAGAATTGCAGGTATTATTTTATGAATAAAATCGGTATCCGTCGCTGGCTTAGTTTTATTATTGCTGGTATTGTTGGACAAATCGCTTGGGCTATAGAAAACATGTATCTAAACGTTTATGTTTTCCACTGCACCCAAGATTACATCTTTATCCCTATCATGACCGCGGCAAGCGCAGCGGTCGCAACTATCACCACCCTCTTTATGGGGGCGCTTAGTGATAAGTTAAAAAGAAGAAAAGCATTTATTGCCTTTGGGTATATCCTTTGGGGCATTTCCATTATCGCTTTTGCCTTCTTAGAGCCAGGTAGCTCTGCTTCAATTGTCGGAGTTGGCGCTAACGCAGCATTTGTAAGTGGTACGTTAATTGTTGTCATGGACTGTGTCATGACCTTCTTTGGAAGCACGGCAAACGATGCGGCGTTTAATGCTTTTGTTACCGATAACACCGTCGATGAAAATCGAGGCAAAGTTGAGTCGGTGTTATCTGTTCTTCCAATGGTGTCGATGATTATCATTGTTGTTTTGCAAGGAATGTTAGTTGTTGAAAACAAAGGTTGGAATATCTTCTTCTATGTCTTTGGAGGACTAGTCTTAGTTGTTGGAATTGTTTGTATCTTCCTCTTACCAAAAGATCATGTCATCTCTAACGAGAATCGTACATATTTTGGAAATATCTTCTATGGATTTAGACCTAGTGTTATTAAGAATAACAAATTACTCTATATAACATTCTTGGGTTTCTTATCATTTAATATCGCTATTCAGATTTTCTTCCCATATTTCATGGTCTATATTCAAAACGTCTTAGGAATCGTCGAGGGAAACTTCACAATTACCTTAGGTGTAGTGTTAGTTATTGCATGCATTATCACGGTTGTCTTTGGCCTATTTATGGACCGTATCGGAAAGAACAAAATTATCATCCCGTCACTCTTAGTCACTGCGATTGGGGCGTTTCTCTTCTTCATCGCTAAAGACATGATCTTCACAATCATTTCTGGAATCGTATTGATGAGTGGATATATGGTGACCACCGCGGTTATTGGAGCCAAGATACGCGACTATACACCTAAAGATGAAACCGGTTCATTACAGGGCATTAGAATGATATTTGCCGTTCTTCTTCCAATGGTAACAGGTCCATATATTGGGGAAGCATTATTTAATATTAACGCTCAAACATATGAAAACGAATATGGTAAAATCGTTCTTCAACCAAATAACTTCATGTTCCTTGGTGTTATTTTCTTCCTCTTGTTAGCCATTGTTCCAATTACCATCTTAATCATCAAAGAAAGGGAAGCACGTGAACAAGCCGCTGAATGAGTATCCTAGACCGCAGTTTAGGCGTGAAAGCTACCACTCACTTAATGGCTGGTGGGATTTTGAAATTAGCAAAAAGAGCGACATACCTACATCATTTAATAATAAAATCCTCGTTCCATATTCAATTGAAACACCTTGTGCGAATTTAAAAGATGAAGATGGAAATAGTCTAGAGCCACATATTCTTCTTCCTGATGAATTTCTCTTTTATCATCTTAGTTTAGACATCCCTCTAGATTTTGAAATTAAAGATAAAACCATCATTCATTTCACCGCGGTGGATCAAATATGCAATGTATTTTTAAACGGAGAACTAGTGTTACATCACGTTGGAGGTTTTCTTCCTTTTGATGTGGATATTTCGTCTTATCTTCAAGATAGGAAAGTCGATATAGTGTTAAGAGTTATCGATTTAAGTGACACTTCCTATCATTCACGTGGAAAACAAAAACTTAAAAGAGGAGGTATTTGGTACACTCCTCAAAGTGGAATATATCTTCCGGTGTGGATGGAAAGCGTTTCGGATGGCTACATTAAAGAAATCAAAATGACCCCAGACATTGATGAAGGCGTTTTGTATATTTTAGTGTTATCTGATTATAAAGAGTCCACTATCACCTTCGGTGATAAAGATATAAAGATTGAAAACAACAAAGAATATAAATTAAAGATTGATAATCCTATTCTTTGGTCACCAGAGAATCCTTATCTATACCCGATTATTATTTCTAATCCAAATGATCGAGTGGAGTCATATTTTGCGATGAGAAAGTTCTCAACTATAAAAGATGAAAATGGACATATGAGACTTGCTCTTAACAACAAACCATACTTTATGAAAGGTGTTTTAGATCAAGGTTATTATCAAGATAGTTCTTTAACTCCAAGAAATGATGAAGATTATATTAATGACATCAAAACAATGAAAGAACTAGGCTATAACACCTTAAGAAAACATATCAAAATCGAATCATTAAGATGGTATTATCACTGCGACAAAATCGGAATGATTGTGTGGCAAGATTTCATCAATGGAGGAGAGGATTATTCCTTTAAAACTATCGCATTCCCGCTTATTTTTAACAAACATCACTCCGATACGAACTATAAAAAGTTCTCGAGAATGAATGAAAAAGGAAGAAAAGAAGCTATCCAAGAATTTAAAGATATCGTCCACTACTTATATAACGTTCCTTCTATTGGACTATGGACAATTTTCAATGAGGGATGGGGTCAATTTGATAGTAAGAAGATTTATCAATTAATGAAAGAAATCGATTCAACAAGAATTTATGACCACGCTTCCGGATGGCATGATCAAGGAATTAGTGAGACCAAGTCTCTTCACGTTTACTTTAAAAAAGTAAAAATGCCTAAAGATAAAGAGATTAAAGGAAGAAGTGTTATCTTAAGTGAATGCGGAGGATATCATCTAAAGGTTGAAGGTCATACTTTCTCAGATAAAACCTTTGGCTATAAGAAACTCAAGGATAGCGTCGCTTTAGAAAATGAATATATCAAATTCATGAACCGCGATATTCTTCCAAATATCCCTAAAGGATTAAGTGCGTTTATTTACACCGAACTTAGTGATGTAGAGGATGAACATAACGGCTGGTTAACTTATGATCGAAAGGTTTTAAAAGTCGATAAAAAGAAAATCAAGGCCGTTAACGACCTTGCTTCTTATTAGCAAAAACTATATGCTTTCTCACTTCTTTTCGAAAAGAAGTTCTGCTTCGAAGATATTTTTATCTCCGACCATACCATTAATATATTCGGGATTTTTGCCGTTTGAGTATAAGGATACCTCCTCTCCCGCAAGAATCTCTTTTTCATAATTAATGGTGATGTGTTTAATCCTATTTTCTTTGTAAAATTCGGATGAATGCATATCGAGAATATAATCGACATATTTGGTGTTGTTTAAGTGACCATTTAAATCCGTATCTGAATATCTAACTTTGCGTTTTTCAACGAGAGTCTTTTCAGTTTTGACGACTTTCATTGGAAGAGGTTCTTCTCCTTCGTGATGTTCTGATGGAAGGACTTTTCCATCAAATGGATCGAATGAGATTGAATGATCACTTGCTTTAAGGACACACCAAGTTGATGATGCACGAATAAGTATTTCTCCATCTTCACTAGCAACTTCAAAATATCTAGGGAAAATAAATTTCTTATCATCCCCTGGGTAGGTTCTAACATAAATGTTATCTAGATATTTTGGGTTTTTGATTATTGATACTGAGTATCTTGTGATAACCCAAAACTGCCCTTTATCGATAGTTTCAGATTTACCCACTCCAAAAATCTCTGCGTGTTCAGTTGCGACATCTTGCATCATTAAAAAGAGAGAAGATAGACGTAACTCTAACTGCGCATCAACGTCACTAGTGCCAATGTAATATTTCTTTTCGTACATGTTACGCAACTAATCCAAAAATACCACCTAAAATGAAGAAGACATCACAGCTGATGATACCTAAGATAAGGCAAAGGATGTGATTGTGTTTAGCGTTTCTCGCACTTTTTAAATCTCTTAATGCTCTGGAAGTAATGCCAAAGACGATAAATTCAATAAGGAGAAATATGCCTAACACGATGGTGTAAGAAATATTGGTAATTCTTGCATCTCCTTCACTTCTAAAGATTCCAATGATGGAAAATACAAGTCCAACAATGATACTAATAATAGCAATGACTAGAAAGATTCTAGCAATAAAATACATAACTCTTGATGCTGTTTTCATAGATCTACCTCACTGTTTGATGATTATATCACTTTTTAATAAGTATTAATTCTGGTTCTTGTAAAATTACCCGATAATTATCTTCGACTGATTTTAATAAGAAGACGTTACTACCAATAATTACGTTATTACCTATCACAATATCTCCACCGAGGATAGACGCACCTGAATAAATGGTGACACGGTTTCCAATTGTTGGATGTCTTTTGGTTCCTTTTAGTTTGGCGCCTTTCCCAAGAGATAAGGCACCTAGGGTGACACCTTGATAAATCTTTACATAATCTCCAACGATTGATGTTTCACCGATGACGATACCTGTTCCATGGTCAATAAAGAATGGGGAGCCGATGGTTGCGCCTGGATGAATATCTATACCAGTAAGGAAATGAGCGTGTTCTGAAATAACTCTAGCTTCAAATCTAAGTCCTAATTTATTAATTTCATGGGCGATACGATATAAAACAATCGCGCGATATCCAGGATAAGCAAAGATAATTTGATCTTCACTATCAGCAGCGGGATCGCTCTCTAAAAAGAATGCTAAATCCATTTTTAATTTATTTTTAACTTCTGGTAAAACGGAGAAGAACGCATCTCTTTTATCGACATCTTTGGAAATAACACCCAGGAATTCTTTTCTTAAATCTTCATTGACGTGACAATCACAAGTGCAATAGGCGACTTTTAAAGCAAAATCAATAATTGGTTGAGTTGAGATAATTTTTCTATCCATGTTCATTTTCTCCTTATTAGCTTGTGAGTTTTTTATATCATAATTTAAATAATAATTAAATTAAAATGCTTATTTTGTGTAGATAGAGACATCGATTTCTCTTTCTTCTTTTGTTCCACCTGCGTGGTGTCCTTTGAACTTATCAAGATGTTTTAATTCCTTGCTAGCATATATACAGTATTCGTCTTTAGAAATAGCGATGAAATCACCAAAGGAATCTATGACTCCCTTTGCGGGCTCACCAAGACCAAACAGGTTTGTTTTTAACACTTCTTCTTTGGTTAATAATTCAAAGTGCTCTCCATAATATTTATTGAATAAAGAAGCAAATAATTCTTTTTTATCCTCTTTTATAAAGAAGGAGGCTGTTCTTTTTTCTAAGGTTATTGGGTGAATTAATAAAGAATAGATATCTTCGTGTTCGCACATATCTAGGAACTTAACATTAATGTGACCATGATCAGCGATTGAGATAAATAAAGTATTTGGGTTTTGTTTAACAGCCTTTTTAATAAATCTTTGAGCAAGATGAACTTGATAGTGAGTGACAACGCTATCAATTCCATAAGTATGCATTTCATAGTCTGGAGAATCCCAATAAAAATAGATGAAAGACTCTTCGCTTTGACTTAACGCATTCTTAAGTTTTTTAAGTCCGCTTCTTAAAGATTTTGGACCATCGTTTTGAATAGGAAATCTTAAAATATTAGTGCATTTCACGCGCGGATTGGCGTTTTCGATTAGTTCAAAGATCTTCTTAGTTGGGTAATACCTATCAGTGATATTTATTTCCCCTTCTTTGTTTAAATTCTCTTCAGTGTTATAGTCAACGCCTCTAAAAAGAATGACATTACGATCATAATCTTTAAAGTATGTCGCCCAGGCAATCCAGCCTGTTTCAATTGGATATTTTCCGGTTAAAAATGCGGTGGTCGCCGCGGCTGTGGTTGGAGGGAATGTCGAATTGATGGTTGTGACGTAGTGGCTTCTAATAAAAGAACTTGCTTTTAAATGCTTACGAACGATATTAGTGCCCATTCCATCAAAAAGGATGACCACTACTTTTTTGTGCCCCTTAAGTTTCTCATCAATTAATGGAATTGTGTCATGAAACGGCGTCGCGCCGAAATGTTTAAGAATCGAATTAGATAAATTTACTAATGAGTTTTCGTTATAGACCTTCATAGGAGATTAATTCTACATTTTTTGCGTTTTTATTTGTAGGAAAATTTATTTATTTTGAAAAAATACTCTCGATTATTTATCAAGAGTAATTTCGATATCGTCATCGGTAAGAATGATTTGTTCGTTATCTAAGAACGCTCTAAAGTTATTAATAATCTTACCTCTATATTTCTTTGATTCTTCTTTATTAACGATAAGGAAGATAAAAGCTTTATTTTGTAAATATGTCTTATTACTTGGCGTTATGTTATTCGACATAATGAACTGAATCTTTACTGGATTATCTTCATGTGAATGGTTATAAATTAAGAATTCTTCACGTTCTTCATAATCTTCAAAACGATTGATGATTTGAATGAGATTTTCTGGATAAGCTTCTTTAATTCTTGAGATGATAATGTTTTTAACTTTTTCTTTGATAGATTCATCCTCAACAACAATCATCGATGAGTCATTATGATCATTACTACCTAAAATGAGTTCATATAAAACATAATCATAGATTTTTAAAGGTTCAAACCCAAAGATGTCATCATTAAACTCTATCGTCTCTTTTTCGTCTCTTCTGAGTCCGAGGTTAAGAATGACGCTGAGGCTAAATTCTTCAGTTTTTTTATGTACATCCCCCGCTTTTTTCTTATTTTCTTCGTTAATCTTATTTACTTCGATTTTAAGCTCATCATAATACTTAATCGCATCTTCAATTAATTCTTCGATATCGTTTTCAATATCGGTAATCTCTTTAAGAATGGCTTTTGATTCTTCATCGGTCGAAGTACCACTCCAATAGTTTTTGAAGACTTTACTAAAATCAGAGATAAATTTTTGTAATAATTCGATAAGAGTATTTGCGTTAGTGGCCATCGACTGGGTAAGGTCATAAGCGCTATTAAGGGAAGCGAGGTCGCTATTATAACGATCAAGCATCTTGTTAATGGTTAATAATGGGTCTGCTTCATCATAAACCAAGTCTTTTGCAACTTGATTAACATCAACTTTGAGTTTAGATGTTCTATATGCTTCTTTAACTTTAGTCCAGCTAACTCTAACATCTTTTAAAACATCATTGAGATGTTTTTTAACGTCTTTCTTTTCGTTGGTGAAAACATCACCGAGTGCTGCAGCGCGACTCTCGATGCGACTTTCTCTGCTTTTAATCAAATCCTTCTTTGAGGCAATGACTTCAGCGAGGTTTTCAATTTTGATTTTTAATTCGTTAACCTTTTCCATTTGTATCACCAATAAAACACCTCAAATCTAAAGAGGAAAGCAATCACTCCTAATGCGCATATAACAAGTATTGTTAAAATCATGAAAAGAGGGCTTCTAATATGATTCTTCTTGTAGATGTTGATGGTTATTAGGATGCCCACAAACATCGCAACCACAGGGAATATATACATCAAAACATGGATGATAATTGAAAGTAATGTCAAAACCAGCCACGATAATGCGTAAGCAATTAATGTAATTAAGAACCAGAGGACTTCTCCAATTAAGCAGAATAGCATGCATATCACTGAAGCAATGAATATAAGCACCAGGAAGATGAATGATACCAAATCATGGGCTTTATAACTCGTTACCCATTTCCAAGGGATAAGTCCCCAGTGGGCCCATTTATGTCCAAAATATGGAGGATTATTAAACAGCCATTTAAGAGGTTCTGTACCAACAAATTTACAGTACATGACATATCCAAAAAGAAGTCCTGCGGAAAGAATAGCAACAAAGATATACCAAAACTCCTTTTTGGAATGTAAATCTTTAATCTTTCTTCCTCTAATTAAATTGTTGATATGTCTTAATATCGCATCATACTCAACAAGAGGTTTATGTTCATGGTCTAACTGTACATATAAACTCTTCAAAGTATCTCTTTTTGACTTAAGAGTAGAAACAGATAAGTCCGCACTGATTGTCCTTCTAAGAGCGTTGATAGCTTTGACGATATTATTTTGAATAAGGGAATCGATTTTATGGTCGAGGTTTTCCACTTGGGCTTTAAAAGCAGGGAATCGATCTTTATACGTAAATTCCGCGAACTTACTTTTGAACTTATCGCGTTTTTTAGCCATTTCGGTCGCATCTGTTTCGCGCCTGATAGCTTTATATTCGTTTTTGAAACGAGTGTAAGAGTCTATCACTCTTCCAACTTCCGTGACTTTATTCGTAAGCGCGTTAATTAATTCACGGCATTTATTGTATGTTTCACTACGGATAAATGGCTTGGAGTTAAGATTAATCACATTATATTCTTCTTGGAAAGTGGTGATTTGACTCTTGAGATTATCTAGATAATCCGTTCTACTCCAATCATCTTCGTCGATACGATTAGAAAGGAATTCAATTTTATTAACTAAGTTTTGTGATGATTCAAGTCCGGTTGGATATGTTGAAACAATCATCACTACTTCATTAACAAGATCTAGATATAATTCGTCATAGATGCTTTCAAGTTTTTCTTTATAAGCGTTAAATTTCTCATAAATCTCCATGTAGTTTTCATCGTTGATGACTAATCTCTTAGCGTCTTCAACGAATGATTTCAAATAATCAATGTTAGATTTAATATAATTAACCATCTCTGTAACATATTCAAAGACGGTTATAATTGTTTCATTTTTAGATAAGGTATCGTGGTTTTCTTCGTAGAAGCTTTTAATTCTTTCGTATTCCGATAAGAAAGCATCTATCTCAATAAGATTGATAAGTCTCTTTTTGAATTCGGCGATACGTGCGCCAAAATCTTTTACCTCGTTAACACTAGCGAGATCTTTTTCTATCTTTCTATATCTTCCGATGATTTCTTGGTTTCTCTCTAGTAAGTGAGAAATGGAAGAATATTTTTCTTTTAGCTTGTTATATTTATCAACAACTTTCGCACATTGGGCTTCGTTAGTGATATCGAGATTTTTAATTAAATCTTCAACTTTAGCCATCTCAGCGATAAAGTTTTTAACTTCAGTTGTGTTCACACTAAAATCATCCGTCATCTTTGACGAAACATTATTACTAAGAAACTTTCTAATCGACTCGTTCATAATAAATCTAAACTAAAGTATACAGTAAATTATGTTTTTTGTTTACAAAAAGGTATAACGATAAATATCAATTCCATCATTGACGATTTTTGTGAAATAGGTTTGCCCTTTTTTATTAAACCAGGACATGATGATATCTCTATCATCTTTATCACTGTTTTCCCAAGAGATAACGTAATGACATTCGCCACTCTTTAGATAATCTAGGAGCTTTTCATGAGTGTAATATTTTGAAAGATTAACGTGATTATATTGGCAGCAGAAATCTGGATAGCCGTTATTGATATTGGAGTTTAAGTAAATCGCACTTGAAGTTTGTAAACATAAGACATGGCCGCTTTGACGTTCTTCAAGTGAAATATTTTCTTCAATAAGAGCAATAACTTTATTGGTGAATTTTTCGATGGATGAATAATACCATGTGGGGAAAAACACCATTGACCCAAGCATTACTAACAAAGACACAATTTTAAAGGAAATACACCATTTCTTTTCTTCTATGAAGAACAGTGAGAATGAACGACTGATAAAGATGAAAAGGAAAGTGAACATGATGAAGAGATAATGAATATAGAAAGCGATGATAAGCTGTAAAACAAATAGGACTCCACCACTAACCGTAAAGATTAAAAATTCATCTTTAACCATCTTCTTACGATTGATAATAGCGAAGAGGAAATAGACAATCATAATTCCAACAATCGCAAGTCTTGATAATAAGGAAGATGAGTCATATCGATCAGAAGATGAACCAACATATCTGAAGTTATCGAGGATGATGCTTTGATACATTTCAATAGTAAATCCACCAGCGATTGAGTGAATTAATGGGGGGATGCATATCAAAATTAACGAAGCGAGGCATAATGCGGCGTTAATGAAGAGGCGCTTGATTTTCTTATTTTTAATTGAGATGACAAGGAAAGCAATAACAAAGGCAAACGGGACCATTGCGTCTGACGCTCTAACATTAATTGCCACTCCCGCGGATACACCAGCAAAAATATTTCCTAATAAGAATGATTTATCATCTTCTCTCATTAATCCTTTCGCGTAGAAATAAATCATCAAGGTGATAAATGGGAGCTGAAGTTCAAAATCACCAGGAGATTGCATCGAGAAGCAATAACATGCACCTAAAAGCAAAGTTGAAGAGAAGATAATGAATTTATGAATCTTAAATTCTCTCATCGAGAGAATGGTTAAGAAAAATGTCGCTCCCATAGTGAGACTTTGAAGAAAAAAGAAACCAATCTTTCCTCCTAAAAGATTGCCTAAAGCAGCGTAATAAAAAAGATATAATCCTTTGTGATCAAATATTTCTAAGTATGGGGTTTTACCAGAAGCGATTTGTCTACCGATGTAATAGAAAGTATTTGAATCGTTGACATATCTAACGACTGGGAAATGATTATATAGGAATGAAGAGGCGCTTGAAGCGATAAAGATAGTTAATAACCCCATCACTAGTGACATAATGATGAGGGTTAGATATTGGTGATTTAGAAAATAATTTCTAAGCTTTTTCATTTGGGAGATATTTTTTCTTATTCTTTTTAATTTTGAACAAGTCTTTGAAGAAACGAATTGATGTGCTTAGAGCTGATACAGTTGATCCGGTATCATCACTCCAGACAACAGGGAATGTTTCGTAAGGATATTTATTTAATTTAGCGATGTAGATGTATTCAACATCAAATGAGAATCCATCCATTAACGATTTTTCAATAAGAAGATTGCAAATTTCTTTATCCATCGCCTTGAAACCACATTGGGTGTCTTTAATTTTGAAATGGAACATCATGGAAATAATGATTCTTGAGCACTTGGAAATAAATCTTCTCTTGAATGGCTGTTTGACTTTGATATTACTGTCTTTGTTATAGCGGGAACCAATCGCAAATTTCGCACCACCATCAAGAAGCTTCAAACTATCGTCGATAGCGACTAAATCAGTGGACAAATCCGCATCCATAAATATGACATAGTCACATTTAAGTTCGTTAAGACAATATTTTATACCTTCTCTAACCGCATGACCTTTGCCGCCATTAGGGGTATAAGAAACAGGATAAACACCATCAATTGATTTGATGACTTCTTCTGTATTATCTTTGCTGCCATCATTAACAGGAACAATAAAGAAAACATGATTCTTTTTGTCCTTGAGATATTCTTTTATCGTCTCGACAGATTTTGATATATCCTTAGCTTCGTTATAGCAAGGAATAACAAGTCCAACTTTTTTTAATTCCATAATTACCTTCTTTGTAGACACAATAATAGTTTACCAATCCAAAGTTTTTATTCAATAAATAAAAAACTATTTTACGCATTCAAACCATAAAAATATCAAAAAAAATATGGATTGTTACGTCCATATTATTTAAGAAAACTATATGTTATCTCCATTAGGTTTGACTGCAAGGTGCTCTTTTGCCTCATCGGAATAAGACTTGAATAACTCATCTATTTCCGACTCTAAATCTTCACTCAAAATACAATCGATAATGAGTTGTCCAACATTCGTTCTCGCATTTCCTGAACCCTTGAATAATGGGGTGTTAAACATGAAATCTTTTACTTCTGCGACTTTGTTAAGATGTGCGGCTTTAGCTTTATCGTAGGAGGCAGCATCGTCACCAACATTTAATGCAGCATTATAGGTTTCACTTTCATACGAACTATCTCTAATACACATATATCCAGTGTATAAAGACCATTCGAGAGCGTTTTCTTCATCAGTTAAGTATCTCCAAAGGAGATAAGACGCTAAAGTGCGGTTTTCATCATCGTGGTCTAAGATACAAATTGAAGGTCCTTGGTTAATGCATGAATATTCTCTATTTTCAGCGTGAGGAATTCTTGCTACTCCTAGTTCGAACGAATTACTAAAGTTATAATCAAATCCTGCGGTGGATGATAAGGTGAACAAAGTTTCCTTATTTGTGAATAAAGATGAGACATATTTAAAGTTATTTGTTCCATATGTCTTCAAATAAGACATCTTTGTGATATTTCCTTGTTCATCTTTGATGACTTTAGCGGCGGTGTTAAGCATACGCATGAGATTTTTCATTCCATCATTATCAAAATCGATGCTTCCATAACCATCTTCATCTTTACTCGTATAGCCATATCCATATTGGTCCGCGAGAGTGATAAAGAAGTTCTCATCAGAATCATAGGTGAATATCGTTGTGTTATTGGTCATATTCATGATTGTTTTAACATCACGATTATAGATTTCAATTGCTGGGCATAATTTCTCAAACAATTCATGCCAGGTGAGACTATTTAAATAATTTGCATCAAGTGGACGTCCTTCATTAATGGTGTTATCAATAGAAGTTAAATCAAGACCTTCTAAAACATCTTTGTTGTAATAAAGTAGTTCTGTGGATTTGCAAAATGGAAGGGAATATGTTCCTTCTTTGGTATATCCTCTTCCTTCGTCAAGGAAGGATCTAATGTAATCGGATTCTCCTTCTGCATCAATAATTCCATAATCATCATTTAGTAGATAATCATCTAACTTAACAACTTTGTCATGGCTCATATATTTAAGGACATTGTCCGGATAACATTGAGCGATATCTGGATAATCTTCTTTAAAGAATCCCGCGACGACATATTTTTCTAATGCAGCGTATTTACCTGCGCCTACAGGGTTAGAGAGGTTGACCTTTACATGTGGTTCCACTTTCATGAATTCATCAATCCTATCTTGAAGTTTTTCATAATAATCACCATATAAAAGTGTCATGAAAGTGATATCAACATCTTCCTTGATGATATAGTTTCCTTCATCACTAGCGGAATGTGATTCAGAGTCATTGTTAGACTTTGAGCAAGACGCTAGCAATACGGGGATTAATAAAAGATTTAATAATTTTTTATTCACGAGTGTATTTTACCTTTATTATCAATTTGATACAATAATAAAAGCGGGTGACAAAATGCGCTTTACCATTCGAATAAAATTAATGATTATGACAGTGATATCTATCGCGGTTGCGGTAGCAACTTTGGGTATCTTTTTGACTGTCAGTTTCTCCAATGCTGCGTTCCAAAGTGCAGCTAGCACTCTTGAAAGTGTTTCATCAAACGCATCTTTAGCCTTACAAAATTCCATTGTTTCCGCGGAAACATCATTTAATTTACTCGCTAATCAAATTGGTTTTAATAGTGATTTTGCTGATTCAATATTAACCGCTGAGGAAGAAGAATCTAGCAAAGCTCTTAGTAGAGCAATGACTGGTGAAAATGGGCTTGGTGATGGTTCTTCTATCATCGGTGCGATGGATTACTTAGTTGTTTCTGATGCTGATATTAAATCCGCGACAATGTATTCTTGGTTTGTTACAAGTTCAATTAACGATAGATTAATGCCTACATCCGCTAGTAAAATTTCTTTCACTGCTGAACGTAAGCAAATGTTAATTGATCATCCAGGAAAATCATATTGGTTCTTCGTTAGTGATAACGCTGGTGATCACCTCTATGTTTGGAAAGCCATCGTTAACTTTGGAGTTACCGATCTTGATAAGATGCAAGTCGTTGGCTACATGGAATATGGGTTTGATCGCGCTTCATTCTTAAACTGTATTTCCGATACCAAATATGAGAATGAAGGAATGCTTCTATATGATGAAAATTATGAACTGGTTTTAAGTGTTTCTTGTGATTTAGAGAAAGTAGATAGTAGTGTTCTATCTTCAGTTGCTACTTTCACAAACGGAACGAAGAAATATAATTCTTACACAGTTCATAAGGAAATGATTGATATAAAAGGTTGGACTTATATCACTTTTATCAATCACCAATCAATTGAAAAAACTAACGCGCAGAGCAGAAACTTAACAATATTGATCGTTTCTGTTTCCGTTGTTGCTGCAGCGTTAGTTGCGTACATATTGGCTGCAAGAGAAATTAAGAGAATTAAGAATCTTTCTAAAGCTGCCGGTGAAATTACCGAAGGTAACTATGATATCAGATTAAAGAAAGCATCAAACGACGAAATCACCGATGTAAGTGAAAGCTTCAATAACATGGCTGCGAAAGTTCAAGAAGTCTTACAAGAACTGATTCTTCAACAAGATAGTATTTCTGAAAACTTCGCGACAATCCTTTCAAATAAATCTGGTGAATCTGGTAACCACGTTAAGAGAGTTAGTGAATATAGTGCGATCCTCGCTCAAGAAATGGGATTTAATGAAAACGAAGTCCACGATATTCGTATTGCTTCGATGCTTCATGATGTTGGTAAAATCATGGTTGATGAATCAATTCTTCATAAACCAGGAAGATTTACTGATGAAGAATATAGAATTATGCAACAACACGTCGTCTACGGCGGAAAACTATTACAAGGTGTTCCTGGTAATATCATGCAGTTAGGCGCGATTATCGCTCTTTATCACCACGAAAGATGGGATGGAAATGGATATGTCCATCATCTTCAAGGAGACGCTATTCCAAAAGAAGCTCAAATCACATCTGTTGCCGATGTCTTTGACGCACTTGTTAGTAAGAGATGTTATAAGGGTGCGTGGACAATTAAAGATGCCTATGTAGAGATAGTTAGCCAATCAGGAAAACAATTCTCGCCTCAAGCGGTTGAAGCATTCCAAAAGAGATTTGAAGATTTCAAAAGAATTGCTGAAATTTATAAGGATGAGGAAGAATAGGCATTCATCAAAAGAAAACGAAGGCTTTATAACAAGTCTCAAAGCAATCTCTAGGCAACAAAAATGACTTTGTTCTGAAGCCATTTTTTCATAAGTAGCCATATCCTCATTGAAGGATTGGCGATAACGTCCTCAAAGCAACGAACCACTTACTTCATCAAAAATGCATTCGAGAGTCTTGATTAAGTTACTAGATACTCTCACCCGAATGTTTCTTAGGAACGCTAGCCTATACTTTTTTTAACTCCTAATCTAGACGTTCTCTTTTATGTTTTAAGTCTTCTAAAATCTGGTATAACTCCTAATTGTTAAAATCAAAAATTTAAAAGCTATCAATTATTTGAACCATAAAATGCATTCATACAATTGCCACTTCAACCACACCCACCATATGCGGTCTAGAACCTATTTCATAGGCAATTTGATATGAAAAATTAATATTTTATGAAGATTTTGAGTCTTTTTTGAAAATTCAATAGTTCTTGCAAAAACGTGACAATTGACTTTGTATACCACTATCATAAAAGGCATTAATCATTGCCAACAAATAAAGAAAGACGGCTTCAAAAGCCGTTTTCCTTCGCTATTGATAGTGTGTCCACATGCGGATGATTACAATTACACCTTCATTTGGTCTTATTTCGTAAACTAATCTATGTTGAATGTTAATTCGACGAGAATAAACATTTTCAAATCCAACTAGTTTTTCATAAGACGGAGGGCTCTGAAAAGGATTTTGTTCAAGCAAAGCGATTAAAGCTTTAACTTTTTCTACAAGTGAAGGATATTGTTTTAATTTTTCAAAGTCTTTAATGGATTGTTTTGAATAAACTATTTCCATGGAGCTTCTTTAATAAATTCACTTGTTGGTGTGTTAACAACCTTTTCAATGTCTTCGTATACGCCTGGAACACCCGCTAAATAAAGAGATTCAATGAGGTTTTTATAATCCTCTTCACTCATCATAACGACATTGCCAGCCTTTGTGCTGATATTCACAACATCATTATATTTAATACAAGAATCTGCAATTTTATAAAGCTCATTTCTAGCATTACTAATGTTAATTGTGACCATATAGAATCTCCTTTCATAATTATTATAATCGTACGTTTTTTCGTACGCAATATATTTCTATTCAAATTACCGGGTGTTTTCTTTTATTTGATTCTTTGCACAACTTGTTTATAAAATAAAATCCTGATTTTAATCAGGACTTTCCACTATATTAACCCAACTATTTTAATCGGGTAGCGGGCATTTATGGTGGATCTGAAGGGCTACGATAAAAACGCGCTACCCATTTTGTTTTCGGGAATATTGTTTTTAAATTCCCGTTTTTCTTTGGGCTTGAGTGTTATTAGTGCTTCTTCCATATCCACTATTTGTTGTCTAAACCCTATTGTATAGATAAATTTATCTATAAATATAATATTTTATGAATATTTTGACTCTTGTATTTGAATTTGAATATTTCTTACAAAAAGGGAGAATTGGCTTTGCTTGCCATTATCATAGAGGTGATAGATTATTTACAAATGCTTCTCCTTCTTCTCTACTATGGAGAATAACAACATTTTTTACGTGTTTATATTTTTCTATCAACGATAGCAATAATGGTTTTGTATTCTTAAACCAATCTATAATCCACTGTTTAAATTCGGGATCAAACACATCTTCTTTCCAATGGATGTCTGGTCTTGGTTTTCCAATTCTAGATTCAGCACCTTCTAGGCATACTTCGAGAGGATAATCTAAGAATATTATTGTGTCGGCTCTTTGCATTCTCATCTCGTATGTTCTTGAATAATCACCATCAATTATCCATTTATCTTTGGAAAGTAACTCGTCTAATTTTGTATCAAACTCTTCACGAGTAACATGTGTTCTATCTTCTTTCCAAAAGATATTATCGAGATGGTATAAAGGCAAGTTCAAAATATCTCTTAACTTACGAGATATACTAGATTTACCAGCGCCTCCTGAGCCCACTACAATTGTCCTATTTATCACTCTTTCCAAGTATCTTCCTTAAGGCTAAATCGAGTTCTTCGATTGAATAATACTTTGCGCCATTCGCCTGTTCTTCCTCAATATCATTTAATAATCTTTCTAATTCTTGAATGTTGTTTACGTAGTTTTCTGTATTAAATGATAAGATGTCTGAAACATTTACGTTTAAAATAGACGCATACTTGTAAAGGGTTTCTACAGTAATGTCATTAACTCCAGTCTCAACCTTAGCCAAAGTTGAATGGTCCTTATATCCCATTAATTCTGCTAATTGGTATTGAGAATACCCTTTACTTTTTCTTAATTCTTTGAGCCTATGTCCTAATTCTTTTCTATTCATAGATTATACAACTTAATAGTTCTTTTTACTTGTCTAGAACCTTCGTTTCGAAGTAGTAAGTCCGACTTACTAGTTTGTTCTTCTAAAAATTCGCCATCTTTGTAGATGTTTTGAATATACATTGTGATATTTGTTTTTGTGGTTTGAAAAAGGTCAGCTAGTGCAATCTGTGTCATCTACATATCATCTTCGCTTAAAAAACTTCAACATTGGATGATCCATCCGACAAATAATAAATTGATAATTTATTTTTAGCAGGCATAATATTACCTCCTGTGCCTGGCCAGATGCATTCATTCTGTTTTGGCCAAAAGCTTCCATTCATTATTATGCAGCGGCGGGTTGAGTTTGCGAGCGGGCGAATTGAGCTCTTTTGCGGTGGGCAATCTGGGGCGAGTAATGCTGGGTGGCAGGCATTTGCTTAGGCTGGCTGGAATGGCTTGCTGGTGGGCTTGTTTGGCTTGCTTATGTGAGTCTGGTGCGAGGGCGGTTGGATAGGTGGCTATATATTATATATATAAAAATATAGGTGGCAGGCAGGTTTGGCAGGTGCAGGTTGAAGGTAGTATGAAAGCTATATTAGGCAGGCTGGGCAGGTGGGTTAGTATAGGTGAGAAGGTATAAAAAAAGATCTCTGGTTAGTAGATCTATTTTATTGTTGGCTGTAGTTATCTAGGGATTAATTATTGGGGATAGAAGGTTTTGTTCTATTTAGAATAATTAGATTTAGATAATTACAGTAGCGGGCATTTATGGTGGATCTGACGAGGATCGAACTCGCTACCTCCTCCATGCCATGGAGGCGCTCTTCCAGGTGAGCTACAGACCCGTAAGCACGTTATATCATAAATAATTAAGAATTAGATTTCAATAAGAAATGTATGTTTTTGAGTATAAAAAAGAAGATAAGGTTATCAGAGATGAAGAAGGTATCCATGTCATTGATGAAAAAGGCAGAAGGGTGGATATCAATAATAATGGCATTACAATCACTGATGAAAACGGAACAAGAAAACCTAATATTAGTGAAAAGG
>JAFSNY010000071.1 GCA_017447305.1 Bacilli bacterium | reverse complement strand
TATGAGAGAAAATGATGATGGAAAAACCGTTGCAGCGTGCGATTTACTCGTTCCTGCCGTTGGTGAACTCGTCGGTGGTTCTCAAAGAGAAGAAAGATATGATCGTCTTAAAGCCAAAATGGATTCCCTTGGAATCACTGAAGGCCTTAACTGGTATTTAGACACAAGAAGATATGGTGGCTGCAAACACGCAGGATTTGGTATCGGATTTGACCGTTTATTAATGTATGTCACCGGTGTTAATAACATCCGTGATGTTCAACCATATCCACGTACAAGCAATAATATCAAGTACTAGGAGGGGTTATGGAAGATAAAGAAAAAACTTTCACTCCTGAAGAACTTGAGATAAAAAGAAAATCAAGAGTCAGACTCTTTTGCCTCTTGGTTGGAATTGATTTATTGCTTCTCGGATGCCTAGTCTACAGCGTCATCGAGATGGTCTCAAACTTCAAATAAAAAAGCGCAATCGCGCTTTTTTCTATTCTCCAATCGAACGTTTTCTCTCTTCGAGTTCCGCGTCCGCCATATTGTAGTTTTCTAAGGATTTGCTGTAGATGGAATCAGCTAACTTGATAATTCTAATTAATCTTGCGATAAATCTTTGAACGACGATTAAATACCAAATCGTACCCACTAGGAAAGTAACAACAAAGATGTATGAGCCAATTGCATTAACTGAGAAATGTGGGGTGTTAATCGCGTTAGTTGGCCATTTACTTAAGAGTTTTACTCCAAAGAATTCTTGATAACAATCAGAGAAGTCCCAAATATAGAATAATGTGGTAAATCCCGTGTCTTTATAGTCAAAAATGTTGTAAGGCCACATCTTTAAGAAGATGCAAGATAAAAGATAAGTTAACCCAGACACAAGAAGAATAATTAATGGAACGCGTGACTCTTTAAAGAAGGTCGCGTTATTCTTTTTCATTGCATATCTCTTGAAATGTTTAGGATTTTTGACCACTCTAGCGACAACCGCATCACGGCAAAGGGTGTCAATTTTCTTTCCTTGCCATTTCATTACTCTGACAACAATAGATCCAATGAATCCAATTAAAACGAATACTAAAACAACAAGAAGCAAAATAGCGATGATAAAGCGCTTATCAGATTCGGATAGTTTAAATAGTGTCACCATTATTTATCCCCCCAATCTTTATAAATCAAATCGTGATCTTCTTCGAAATCATCGTCACTATCATCGACTTTGATTTTGCTTTCTTCTTCTAAAGTAGGAATATCTTCCTCCTCTTCCCCGTCGTCCATTAATTCATCAACGGTGAGTTTTTCGCTTTCAACATCCTCCTCTTCCTCGAAGTCTTCCTCTTCGACTCCTTCGGAGTCATCTTCTATATTTGGTTCAATTTCTTCTTCATTATCCAAAAGAAGTGGTTCTTCATCAAAATCATCTTCCTCTTTTTCATCATAGGAAGTTTCAATTTCTCTTCTTCTATCTTCTTCTATTGCACGTCTAGCTTTTTCTTCTTCAATAGCGTATCTAGCCGCCATTCTGTCTTCATCAATCCTATCAGTGTCACGATCGACTATATAGATTGGTTCTCTTTCTTCAACTTCTGCTTTTGGTTCGACTTTTTCTGGATAGAGAATGCGTTTAGCTTCAATATCTTCTGGTAGATCACTTTGCAGTGATTTTCCTTTAAAGAAAAGAATAATAGATTTGATCATTAAAACGATAAACAAAAAGATTCCATAGACCCCAAAGATGGCTACGGCGACTAGTAATAATGGAAGGACAAAGAGATAAAGGATCCCTTGCCCGAACTTTTTAAGAATCGAACCCATATTCTACCCTTTATTTAGTTTATCTTTGTTTCTATGATTTTCCAAACAATAGTTGGAAATAGAAACAATATTCATGATGAGTGGAATAACTAAAAGAAGAAGATAAGCATTAGGTCTTTCTATTTTTTGACTAAATAATCCAAAGATTAAAAACTCTATAACGACCGCTGAAATAATACTTACTAGGAAGAGAATTTTATTCTTGAAGAATAATAAAACACACTGATAAACACCAATGAAGATAGTAAACCCTAATAACAGAAGCGAAATAGGTCCATATATAAATACAAAGATGATGGAAAAGATGATAAGAGACATCTGAATGCCAAAAACTACCCAGGCATTGATATCTTTATCAACCACTTCAATCTTTAGCTTTGCAATCTCTTCTTTAACAATTAAGAAAGTAAACAAAATCTGGATTGACGATATTGCGAGAATGAAAATAGGTGGGAGATAATCTTTAAACTTAAATTCGCTTAATTGGAACACCCTCAAAAAATATTCAATCGTGTCGACTTCAACGATGAGTTTAATAAGCGGGAAAGAGGCATATGTTAACGCGACTTGAGCGATGGTTGTGAGCAAAATAGTGAAGAAAACAGGTACTTTTCTCTCAATACATACCCCAAAAAGGAATCCTGTAACAATAGAGGGAACGACATAAAAAATAGTGTCTGTCACTCTCCATAAGTTGAAGATTAGACATAAAGCGATAGTGGATATCGCATAGATTGGAAAGAATCTCTTTTTGCAGAAAAGATAAATGATGACCGAAGTAAGCGGAAGCAAAAAGATGATTAATAAGAATAGATATGGAAGGATAGTGGTCAATAATACAAAAATGACATTTATCGCACACATTAGGGCGATATAGGTCATATTTTGTAGTGGCGTTTCTCTCTTTTTGAACATTTCTAAAAATATTTTAGCGAAAAATACAAATTTTTCACTATATATAAGTATGAGGAATATTTTTTTAAAACTTTCATTTTTTCCTATCTTGATGGCATTAACTTCTTGTATAGGAAAAGGAGGAATCTCAAACGAGATTTCATTTATTAATCACGACTATAGTGAGGTTGAAAAGTTCCAAATATCGTGGAACGAGATATTTGATATTGATTTAAATCAATATCTTATTTATGTTTACTCGAAGAGATGCTCACACTGTCAAAACATCAAAAACCAAATCATCGATTACGCTCTAAAGGAGGAAAATATGTATTTTGTAGAGTTTAATGATGATGTAACAATCACTATTGATATAAAAAACACTATCGGAGTTAGTTCCGTTAGTGATTTATCAATTCTTGGCACCCCCTCGTTAATTGAGATTGTTAATCATAGAGTGTCAAATAACCTTGCTGGAGAAAAGACTATCTTAGATTTTCTTAAGATCTCCTCTCCCGACTGAGAAACAATGCTTACATTTCAACGCTCGATCATCGCTTAAAACGTTTCTACCATCAAGAACAATTTTATCTTTGAATAAGTCTAGTGGAAGATCATTAATTTCTTCTCTTTCGGTGAAAATAAGCAAGATATCATATAGTTTTATTGCGTTTTCAAGATTATCTTCAAACTTGTAAGGAAGTCTCTTTTTATCTTCTTTTCCTAGTAACGGATCATATAAAGCAAACTTATTGGTGAATCTTTCTAAGACTTTAATATTATCAAGCGCGATAGAGTTTCTTAAGTCAGCAGAATTAGCTTTAAATGACACTCCAACAACAAGGATCTTGTTATCTTTGAGATATTCTAAACCATTAAATAAATTCGATAGTTCGTTAAGAAGGATATATTTTTGCTTTTCGTTTTGGTTAATAGTTTCTTTTACTATAGTAATTGGAGAACCAAGATCCTCACTTTGCTTATAAAGAGCTTTGGTGTCCTTAACAAAACATCCTCCACCAAAACCAACACCTGGATTAAGGGAACCTTTTCCAATTCTTGGATCTAGTTCCATAATATCTTTAACATCTTGGATGTTTGCGCCTACCACATTAGAGAAATTGGCGATTTGGTTAATAAAGGATATCTTTGTGGCTAAAAAGTTATTAGAAGCATATTTTGCTAGTTCTGCAGAAGCAAAGTTTGTAACAACCTTTGGACAGTCAAATGAAGAATAGAGTTTATTCACTATTTCTAAAGCTTTATCATCTTCCGCTCCAATGACAATTCTACTAGGGCTAATTGAATCTTGATATGCATGACCTTGACGGAGGAATTCTGGCATAAAAACAACATACATCCCCGCTTCTTTTGCCTTTTTAGCGACCATTGAAGTATATCCAACAAGCACCGTGGATTTAATGATAATTAGTGTTCCTTTATCAACTTTATTTAAAACATCATCGACACATTTATTAATTGCATCTAGATTAACGCTCCAATCCTTGTTTTCTGGAGTGTTGACGCAAACGAAAACTACTTCGCATCCTTTTAACAAAGAATAGTCGTGAGAATAGATAACTCTATTTTTGTTTTCATTTAATACTTCAAGAATATGTGGCTCACTGATAGGAAGAATTCCATTTTTCAGTTGTTTTATCTTTTCTTCATCGATGTCGATCGCGGTTACATCATGTTTAAAAGTTAAAAATGATGATACGACACCAAGCCCAACATATCCAAGTCCAATAACTCCAATCATCATGCCCCTATTCTACATTTTTATTATTAAAATGTCATTGATTACTTATCGACATAAATAATCGTTTTGTTTTACGTTGAAGATAGCAGTTAATTATGTTATTATATTGCAAGCAATATATGGATTTTAAAAACGATTTAAATGAGAGACAATATGAAGCGGTAACAACCGATCTCCTTCACGTTAGAGTTGTTGCTGGCGCGGGTAGTGGTAAGACTCGTGTTTTAACATATCGTATCGCCTTTCTTCTCTCTGAAATGCAAGTTGATCCTTGGAGAATCCTCGCGATTACTTTCACCAACAAGGTTGCGGGTGAAATGAAAGATAGAGTTATTAAACTTGTTCCTGACGCCGCGAAGCACTTAACGATTAAAACATTCCATTCTTTTGCAGCCTTCTTTTTAAGGCAAGAGATTCATGTATTAGGTTTTCCAACTTCCTTCACAATTATCGATGAGGAAGATCAACTTAAACTTATCAAGGATATTGCTGCTGAACTGGGCTTTAAAAAGAGCGATCCAATTGTTAAAAAGGCTATCAATTATATCGGTTCTAAGAAATTAAAAGAACAATACCCAGATGATGTTGTTATTGAACATGAATTTTTCGAAGGAGAGAAGTCCTGTTTAGAAATCTATTCTCGTTATGAAGAAGCAAAAAACAATATGCTTTCCCTTGATTTTGATGATTTATTACTCAAAACCAACATTATTTTAGAAAATTATCCAGACATCAAAAATAAATGGAGAAACCGCATCGATCATATCCTTGTTGACGAATTCCAGGATACGAACGATACGGAATATAAGATGCTTAGTCTCCTAAAAAGACCCGATTGCTCTTTATATGTGGTGGGAGATCCTGATCAAACCATTTACACATGGAGAGGCGCTAATCAAAAAATCATCCTTGATTTAAAGGATCGCTTCCCAGATATTGAAACAATCATCCTGGACCGCAATTACCGCAGTACTCAAACAATCCTAGATTCTGCAAATATGCTTATTGCCCATAATAAAATGAGGGTCAAGAAAGATTTATATACAGAAAACGGAAAAGGTGAACCAATTACTGTTAAATCTTGTTCTACCACAAGAGTGGAAGCTGACTTTGTCTCAAGACAAATCAAAAGACTTGTTGAAGTCGAAGGATATTCCTACAACAACATTGCAATATTATATCGTTCAAACTATATCACCCAAGAATTTGAACAATCCTTCACCGCCAATCACATTCCATATCGAATCTATGGCGGTCAAAAATTCTATCAAAGACGCGAAATCAAAGACGTTATCGCCTACTTTAATCTTATTGTTAATATCAAAGATGATCTTTCATTTGAAAGAATAATGAACGTTCCTCGCAGAGGAATAGGAGAAACATCTATCGCTCTTATCAAAAAAGAAGCCAAAGAGGCCGGCTTAAGCATGTATGAATATGTCAAAGCGCTTGATGCTGATGAATCAGAAGCTCCTAAAAAAGCTATCAACTCTTTGAAGAGTATGATTATTGTTATCGATAAAACAAGAGAAGATGTGAACAAAAACGAAGAAGCTTTTGCTAAACCTCTCGAAGATATGCTTGTTTCCTTCGATTATTATAACTATTTATTAAAAGAAGATGATGGGGATGAAAGATGTGAAAACGTTCGCGCTTTATTCTCTGACATCCGTCACTATTTACAAGTAAATCCTGAAGCTGATTTTAGTGATTATCTACAAAATATTGCCTTATTATCCAGTCAAGATGAAATGATCAGTGGTGAATTTGTCACAATGATGACCGTTCATACCGCGAAAGGACTTGAATATCCTATCGTTTTTATCGTTAGGGTAAACGAAGGAGTTTTCCCTCATATGCGTAGTCAAATTGAATCTGGATACAAAGGATTAGAAGAAGAAAGAAGATTATTCTATGTCGCAATGACAAGAGCGATGAAACTTCTATATCTATCCTTCTCTTGTGACTTTTCATATGTTGCTGGAGGAAACCTTGTCCCATCAAAGTTCCTCAAAGAAAGTGGAAACGAAGTTGTTAGTCGCACGGATTCTTATTCATCATATGGAAGACCAAAACAATATCATTTTGATGATATAAGAGATGATGAAGAACGTCAGGAAAAACCTAAAGTTGTTCAATCTTCCTCAATTGGGGCTAAAACAAATGGCATCACCGGCTGGAAAGTTGGAGATATCGTTATACACAAAACCTTAGGAAGAGGCGTTGTCATCGCGGTTGAAGGAAACGAAATCATTAGAGTAAGGTTTGATGAACACGGAGAAAAGACTATCATGGGAAATCACCCATTTGTTAGCAGGGGGTAATTATTATGGATTTAAAGAAAAGAGTTGAAGAAATTACTGCTTTATTAGAAAGATACAATTACGAATATTACGTTTTAGATAATCCGAGCGTGAGTGATGCTGAATATGATCGCCTCATGCAAGAATTAATCATGATTGAAAATGAACACCCCGAACTTCGTTCAAATCTTTCTCCGACCCAAAGAGTCGGAGGACAAGTAGTCGATGAATTCAATAAAATCAAACACCAAAGAATGATGCTTTCATTAGCAAACGCTTTTAACGAAGATGATTTATTAGATTTTGACCGCAAAGTTAGAGAAGTCACCGGTGACGACGAAGTTACTTATATGGCAGAACTAAAAATTGATGGTCTTGGAATGTCTTTGGTCTATCATGGTAATCTCTTATATGCTGCAACACGTGGCGATGGCACTGAAGGAGAAGACGTTACATCAAACGTTATTACCATCAAAAGTATCCCTTCTCACATTGATTTAAAAGATGACTACGAAATCCGTGGAGAAGTGTTCATGCCTAAAAAATCCCTGCAAAAGTTGAACGAAATGCGTGAAAAAAGCGGAGAACCTCTTTTTGCGAACGCTAGAAACGCTGCAGCGGGAAGCATCCGTCAATTAGACTCTTCAATCGCCGCTTCTCGTGGACTAGATGCCTTCTGGTATTACGTCGTTAACGCTAAAGATTTTGGTATCAGATACCACTCAGAAGCTCTTAATAAAGCGGACGAATTAGGTTTTAAGACCAATAAAGAAAGAAGATTATGCCACGGAATTGAACAAGTTCTTGGTTATATCGAAGAATACACAGAAAAACGTTCATCTTTACCATATGATATCGATGGAATTGTTATCAAAGTTGATGATATGTCTTTATATGACAAGATTGGATATACCGCGAAGACCCCAAAATGGGCGATTGCCTATAAATTCCCACCAGAAGAAGTTATTACTAAATTACAAGACATCATCTTCACCGTTGGTAGAACTGGTAAAATTACCCCAAACGCTGTCCTAGAACCCGTTAGAGTAGCAGGTTCTGTCGTCCAAAGAGCAACGCTTCATAATGAAGACTTCGTCAAAGACAAAGGACTCCTTATTGGAGATTATGTTGTTTTAAGAAAAGCAGGAGATGTTATCCCGGAAGTTGTTAGACCTCTTCCTGAAAGAAGAACTGGTAACGAAAGAGAATTTGAAATGATTGGCAACTGCCCAGAATGTGGTGCACCTTTAATTAGAAAAGATGCAATGCATTTCTGTATCAATCCAGCATGTCCTGCCCGTCAAATTGAAGGAATTATCCATTTTGCTAGTAGAGATGCGATGGATATTGAAGGAATGGGCGAAAAGGTTGTCGAACAATTCTTTAATCAAGGTTTCTTCTCAAACATCGTCGAAATATATAGCTTATACGACCATCGTGAAGACATCATCTCTCTTGATGGATGGCAATCAAAATCGATTGATAATCTTTTGAACGCTATCGAAAATAGCAAAGCTAACTCTATGGAAAAATTACTCTTTGGTTTAGGAATCAAAGAAGTAGGCGCCAAGATGGCGAAAACATTATCGAGAATCTATGGAGATATTGACTCTCTAAGTCAAGCAAGCGAAGAAGAACTTTTAGAAATCCCAGATGTTGGACCAATTCTTGCTAAAAGTGTCTTTGAATGGTTTAGAAACGAACACAACATTGAATTAATCAATGGACTTCGTAATGTCGGGCTTAATTTCAAGTTCTTAGGAAGCACAACTAAAGCCGCAAATTCATATTTCTCTGGTAAAACTGTTGTCCTAACTGGAACCTTAGAGAGCATGGGAAGAAAAGAAGCTACCGATATTTTAGAAAACCTCGGCGCCAAAGTTACTGGATCTGTCTCAAAGGCAACCGATGTTGTCATCGCTGGACCAGGTGCAGGAAGCAAACTTGATAAAGCTCAAGCGCTTGGTATTACCATTATCAATGAATCAGAATTTTTGGAGTTGATTAAATAATTATGCCACTTTGGTTACTTATCATCATAATTGTTGTTTCATCACTAATTTTGATATACGTGGTCTTCTCTTTTTGTATTTTGATGCACATGGGATACCTTTTAACCAAACAAAAATATAAGACGAGAGAGTTTTTAATTAAGACCGCTCATCACGAAGAATGGCCAGGGTATTTCGACCTTAAAAAAGAACCTTTTGAGTTAAAACTGAGAGATGGATATATCATTAACGGCGATGTTTCTTTAAATGGGGATAGCAAAAAGTTCTTCATTCTTTGTCATGGTCACGGTTCTACTAGAGAAGGTTCGACTAAATATGGCTTAATGTATTTTAAACTTGGATATAGTATTGTTCGTTATGATCAAAGAGGTCATGGCGATAATGTTAGATGCAAATGTACGATGGGCGCGAATGAATCCAAAGATTTAATAGAGATAATTAACTATGTTAAAAACACCTATGGACAAGATATAAAAATTAGTCTGCATGGCGCGTCGATGGGCGCGGCGACAATTCTTATCGCAACAAGATATCTTAAAAAAGATGATATTAAATTCATTGTCGCTGATTGTCCATATTCAAGTGTCTCCAATTTTGGCGGTGACTTTATCAAAATGCATCACCAACCACGCTTTCTTCTTACCCCAGTTTTCAATTTCATTATGAGAGTGTTCTTTGGCATTAAGAAAAATGATATGTCACCAGAATTTCACGTAAAAACATGTGATATCCCCATTCTTTTTCTTCATGGAGCCAAAGACGACTTCATTCTTCCATACCATTCAGATCGCATTTTCAAGGCTAAAATAGGGGAGAAAGAACAACATATTTTCCCAAATGGAACGCATGCTAACTCAGTGTTTGATGATCCGGAAGAATATGAAAGAGTTGTAGTTGATTACGTTAAAAGACACGAATAAAGGATGGCCAAAAAACGGCCGTCCTTTCTTTTATGTAACAAAATTTCTTTGACATTTTGTTGATAGTTTTTCTCATATTTCATCTTTTTATATATAAAAAAATTTCGTCGTGCTAGAATAACACTAGTCAAAAAGGTACGATTATGAAAAAAGTTAACAAAGATGTATTAAAAGAAGCCGCAAACAAGTTAATGTTCGATATGTCTGATGAGCAATACGATACCTTGTTAGAAGAGTTTGATATTATCACCAAGCAAATGGTGTTAATATCAGAAATTCCTGGTGTTGATGATGCTGAGCCGATGACTTTTCCGTTTGATGTTTCGACAACGTTTTTAAGAGAAGATGTACCAGTAGAACCTTTACCACGCGAAGAAGCATTAAAAAATGCAAAAGATGTCGTGGATGGTCAAGTCCGTCTTCCAAAGGTGGTTGGATAATATGGGATATTTACATTTATCAATTACCGAACTCCATGAACTTCTCAAAAAAGGAGAAGTCACCCCATTAGATTTAGTTAAAGAAGCCATTGATAAAATGAAAGCGGATAATAACAACGCTTTTGAATATATCATGGAAAAAGAAGCGCTTGAACAAGCTAGTCTTTTAACTAAATGTGAAGAAGATAATCCACTTTGGGGAATCCCATTTGGCATCAAAGATAATTACTCCACCAAAGATGTCCCAACTTGTGGTTCAAGTGACATTTTAAAGGGGTATGTACCTATTTTTTCTAGCGAAGTATATCAAAGATTAATTAACAAACACGCTATCCCAGTAGCGAAAACTACCCTCGATGAACTTGCGATGGGTGGAAGTGGCACTACTGGTCATTTAGGCAAAACATATAACCCTTGGGATAAGAGTCATAAACACCAAGTTGGTGGATCATCATGTGGCTCCGCTGCAATGGTTTCCGCTGGTATTGTTCCTTTCTCCATCGGTTCTGATACCGGTGATTCTGTAAGAAAACCTGCATCATACAATGCTCTAGTGGGATTCAAACCATCTTGGGGACGTATTTCCCGTTTCGGTTTATTCCCATTTGCAACTTCTTTAGATCATGTCGCCTATTTCACAAGAAATGTTGAGGACTCCGCTATTTTATTAAATGTCCTAGCGGGAAGAGATGATAAAGATAGTTCTTCTTCCTTTAAGGAAGTAGAAGATTACACTCTTAATCTAAATAAAGATGTCAAAGGCAAAAAGCTAGCGGTTATTAAAGAAATCGTTGATTCCATTGATAACAAAGACATCATTAACGCCTTTAATTCATCAGTTGAAAAACTAAGAGCGAGTGGTGTTATCATTGATTATGTTCATATGGATTTAAGTCTATTAAAGGCTATATATCCCGCCTATATTGTTATTTCATGCGCTGAGGCAACAAGCAATAACGCCAACCTTGATGGTATTAAATTTGGTCAAAGAGAAGATGGCGATACCTATCAAGAAGTTATTATGAAAACAAGAACTAATGGCTTCTCTGAACTTATTAGAAGAAGATTCATCATTGGATCATATTCTCTTCTCAAAGAAAACCAAAACGAACTATTCTTACGTGCCCAAAAAGCGAGAAGATTAATCGTTAACGCCACCAATGATATTCTTAAAGAATATGATGGAATTTATTGTCCTGCTTCACCAAGTGTCGCGCCATTATTTGTTGGTTCATCAGATAAATTATCCAATGAATATCTAATCGCGGACAATTATCTAGCGATTGGCAACTTTGCTGGACTCCCATCCATTACCATTCCACTAGGATTCTCTGAAAAGCTTCCGTTTGGAGTCAATTTAACATGTAAAGCGTTTGAAGAAAGTAATACATTTAATCTTGCTTCTAAAATCGAAGAGGTTATCGGAATTAAAAATATTATTGCAAAGGAGGGTGAATAATTATGCCTTTTGAAGCTGTAATTGGTCTCGAAATCCACGTGGAAATGAAGACTAAATCCAAAATGTTCTCCTCTGGACCAGTATCTTTTGGTGACCTTCCAAACACCAAAATTAATCCTGTCGATATGGCTTTCCCAGGAACGATGCCTGTTGTTAACAAACAAGCGGTCATTAATGCTATTAGGGTGAGTCACGCTTTAAACATGACAATCGACCATGAATTATGGTTCGATCGTAAAAACTATTTCTACAGTGATCTTCCAAAAGGATATCAAATCACTCAACAATTCCGTCCGATTGGATCTTTAGGCTATCTAGATATCAAAACAGCAGAAGGATTAAAGAGAATCCGTGTTGAACGTCTCCATATGGAAGAAGATACGTGTAAACAACTTCATTCCTGGGATTGTTCATTGCTCGACTACAACCGCGCGGGAATTCCATTAATTGAAATCGTCTCAATGCCAGACATGAGAAATGGTGAAGAAGCGATGAAATATGTGGAAAAGATTCGTTCCATCGTTACTTTCCTTGATGTGAGTGACGGAAAGATGGAAGAAGGATCGCTCCGTTGTGACGTCAATATCTCTATTAGAGAAGCTGGAAGCGATAAATTTGGAACGAAAGTTGAAATTAAAAACCTCAATAGTATCGCTAACATCCAAAAAGCTATTGATTTTGAAATGAAAAGACAAGAGCAAGTCATCCTTTCTGGTGGTGTTGTAACACAAGAAACAAGAAGATTTGATGAAGCTAGTAAAGAAACCGTTTTAATGCGTGTGAAAACCGACTCAGTCGATTATAAATACTTCACCGATCCAAATCTCCCACCAATTAGACTTAGCGACGAATTTGTCGATGAAGCTATAAGAACTTCTCCAGAACTCGCTGATAGCAAATATAAGAGATATGAATCCCTTGGATTAAGCGAATATGATATCAACCAATTACTCCAAGATTGTGGCATCTCTTCATATTTTGATGAAGCCCTCAAAAGTGGTGCTTCCCCAAAATTACTTGCAAACTGGGTCATCGTAGATGTTCAAGCAATTCTTAATAAGGAAGATATTTCCATCAAAGAATTCAAAATTTCACCTCTCCATCTTGGAGAACTTGTTAAAATCATCGAGGAAGGTAAGGTTTCAAATAAACAAGCACGTGAAATCTTTACTGAAATGCTTAAAATCGATGAATCTCCAAACGAACTCATGAAAAAGATGGGAACATCAATGATTTCAGATGAAGAAGCGATTAAAGCGATGGTTAATGAAGTAATTGACGCTAATCCACAATCCGTTATTGATTACAAAAACGGAAAAGATCGCGCCGTTGGATTTTTGGTCGGTCAAATTATGAAAAAATCACAAGGTAAAGTTAATCCTGCCTTAACAAATAAATTAGTTGTTGAAGAACTAAAAAGGAGATAAGAAATATGTCAATTTTAGTCACAGGTGGAACAGGGTATATTGGCAGTCACACAGTCGTTGAACTTTTAAACAAAGGATATGATGTTGTCATCGTCGATAACCTCTGCAATTCTAAACTCGAAGTTTTGAACAGAATTTTCAAAATCACCGGCAAAACCCCAAGATTTTACAAGGTTGATGTCCGTTATGAGGAAGAATTAAGACCAATTTTTGAGAAGGAAAAAATCACCGATATCATCCATTTTGCTGGTTTAAAAAGCGTTGGCGAATCAGTCAAGTTCCCAGAGTTATATGAAGAAAACAATGTCGGATCTTCAAAAGTTCTTCTTAAGCTTATGAGTGAATTTAAAGTCCATAATCTTGTCTTCTCATCGAGCGCGACTGTTTATGGAGTACCAAAACACGTCCCATTAATGGAAGATGATCCTGTTGGTGGATGTACAAATCCATATGGACAAACAAAACTCGATATCGAATATCTCTTAAAAGATTACGCAAAAGAACATAAAGACGCAAATATCGCTATCTTAAGATACTTTAACCCTATCGGCGCCCATCAATCTGGATTAATTGGTGAAGACCCTCAAGGTATTCCTAATAACTTAATGCCGTATATTACCCAAGTTGCAGTTGGTAAGAGAGAATTCCTTAATGTATGGGGAAATGACTACCACACTATCGATGGAACTGGTGTTAGAGATTATATTCACGTATTAGATCTCGCAGATGGACACCTTGCCGCTTTAAGGAAATTAGCGGAAAAACCAGGACTTGTCATCTATAACTTAGGAACAGGTCGCGGAACGTCAGTCTTAGAACTTGTTGCCGCTTTTGAAAAGGCCAGCGGTGTGAAAATCAAATATGTCATTGGTCCAAGAAGAAGTGGAGATGTTGATGAAAACTACGCTGATGTTACAAAAGCAAAACGCGAAATGAATTGGGAAAGCAAATATAACATCGAAGATGCTTGCCGTGATTCATGGAGATGGCAAAAGAATAATCCGAATGGATATGATGAATAGGAGGAAATAATCATGTCAGAATTCCAAAAAATATCAATTGAACATAAAGCTGGTACATCCTTTGGCTTATTATGGAAACATAACAAAGGAGATAAGGCTCTCGCTAATGTCATCATTATGACCGGTATGGAAGAAACGTCCCGCCGCTATGATGAATTTGCAAAATACCTCAATAATGAAGGATTCGACGTCTATTGTATCGATTCCTTTGGTCAAGGTGAAAACGTCTTACCAGATCTCTCTAACCTCGGTGTTTGGCCAAAATCTGGATTTAGAAAACAAGTTCAAGTTGTAGACGCTCTCGTTCAAAAACTTAGGATCACTTGTCTCCCAACCTTTATCTTCTCCCACTCCATGGGTTCATTCCTCGCTCAAGATTATATCCAAAGATATACACATCACGTTTCCAAAGTTGTTTTATGTGGTTCAAATGGTAAAAACCCTGCGACTGGAGTTGGATATTTACTCGCAAAGATGGTTGTTACCAAAAAGAATGCCTATGAAAAAGCCAAACTCCTTAACAAACTTATGTTTGGAAACTTCAACAAAGGTATCAAAAACCCAAGAACACCATATGATTGGCTTTCTTTTAATGAAGAAAATGTCGACCGTTATATCGCTGATCCACTTTGTGGATTTGGCCCAAACAATAGCTTCTGCTTAGAATTCTTAAAAGGACTTAATCGTTTATACAAACGTAAATTCCTTGAAAAGATTAGAAAAGACTTAGATATCTTCATCATCAGTGGTGAAGGCGATCCTGTCTCTAATTTTGGAAAAGGTGTTACAGCGTTAGAAAAGATGTACACCAAAAAACTTAAACTCAAGAGTGTTAAGAGTAAGATTTATCCAAATATGAGACACGAAATCCTCCAAGAAAAAGAACGCGAAATAGTATTTAAAGATATCGCTGACTTCTTCAAAGCGGATTTAGAAAAGAAGAACATTGTTTGATGTTCTCTATTGTCCCTGTACCTCAGTTGGATAGAGGGTTCGCCTCCTAAGCGAAACGTCGCACGTTCGAATCGTGTCAGGGACGCCATTGAGTTAATTCCCTATTGAAAAATAGGGTTTTATTGTCTGAGCCATCGTGCAACACGATGAGCGAGTTAAAACCCCCAGATAGTCTGGGGTGGAGGTAAAACTTATAGTTTTGCCCAATCAAAAAATCTCCTTACAATATTAATGCGGACCAACGCGTTAATATGAAAG
>JAFSNY010000070.1 GCA_017447305.1 Bacilli bacterium | reverse complement strand
GTGTTTATAAGAAACTTGGAGAACCTATCTCAATTATCGATTTACCAGGAATATATTCTTTATCACCATATACTCCTGAAGAAGTAATTTCCAGAAATTACATCCTCGATGAAAACCCAGACTGCGTCATCAATATCGTTGACGCGACAAACCTTGAAAGAAACCTCTATTTAACCACTCAAGTAATGGAAATGGATGTTCCTTTAATCGTCGCCTTAAATATGTCTGATGTTGTCAGAAAAAACGGCGATTCTATCAATGCGAAAGAATTAAGCGAAAAACTTGGTGTTCCAGTTGTCGAAATCTCCGCTTTAAAAGGAGAAAACATCGATACATTAATGTCTGAAGCTTATAAAACAAGTGCTAATCCAAGAAAAGGTAAAACAATTATTCAAGATAAAGCCTTGCTTCACTTAATTAAAGATGTTGATATTGCTTTCCGCGGTAAAGGAGTGGAGCACCCTCTATTTCACGCGATTAAACTCGTTGAACTCGATGAACTCGAAGTCAATATGCACCCAGAACTAGTGCCGATGGTTGATGAATTTAAAGCGACATTTGAAAATGATGTCTTTGGAAATGACTTTGAAGCGATAGTCGCTGATGCTAGATATCAATATATCGCGGCAAATTACGCAAACACGTATCAAAAGAATTCTTCAAACGAAGAAGATAAAGAACAGCTAACCAAATCAGATAAGATTGATAAAGTTCTTACCCATCGTATTTGGGCGATTCCTATTTTTATCGTCATCATGTTCTTCGTCTTCCATTTCACTTTTAGTGAAGATTTATTCTTTATGGGAAAGATGGGGCTTTCAATTGATCCAGCTGCTAATGGATTTAGTGAATTGTTCTACCGTATCTTAACCGCAGATTTAGCAACCCCTCTAGATGAACTTGAACCTCTAGCAGGCATCCCATCTTTAGGCGTTTTCCTCCAATCTTGGATGGGTGCCTTGACAGGGGCAATTATGGATGGTGCATCAAACCTCTTTGCCTTAGGCGGAGACGCTGTCGCAGAATCGTGGTACGCCTCACTTGTAGTTGATGGATTACTTAACGGACTTGACGCTGTTATGTCATTCATTCCACAAATCCTCTTACTCTTCTTATTTATCGCTATTCTCGAGGATAGTGGTTATATGGCGCGTGTTGCCTTTATCTTAGACCGCGCATTTAGAAAATTTGGTCTTTCTGGTAAAGCATTTATTCCAATGCTTTCCGGATTTGGATGTAGTGTTCCTGCCATTATGGCGACAAGAACACTTGAAAACGAAAAGGAAAAGGACCGCACCATCCGCTTAATTACATGTTTTAGCTGCGGTGCTAAAGCCCCAATTTGGACGATGCTTGCCGCGGTTGGAGTTTTAGGTGGATTCTCTGGAGATTTATTCGTCTTTACTATCTATATCGGTGGTATCGCCGCCGCTGTTGTCTACGCTTTATTCATGAAGCTTTTATCAAAAGATCAATATGTATCTCCATTCATTATGGAGCTTCCAGCTTATCACGCTCCACAGTTTAAAAATGTCATGGCCCATCTTTGGGAAAAACTTAAACACTATGTCATTAAAGCTGCAACCATTATCGCTGCATCCTTAATTGTCATCTGGTTCTTATCAAACTTCAGATGGGCGTTCTGGCAAGGACTTTGCGATATTCAAGAATCAATGCTTGCGGATATCGGACGTGTCTTGGGATATTTCTTCTATCCTCTTGGTTTCTCACAAAACGCCGAATATGGATGGATGTATTCCGTCGCTTCCGTGACTGGACTTGTCGCAAAAGAAGATGTTGTTGGAACCCTCGCTTCCCTCTTTGGTATGGCTGAAGATCTTGGTGAAGCGGAAGTTGGTCAAGCATTACTCGGAATCAACGCTCCTGCGGTTTGGTCATTCGCTGTCTTTAATCTCTTCACCATTCCTTGCTTTGCCGCCATCGCAACCGCACACGGCGAACAATCCAGAAAAGAGTTCTGGTTAACCATGTTATGGTGGTTCGCTATGAGTTATGTTGCCTCTGCCTTAGTGTATTGGTTAGGAAGCTTATATGCCGTCGCGTGGTGGGGTGGATTAATTCTTACTATTGTCCTTATTGGAATTATCGTTGCCGCTGGATTTGTTGTTACAAATCGTAACAAAAGAAATCTTGCAAACGCATAGGAGAAAATAATTATGCAGTGGTTTGAATATTTGATTATTATTGCCTTAATCCTCTTTGTTACTTCAGTAATCTTCTTTCACTTTTACTTAAAAAAGAAAGGGAAGTCATTAACTGATGAATGTTCAAGCTGCAACGGAAACTGCAAAGGATGTCACATTAGCTGTCATAAAATGATTGAAGAATATCATAAAGAAAACAACTAATTAACATAAAAAGGATAAGAATTCTACTTCTAGTAGAGTTCTTTTTCTTTACTCTCTTTTTTATCTCCTTAGAAGTGTAGTAAAACCTTCAATCGGTAGTTTTATTATTTTCGTGTCTTATCTAATAATAAATGCCATAAGGAAAAACAAATGGACGAAGTTAAGAAAGAATTACCAACATATTCAGTCGGTGAAGAACGTTTCAATTATATCTCCCACCTTCTCGGGGCGATTTTTGGCATGTTTCTTCTCGGATATTTTAACTATCTTGAAGTAAGTAAAGGTTTTACACCATTAGAGTACATCTCCCTTTTAGTTTATTCCTTATCGATGATTGTCTTATATCTTACCTCATTCATCTATCATTTCTTAAGAAAGGATTCCCCTTTAAAACCTATCTTTCGTCTCCTAGACCATAACACGATTTATTTTTTGATTGCAGGAACCTACTTTCCGGTGACAGTCTTCGCTTTATCAAGACCTTCAATGATCATCGCGATGAGTATTGAGGTCATTTGTCTCATCGTGGGAATCATTCTTAATCACTTAAGTTTTACAAATAAGTGGACAAAGATTATTACGACTATCATCTATTTAGTCATGGGATGGATTGCGATATTTTTCCCAGACACTTACGAAATTTTCCCTCTTAGTTCCTTTCTCTTCGTTCTAGGCGGGGGAGTTATGTACTCTATCGGTGTGATTTTCTATGTCTTAGGAAAGAAAAAGAAATGGTTCCATAGCTATTTTCATCTCTTTGTTCTTTTTGGCACGATTATCCAGTTTGTTGGCATCTATATCTTAATTAAATAATATTCCTTTTTCTTTATAACAAAATATAAAGGAAAAGTGATAATATAAGAGAACATGAATGTTAATTATATAATCACGATATTAAATACCATTACCTTCATCATCCTAGGGATTTTTCTTCTTTTTGGCGCGCATTACATCTTCTTTTATTTCCTCACTTTTAAGAAAGTGAAGAAAGCCCCAAAAGCGACATCTTATTCGAGATTCGCTATACTCGTTCCAGCAAGAAATGAGAGTAAGGTCATCCATCACATTATGAATTCTCTTGATAAACAAACATATCCAAAAGAATACTTTGATGTCTTTTTTATCGTCGAAAATGAAGATGATGAAACAATCAAAATAGCGAAAAAACATGGATATAAATCATTTATAAGAACCAATCTTACAGATGAAAGAAGAACAAAAGGGTTCGCTCTTCAAGAATGCATCAACTATATCAATGAGCAAGGACTTAATTATGACGCTTACATGATTTTTGATGCGGATAATGTCGTCGAAGAAAGATATATCGAAGTGATGAATAATCTCCGTCAGGACGGCGTAGAAGTGGGAATTGGCTATCGAAATTACACTAATGCGAATAAAAACTTCTATTCATCAACATCCGCGATTCTCTTTTGTTATATGAATAACGTCACATCTAAAGCTAGAACTCTTCTTTTTAAGAAGGGTGTTTTAATGGGAACCGGATATTTCATTAATAAAGATATTATCGATGAAGCGGGTGGCTGGATATTTACAGGAATGACGGAAGATACCGAATTAACGAATTATTGTTATCTTCATAACATCAATATGAGATACACCAAAGAAGTATGCTTTTATGATGAACAAGCCGCGAAATATCGGACATGGCATGATCAACTTGTGAGATGGATTTGGGGATATTTCGTGAGAAGTAAAGCGGACTTATCTAAAGGAAGAGATCATAAGTCATTACCCCCAAAAGCTCATAAACTTGCAATCTTTGAATATCGAATTTCCTTTTTCCCTTTTGTCACTTTTATTGTTTTACTTATCTTGTTAGGAATTACTTGCTTCATCCTTGGATTTATCGCTATCCCTTTAAAAGCGGATTATCAAACCCTCTTCTTTAATGGACTATTATATTTGTTCTTGGTCGCGATTATTTTTGACCTCCAAGCTTTAGGTCAAATCATCAGAGAAGGAAAAAGAATCAAAATTGGATTCTTTTACGCAATTGTTAATATCTTGCTTTATTGGGTTTATTATATAAATGTCATCATCGCCTTTTTCGATGGACTAATCCATCCAAAGAAAAGGTCGACATGGAAAGTTATTCAACATAAAGGTGAAATCACTAATAAGAAAGCTAAAAAAAGAAGTGTATGAGTAAATACGAATGGCAAAAAACTCATGTCATCTACTATAAAGATGAACTCAATGATGACTTCAATGAGTTAGAGAATGTCTCTCGCCCTCAAGTTAAATCATCATATAAATATCTTCACACTAATCCATTCCGTCGTTTGTTGGATGGCTTTTTATATTATGTAATCGCTAAACCGATATTAGGTGTTTATTGTCTCTTTCATGGGATCCGTTGGAAGGGGAAAAAGAATCTTAAATTACTTAAACATTCAGGGGCTTTTCTATACGGCAATCACGTCGCGATAACTGATGCATTCAAGTTTCAGTCCTTCATCATTCACCTTAAGAAGGTGAATATTATCGGATATTCCGATGCTTCTAGCATCCCTGTTGCAAGAAGTCTTGTTAAAGCTTTTGGTTATCTTCCTATTCCTTATGATAGAGAGAATATGATTAAGTTAAAAGACGCAGCTGAAACCTTAACAAAGAAAAGAAAACAATATGTATTAATCTATCCGGAAGCGCATATTTGGCCTTATTATACGAAGATTAGACCATTTAAAAGTGTTTCTTTCCATTACCCAGCAGAGGCAAATGTCCCAGTTGTCCCATTTGTCACTACTTGGAGAAAATCACGTTTCTCTAAAAAGCCTCGTCAATTAGTCATCTTTGGACGTCCTATCTATCCAGATGAAACTAAAACTGTCAGTGAAAACAAACAATATTTAAGAGATCGCTGCTATGAAGAAATGGTGAAGATGTCTCAAGAGTATCCTCAAGTTGAATATATAAAATATATCAAAAGCGAAGAAAAGTGATAAAATACTAATACTTCGAAAAGAAGAAAAATAAAATGGAACAATATTTAACCAAGAAAATTAACACTACTGATATCGATGACTTCATTAAACTTGAAGCGATCTTTGATTATGAACTGGTGAGTAAAGATATCAGGGGTAATAAAACTTATCTCACTTTTAAAAGAGAAACTAGCACCCCTTATTTTGAAAAGATTGTCGAACTAGAAAAGAAGTGGAACAAGGAAATGAATTATCCAGCTTGGCCAACTTATGTTCTTATCGCTCTTGCTTTAATCACTATTACTGGTTATCTAGTCGTTTCTTTCATTACAGGATTTGAAAACAAACTTATCTTCTTCTTATCGATTATGCTTCCAGGACTTTTATTCTTTGTCCTTGCTTCTTTATATTTCATCTTCCGTGCGAAAAAGATTGAAAAGATTCTCGCTATCTATTATGAAAAAAGAAGAGAATATCAAATTGAAGCTAACAAAATTAAAGGAGTGGAAGAAGCAACTAAACCTAAATCCACCAATAGTTAAACAATTTAAAAACAATGGAATTTAAAACCATTACGTGGGTTAAAGAATTCCACATAAACCAAGGAGTTAAATATGCACATATTACTTGATATACCATTATTCTTTGTTGTCGTATTTTTAGCTGCCAGTATCGTTTCGATGATTACTGTTTTCGTCTTACGTATTATCAGACTTCGTCACGCCGCAGATATCGCTGAACTTTTTGCAACCGCCTTCTTTATGGCCTATGCGATACAAAACTGGATTTGCTATCCAAATGCAACATTAATCAACATTATGCTCTCTTCTTTAGCGGGCCTAGTGGTCGTTTATAAAATCATCTTCTTTATTAGAGGTAAATAATTGAAAAAAGTTCTCCTCGTTTCCCTTGGATGCGCGAAAAACCTCGTCGATAGCGAGCATATTTTAGGCATCCTTAAATATGATGATTATGAGATAACTAATTCCCTTGATGAAGCAGACATCGTTGTCATCAATACATGTGGTTTTATTGAATCTTCGAAAAGGGAATCAATCGAAGAGATTTTTAAATATATCAGCAAAGGGAAAAAGGTCGTTGTAACCGGCTGCTTAGTTGAAAGATATAAAGAGGAACTGGAAAAGGAAATTCCCGAAGTTGAACTCTTTATCCCAATTAGAGAATATCATCAGTTTAACGAAAAGCTTTCCTTGATTGATGAAAATATCAAAAAGAAAGAATTGATCGGCTTAAATGATGAAAATCGTATCATTTCCACCCCATCCTATAGTGCTTATCTTCTCATCGGGGATGGCTGTGATAATCGCTGCACTTACTGTGCGATTCCTCTCATCCGTGGAAGCTATAAAAGCCGCCCATTAAATGACATTGTTAATGAAGCAAAAAAGCTCGCTCAAAACGGTGTAAAAGAACTTATCATCCTAGAGCAAGACACAACGAAATATGGAATCGATTTAGATAAGGATATAAACATCGTTACTTTATTAAAATCATTATTAGAGATTAAAGGAATAGAATACATTAGACTCCTATATCTATATCCAGATGAGATAAGTGATGAACTCATTGATTTAATTGTTAAAGAAAAACGCCTCACCCCATACTTTGATATCCCCATTCAACATAGTGAATCACACATCTTAAAAGCGATGCATCGTCGTGGTGATAAAGAGTTTTTAAGAGCGTTATTTAAGAAGATTAAAGATAGAGTGCCCAACGCGATTTTAAGAACAACTCTCCTTGTGGGATTTCCAAACGAAAAAGAAGAAGATATCGATAATCTCATCGCCTTCATGAAGGAAATCAAATTCGATCATGTCGGAGCGTTTACCTATTCAAAAGAAGAAGGAACACCATCCTTTGATTACCCAAATCAAGTCGATGAAGAAACTAAACAAAATAGGTTAAAAAGAGTGATGTCCGCAGCTAGGAAGATTTCCTATCAACAGAATAAACTTCATATTGGTGAAATCATGGAAGGATTGGTCGTGGGGTATGATGGAGAAAACTATCTACTAAGAAGTTACTTTAACGCTCCTGATGATGTGGATGGGAAAATCTATTTCACAAGTAAATGTAAACTAAAAATGGGCGAAAAAGTCAAAGTGAAAATTAATGATGCCTTTATATATGATTTAGTCGGGGAGGAAATAAGATAATGTGTTTCAAGCGTAAAAAGAAAAAGGAAATCAATTCCAAATATAAAATCGGTCAAAGAGTGAGTTTTCGTCATGAGAGAACGAATGATTTGATAATCGGTTATGTCTACGAGATTAGAGAAGACAACGAAGGTCGCATCAAATACGCTGTCCAAGTTGGAGGGGAATGTCCATATATCAAACGCGATCTCGATGAAAGTCGCTTAATTGGATAACCCACTTGTCAAATGAAGAATACGCCACCGATGTGGTGTTTTTTCATATATATCGCCATTAGATTAGTGGTTTGTTCATTTTTGTTCTCTCTCCTACAAAATTTAAGCGATGTGATTAATCACATTTTTCACCCCAAATTCCGTTAGTAAACTTTCTCATCATTTTTCTTTACTGAAAATATAAACTAGTTTATAATCTACCTTGCATGATTTGGAGGAATCAAAATGAAACGTACAGTTAATAAATTAGAAAATTGCCATGTTGAAATTCTTTGTGAAGTCGAAGAAGCAATGTGGAAAGAAGCCCAACATAAGGCTCTCATGAAATTAGCGAAAAACGTCACTGTTCCTGGATTTAGAAAAGGCAATGCTCCTGAACATATGTTAAAGAACAAAGTCGATCCAATGAAAGTGATGGATGAAGCCATCAATTCTTTACTTCCAACCATCTATGAGGAAGCTCTTAGAGAAGAAAAGATTGATGCATATGCACAACCAAAGGTTTCAATAGAAAAAGTAAGTGACACTGAATTATCAGTGAAATTCACCGTTGTTACCGCTCCTGAAGTTACCCTTGGAAAATATAAAGGACTCAAAATTGGTAAAAAAGAAGCCAAAGTCGGTAAAGAAGATGTTGAAAAATCCATCAAAGATTTACTCGCTCAAAACGCTTCCTTAGTCTTAAAGGAAGGTCCAGCTGCTCTTGGTGATACCGTTGTTATCGACTTTGAAGGATTTATCGACGATAAACCATTCGATGGTGGTAAAGGTGAAAACTATGACCTCGAACTCGGAAGCAATAGCTTTATCCCAGGTTTCGAAGATCAACTCGTTGGTCATAAAGCCGGTGATGAATTCGATCTCCCAGTAACCTTCCCAGAAAACTACGTTGCTGAATTAAAAGGTAAAGCCGCAGTATTTAAAGTTAAAGTTCACGAAGTGAAGGAAAAGAAATATCCAGAACTCACCGATGAATTCGTCAAAGAAGAGCTCAAGATTGCTAACGTTGAAACCGTCGAACAATTAAAAGAACATCAAAAAGCTGAACTTCTTAAAAAGAAAGAAGCTGAACTCAAAAACGAATATTTCACCAAACTCGTTGATGAAATTATCAAAGATTCAAAAATCATCGTTGCTCCAGAAATCATCGATAATCAAGTTGAACGTTCCTTCAAAGACGCTGAACAACGTTTCTCTCAATCTGGATTAACCATGGAACAATATCTCAGCATCGTTGGTCAAAATGAAGAACAATTCAAAGCCAAACTTAGAGAAGACGCAGTGAAAGACGCCAATAGATTCTTCGTTCTCCAAGAAATTGGAACCAAAGAAGAACTTACCGTCACTGATGAAGAACTCGACTTTGAATTTGCCAAAATCGCTGATCAATACAATATGAAGATTGATGATGTGAAGAAGGCACTCGAAAAACAACTTGGTGAATTTAGACACAACATCTTCATGAAGAAAGTTGAAGACTTCTTGTTTGAAAATAACGACTAATTATTTAAATAATTAAGGAGGTGCATTTATGCCAGATAATAAAGAAAAAATTACCCTCCCATTGCTCATCACTCGCGGTGCGGTCCTCTTCCCTAACTGCCCTCAATTTATCGAGGCTGCTAGAGAAATCTCCGTTCGTGCTCTAGATGAATGCAAAGACAGCAACTCCCTCATTCTCATCGTCTGTCAAAAGAATGCGAAAGTGGAAGAACCTGATGTTGACGGCATTAATAAAGTCGGTGTTTTAGCCCGCATTATGTCCCGTTCCGTCAGAGGAAATACCACTCGTGTTCGTGTTGAACCACTCGAAAGAATTAGACTTTTAAACGTCTCTAATTCCGATGGATATTTCGCTGCAGAAGCGGAAATCGATTCCTTGCCAGATGGTTCTCCTGACGAATGTCAAGCGATTAAAACAACCATCCTTTCCGAGATTGAAAAATTACCACAAGTATATCGTTCAATCCCAAAGACGACTTTAAACGCGATTGAAAGAAGCGAATCCGCTGTTCACATTTGCTATATCCTCGCAGATTTCTTTAATGCTGATTCCGCTAGAAAACAAGCAATTCTCGAATCTAGTGACATCTACGCTTTATTCGAAGAAGTGGTTTTCCTCATCTCTGGAGAAAAACAAAAGAACGAAGTTGATGATCGCATTAACGAAATCGTGAGAGAAGCGAGTGAAAAATCACAAAAAGAGTATTTCTTACGTGAACGCTTAAAAGCCGTCAAACAAGAACTCGGAGAAAATGTCGATGATAACAATTCTCCAGAAACAATCTTAGAAAAACTCGAAAATAATCCATATCCCGAGCATGTTAAAAAGAAAATTAAAGCAGAGCTTAAGAAGATGGAAATGATGCCAGGAGGTTCTCTTGAAGCATCCCTTATTCAAAACTATATCGATATCATGATGTCCATCCCATGGTTTGAAAAAACCATTGATGATGATGACTTAAATCATGTCGAACAAATTTTAGACGAAGATCACTATGGCTTAGAAAAGGCCAAAAAAAGAAACGTTGAATATCTCGCTGTTAAGAAATTAACTGGAAATTTAAAATCCC
>JAFSNY010000069.1 GCA_017447305.1 Bacilli bacterium | reverse complement strand
TGGATTTATTTAAGAATAAAAAGAAATATGAAAAACCCACCACTTTTGAATGGTGAGTTCTGATTAGTTCTGATAAGTTGTTTTAGTGTTTCGGTATGTTCTGAATACTTAACACTTGATATAACCACAATTAGTTAAAGTGTTTTTAGTTCTTAATTACAAACTTTTCTAGATAGGCTTCAAGCTCATCTAAAGAATTAAAATCAAATCCTTTTTGAGCCATGCCATAGGACAAGTAAATTAATCCATTTGGACCAATGCCCCATATTCTATGGAAATCAGCTGCATTATCAAATGTATTGTTATCAGCTATATTATGGTCTTCACACAATTGCTTTAATTGTGGAATTTGGCCTTCTTCAATTTTCAAAATGAAGATTCTATTGAATCTTTTATCTTCCATACTAATTAGGTAAATCTCTAATGTCCTTTAATGGAACCATACATCTAATTTTCTCACGAATCATACGTTTTGCTGTTTCGTCACTGTTATATTCTTTAACAGGTAATACAGAAATCCAAACGCCATCGAGATCATGCATGTTTTCAGCTATCTCTTCAATTTCGCCGATAAAAGTATGCTTTCCATATTTATCAAAAGTAACAACTACTAAATCTCCAAGAATGTATTTACAAATCTTGGTTCTATCATTAGTAATTTTTATTCTTTGAACTTTGTCATTCATTATTCAAAAATTCCTTCGATTACAGATTTCAGCTTTGTTTTTGTCTTCTCAATATCATCTTCAAATATGAACGGGAGACGAATCAAATGAACGTTTATAGGCTCGCTTCCATCTTCCTTGGTACTAATTCCAATTGGATTATCAGGTTCAACATCCTCAAATCTAAACAAAGGGTAAAGTAAATATACGTCTTGCGAACCTCTCGCTCGAGCATAAGTTAAAACTTGATAAATGTCTGAAGACTTGATTTCTTCATTAACAATGGCTCTTACATCACCGCTGCCATCAAATCTTCTGACCTTTTTGTATTTCGTATCCAAGATAAACAATCCTTTAGTTTCGTGTTCAACTAAAATGTCGTGTTTCATTCTAATTGTCTTGCCGAGAGAGTGACCTTTGTATAAAACATCGCTAAAGACTGACACTTCACTTGCTTGGAGTCTAACTTTAGCTTTATTGTGTAAAACATCCTGAATAAATCCGCCAATGAAACCTTCAAACAAAACCTCTGTAGGAAATAAAAAACACAAAGAATCAGCATTATCTAAATCGTAAGTAGCTGTTTTATTAATCAAAAACATTTTGCTTAGACTCAAAATAACTTTATAGTGACTTTGGAGCTTGTTAAGACGAACTTTGTCACAATCCGATGGAACACATCTGACATCGGACACCTCGTTTAATTTTCCTAAAATGAATCTAATATCCTTTAGATTTTGTTTGGATGTCTCATTAATTAAATATCTGCAAACGTATTTAATAATACGATTCAAACTATTATCTAATTCAAAAACAGAAAAAGAGCATTCAAATTTGTCGGCCTTACCATTAGGTATTTTGTTAACAATATAGTCTTTAACATTGAGTTTACCTTTAAGTTTGTTAGTGTCTTCGGTTCTTTCATCATAAGTGTAAAACAAGCTTCTCTCTAAAGCTGATTTTACATAACGGATATAAAGAGTCACGAATAAGTCTCTTAGATCCTCGCTGTTGTCTAAAGCGTTGTTGATATTTATAAATGGATAATCAATTTTTTTGCAATAATCCAACCATTGAACGATATTTTTCATTAGATGTTTGATATCTAGGTCGGATGTATCGTTGTCATCAATGTCTTCTCTAAAAACTTTAGGGAAAATATTGAGCTTGTTCCCTTTGTAAATAATCGTTCCTATATAATTTTGGGTTTTAATTCCACTATTGGCAGTAAATTCTATAAATTGCTGTCTGCCTGATGTTTGACCATCATTAAAGAGGGCAGCTCTTTGCTCCCAGTTTTTTTGTAAAAAGTTAGAAAAACCATCTAAGGCTTCAGAATCTTGCCACTCAGATGGTAATTTTGAATTCTTAATAGTAGTTAATTCAAAGCAATTTATAGTTTCCATCTAAGTCTATTGTTTTTTAATCTTCAATCTTCTGGTTCCATCATCTAAAATGTCATAATTTAAACCCTCTAAAGCAGTCGAGAGTACATTTTTCACTTTAGATTTATCATCAAAATAATATTCATACAACAATGGAATAATACTCATGTTCATGATGTCACATAAATCAGACATTGTTTTGCCTAAAAAATATGCGTGACCTATCAATAAGTCTGTGCTGTCTAAATCGCTCTCCAAACTCTTATTGATCTTTTTAAGAATGGCCTTAAGGTTGCTATCAGTAATAAGGTCATATTCTGGTGCAATTTCAAAGAAAGAGAATCTTCTTCTTAAAGCGGCATCAATTAAAGAAATGGACTTATCAGCAGAATTCATAGTGCCAATAATATAAAGATTGTTTGGAACGACGAAAACTTGTCCAGAAGGAAGAGTAACACTTAATTCATTCTCTTCTCCCCATCTTTTATCATCTTCTAAAAGAGTAATTAATTCGCCTAAAACTTTAGATATATTTGCCCTATTAATTTCGTCAATGATAATAACATAGTTATTTGAAGGATCATTAACAGCTGTATCTGCAATTTTTTTGAATACGCCATCAAACGGAACGAATTTTATGCCTTCACTTTCTGTATCTGGTCTTAAGCCTTGGATAAAATCTTCGTATCCATAACTCTGATGGAACGTAGTAAAGACGACACGACCATTCTCAACATATTGATTATATTTAGCCATCAATTGGGCTCTATTGATTCCAGACTGATTAGAAATTAATTCATCAACAGTTTTATCGGCTTTTTCAATAATAGAATTGGCTAATAATGCTGTAGCATAGGTTTTACCTGTACCTGGAGCACCGTAAAGAATTAGGTTGAGTGGAACTTTCTTATAAGTTCTTTTTGGTAATGTAGGCATATGACTCTCCTTTTCATTTGCAAGATACTTTTTTAAAGTATTTACAACATAAGACATTCTGAATTCATGTATATAAAAATTGTTTTTAACCGTTGTAGATCTGGTGCCTTCAACATTAGCTAAATCATCAGGCTCAATGATTTTATCCTTAATATTCAACGTTCTACTAACAAAATTATCTTTATTAGCGAGTCCCAGAATTAGGATTTGATATTTAACAAATAAATTAGCCCAAACAGTATCTGTTGATCCAACACTGTCGGACATGCCTTTTATGGTATTTGCTAAATCATTTAACTTATCGCTTTTTTTGGAAAGATTATGTTCATTTGCATAATCGACATACGAATTCCAAAGCTTATCGTTTTTATATGTTTTGTACGCTAATAAATATTGAAAAATATATGCATTTTCAACAGAAACGGAAATGTATTCAATGATTTCCCTATCGATAACTACATAAGTCTCGGAATCAACTTTTTTTATTGCGTTAGCGTATTCTAAAAGAGACAGCGTCTCAAGTATATAATTTCTATTTGCTGCTGCTGAACTAGCATTTGTCTTAAGTTTTAAGTCTGCTACAAAGCGAGCTGTGTATTGTTCTTTTTTAGAAGCTGATGCATCTATTTGATTTGAGTCACCAATTGCATCCAAAATATAGCGGCAGCCAAAAAAGATTGTGTCGTACTTATAATTTTTGTCACAAAAGAAACGTCCCTTTTTCATAGAGACGGAGTTGATTTTTTTGAGTAGCTTCTCAATCATTCTTTTTGACTCCCACGTAATAAATCGAATTGCTGTCAACGTTGATTGTGAATTTAGAAAGATTCTTTACAATTGCGTAATACTTTCTGAATTCCTCAGTAGCATACAACGTTAGATCAATTGATATTCTATCACGTTTAGGAATCAAAATACAAAATGAGCCGTTAATTGTATAATTTTTAGGCAATATAGTAGCTCTTGTATTATATGTAAAATTAATGAAGATTATGTTTTCTCGACCATAGAATTTTGATAGTTGGAATCCATCCAATGAGTCAACGTATTTGTCATATCCAGGTTTATGGATAAACTTACCATCATCAAGAAGATTCTTAGATCTTACAACCCATATTTTTCCTTCATTTTTAAGGTACTTATTTGTAAGTTGTCTATCTCTATAAAAGTCAAAACAATCTAATTCTAATGATTTGATATAATTATCAAACCATTCATCTCTATAAATAAGCCACATTTTGTCATGATAAATGTAGCCATTTGGAACAGTTCTATAAATACCAAAAGCCTTATTTTCAATATAGGTTTTTTCATTAAAATCTTTTGTAAAATGTAACGATAAAATTTCGATAAAAACCTCTTTAAACAATTTAACCCCATAGTCATAGATTGCTTTTACAGAATATGATTGTTCATAAGTTTTTCTTGTTTCGTTTGAGTCTGGAATCATTATGAATGTTTTTGGTATTACACACATAATTTCATTAGAGAGCTCTGTGTATTTATACAAGAATATGCAATAAATATTGTCGGTTTTTAAGAACGAATAGTCAGAGTAGTTTTTTTTAGTTTTGGCATCCATCTTAAAATAAGGAGGATTTGTTATTATACAATCATATTTACGCCCAAACTTATGTGTGATGAAATCGTCACAAATGAATTTGAACGAGAATCTATCATTTAAAAACCTCTTTAATTCGTTTTTTAAGATTGTGATACATTCTGAAGAAATATCAACTAAATCAAAGTCGACTTTTTTGCACTCATCTACCAATCTTAAAAATTGAGGTAAAAAAGCACCCATACCTACAGATGGTTCAAGAACTCGAATAGATTCTGCTTTTGGCACGAAATCCTTAATCGTGTTATACACCACTATTTGAGGTGTGTAGAACGATCCTGTTTCATTTACATCCGCGAGTTTTTTCTCGAAAACAAAAGAATCAATATAAAAATTCCCTGTAGGTTCATAATCTATTGTTGAATCATATGATTTAATAAAATCATCATAATCGAGCACCTCGTTAATGTTTTTAGCAATCTGAAGAATAATACCAGTTGGAACAGCCTCGCCAATTGATTGTCTAATTAATGTTTCTGCATTATCCACTTTTTCTTTTGTTTCTATTTCCACCCATTTAAAATCTTCAGGAATCGACATTACTCTCATCAATTCTCTGATGCTTAAAACTCTATCATCGCTAGGATGGATTGTAGATTGGCTTGCTAATTGATCGTTTCTAGTCGTTATGCATGGAGCTGGACGATCCCAGTACATTCTGCAAAACTTATTGCCCATGAATCCTGATTTGAGAATTTGCCTCTTTCCATCCACTAATTTGTATGGGACTTTGTCAGGACTGTTTTTAAACGCTGTCTCGCCTTCTTTTAAATCATGTATCCATTCTCTCATATATTCAGGATACACTCTAAAGGAATGATAAATATCATTATCATCTCTTTCACCGTAGTTTAAACTGCTTAGGTCACCAATTACATCTCGAACTGTCTTAACCTTTTTTGCTTTGAGTGGGAACAAATTAAGCGGTGAGAAATTTTGCTCTTCTTTTGATGTTCCGATAACAAGTGTCCTTGGGCGGCTAGATGGAATTCCATATTCCATAAAATTGACCACTTTATAAAAAAGATTGTATTGATCGCCTAAATTTTTAATAATGCATTCTTTAATAGGCAATACATCATCATTTTTATCAATGCACATTGTAGTCAAAAAAGCCCTGACATTCTCAAAAACAAATATCCTAGGTTTTATCTTTTTAACTAAGTGAATAGCCTCTACAACTAAGGAATTTCTATCAATTTCATCGCCTTTTTTATAATTAGCAGAAGACATTCCTTGGCATGGAGGAGTGGCCATTAAAACATCAACTCCATTTATGCCTTCATGTTTTTTCCAAAAATCAATCTCATCTAAAACTTGCTGTTGAGTTGATTCTAATGTTATATCGCCGCCTATATAGCCATGATTGTACTTGCACTTATGGTTAATTTTTTGGATGTTCAATCTTCTCTCAAGAAGCTCGTTTGTAGCAATACACTCAAAGCCTTCTTTTTTAAAGCCAAAGCATCCGACACCTGCGCTGCTAAATAAACTAATATATGTTCGTTTTTGTTTTTCCATCACTTGTACCGTGTTAGATAATACCATAAAAGATAATTCTTATCTATTGAATAGTTAAGAAAAACCTCCGTTTGGGAGGTCAGATGATTATTTTCTACGATTGGCCCACTTATCTATAAGTTGGTCTTTTAGTTTGTAGGCCATTGTACGTGAACAATGAAGAGAGTACGCTATTGAAACCATCGAAGGTTCATGAAACATGACGTTTGTTAGGATCAGCTGATACTTCTTTGGTAAAGAATCGTGAAATTTGTTATATTCCACTATCACTGGTTCTAGTTCGTCGAGTTTCTTATCGATTTCAAGCATCTTATCAAGAGCGTTCATTCCTCTCACATAAAATGGATCATTGCTGTGGCCACCAGTTTGGTCGAAAGTTGGTCCACCTATTGAATACCATATGTGAGCAAAATGCTCTCTTCGCTGTTCAAGGGACTTAATAGTCCAGTTTGTTTTTCTGACTTTTTTAATCCATTCATAGAATTCAGAACGGCAAGTCGTCATCATCGTGGTG
>JAFSNY010000068.1 GCA_017447305.1 Bacilli bacterium | reverse complement strand
TAGAAGATATATACGATAAAAGGAACTGTCCGTTCCATTTGAACTACTTTACTACTTGTTTAATCGAGGACCATTTGATTACGGTTTATGACAAAGATATCTTCTTATTCAACCAGCTGTTTGATGATGTAGTGGAAGACAATGATATCGAATTAGTTAAGCGCTGCTTTAGATACACTAGGGATTACTGCAATAAGTATAAGAACAACATCCATAACATGTTTAAATTCTTCAAATATTCTTTTTATGAGAATCTAAGAAAAATGGATGGATATGATGAAAGAATGGAAAAGTGGTGTAGGGAAGTAAATGAAATATTAAAACAACGATAGGTATAATGACCGTTTCTTAAATATTAAATAGTTAAGACTTCTTATTTATGGTATGCTGTTAAATAGCATTTAGTTTCTTGGAGGTTTTGTATGAGCACCGTTTTAGAAGAAAAGAAAATTAAATATAAAGATAACATTGATAAAATCTCTAAGGAATCGTTCAATGGCGAGCAAAAGACAATCGCTAAGCAAATTATTGATGCAGCTTCTGAGGAAAATATTGATGCAATTTACCAATTCATTTCACAAAGAGTAAAAACTGGTTTTGTTTTCGATGCTGCTCCAGAAGTTAATCATAATTGCGTCGCTCTCTTAAATCAAAGAGATGATTTAGACATTACTAGCAACGAGCTGTTCCAAAATTCTCATCGTCTAATTATTGGAGAAAACTATGATGTTTTAAAAAATCTTTTAGTTATGTATACTGACCAAGAAACAGGAAAAGGATTAATTGATTTTATATATATTGACCCACCATATAATACAGAAAAAGCAAAAAATGAAGGCAACGATCATAAAGATATAGTGGAGGGCTCTAAGTTTATTTATAGAGACAAGTTTACTCGCGATGGTTTTTTGAATTTGTTAAATGAAAGACTTAAACTTGCAAAATCGATTTTATCTGATGATGGTGTTATTTTTTGTTCAATTAACGATAGTGAACAGGCTTACTTAAAGGTTTTAATGGACGAAATATTTGGCGAAGAAAACTTTATTGCATGCATGATTTGGAAGTGCAGAAATTCGCTATATTACACTGAACCATTAATATCGATTCAAACAGAGTACATTTTAGCTTACGCAAAGAAGAAAGATAGATTTTGGCTGACATCGTTTGACAAAGATGACATTGATGGTGATGACACCAAAAAAATGGAAGGATTCTATTTTAACAGAATTAAGAAAAAATATGATGATGATGGATATTCCAATCCTGACAATGATCCTAGAGGCCCATTTAAGACATCTGGAAAGGTAAGAAATGATGGAAGACCAGTTTATACAGTTGTTTCTCCAACAGGAGTAAAACACACTGAGGCATGGGTTTATTCTCCTGAAGTATTTAAAAAATTGGATGCCGATGGGCAGATTTTCTGGGGAGTAGATGGCTCTGCTCAACCAAGAAAAAAGTCGTATTACAAAGATTTCATTGGCAATGTTTCATCGAATCTTTTAATGGATGAGTTCACTAGGATTCTTGATGATAAAGGGAACACCCTAAAAAAAGAAAAGTACTTTGAAATTGGAACTACAGAATCAGGGACAAAAGAGTTGAAAAGTATTATTGGTGAGAATCCGTTCGATTACCCAAAACCTGTAGCTTTAATTAAATATTTAATTAGCCTTTATCCTAAGAAAGATGTCACTGTTTTAGATTTCTTTGCTGGATCTGGCACAACTGGCCAAGCGGTTATGGAATTAAATCTTGAAGACGGTGGAAATAGACAATTTATACTTGTAACCAATAACGAGAACAATATAGCTTTTGATGTCACTTTGAAGAGGTTGAAAGGCGTAATTACTGGTATGATTTCTGATACCGATTCTACTGAATGGAAGTATTCTACAAAAACCCCATATTTATCGGGTAATTCTGTTAAAGTTTTTGATATTGCCTATCACGAATTGTCTTTGAATGATTTTTCAAAAGCAAAAGAACTTATCCCTGTTGCAGAGTCAGTTTTTAAGACCTTTAACGAGAATTATTCGCCAAGAAATAAATTCGATATTTATAACGAGCTTGCCGCTTTGAACCCACTCATTAAGGAATAGTTTGTCTATGGAATTAACAAAGATACAAAAAGAAGCGGTTGATAATATTTTCTCTTATTACTCTAATTCTGAAAAAGTTAGAGTTGATTTCAAATCACCAACCGGTAGTGGCAAGACTTTAATGGCTTCATATTTGATTTCTTTAATTATCGAAGCGAATCCAGATAAAAAGTTCGTTTTCGTAATTGCCACACCTTCTTCATCAAAACTTCCGTTCTTTTTTGAACAAAAAATTAATAAATACAAAAAAGACCTACCATATTCTAAGTTTGAGGTTGAATATATTGAATCTCCTTCGTCTAAGGCTTCGTCTAGCACCGTAGAAGAGACTCCTAAAATAAAAATTGTTGACAACAAAGTCTATATTTTTGGCAAAGCAACGTTTGGTTCTAAAAGAATATTTTCTGAACAGCATGTTATTGATGATTTTGTTGATGAAGTTAAGACTCAAGGCTATAAATTAATTTACATTCGAGATGAAGCTCACATCGGAGATTTAAAGACAGACAATGAGTCGAAGCAATTTGAAGTTTTAATGCAATCAAACGCTGATTTTATTTTAAAGATGACAGCAACCCCTAATTTGTCAGATTCATCTGTCAAAATAGTCACCGTTAAGGAATCTGATTTGTGTGATCCGTTGAGAAATGAAAATAAATGGCTATTAAAGACAACGGCTAAGACTTTACTTCAATCTTCTATGACAGAAGAAGCGATACTTGAAGATGCTATTAATGAATTTAAACGTATTAAAAGCGATTATAAGAAGTTAGAAGAAAACGGTGTTTTTATTCACCCCGCTTTATTAATTCAAGCAAGTAATGAACCTAGCAAAAAGGATGAAAAGGAAGAATTTCTTAAGCAGATAAAACTAATTAAAGATAAGTTAGATTTCCATGGTTTGGCTTGGGTTCAATATTTTGGCGATTCAGATAAAGACTCGAATAGAGTTTATAAAGATAATTTTAGTCTTGATGATATAACTCAAACCGATAATGAGATTGATGTAATTTTATTTAAAGTTGGTCCCGCTACTGGATGGGATATTCCGAGGGCTTGTATGCTTTTACAATTAAGAAAAGTTTGCTCTGAAAAACTTAATACCCAAACAATCGGAAGAATTAAAAGGAACCCCTATCCAGGACTTGTTAAGAATAGCATAACTGATGTTTATTATATTTATTCTAATTCTCCTCAAGATGCGAGTGATTTTAGTTATTTTAATTATAAATTAAGAAAGCAAGCAGAGTCTGTTCTTTTTCCTTCAATTGAAATTCACAATAGAGCAGAGTTTAAATTATCCACAGAAAAAGATAAGCTTCAAAAAGCAATCAAGGATTATATCGTGAATTCAAAAAATGATTTAATTCAAGAGATTAAAAACATTTTTGTGTTCGAGAATGGCATTGATGTTTTCAAAAACGAATTATATGAAGTTGGCGGCTCAATGGTTTATTCCTCTGTTATAAGTCCTTTTGTATTCTTAAAATTATTACAGAGATTGATTGATTCCAAGAATGACATATTTAAATTGTGTAATCAGCCTTTGAAAGATGCTTTTGATAGTGATTTTAAAAAAGAACTTCTATATGACGAGAAGCCTTTACAGCTTGAACATCTTCAATTTGTGGTCCTCCACAATCATACAAAAGATCTTCAAGACATAATTAAGAAGTGGAGTCCGTTTACTCCGTCTTACAAAGTTGCAATGATGACATATATTCCTCAACAATTTATTGAGATATACGACATGGTGGCATCGGAAGGCAACATAGATTCTTCAGACAATACATATATGTTTGATGTTGTTAAAAACAATAGTTCGGCAAATATTCAACCTTTGGATTCTGGCTCTGAGCGAATTGTGTTTGATTTATTGAAAAACTATATACAAGCAATTAACGAATTTATGGACAACAAGATTGAACTTTGGTGTAAAAATTATGCTTCGAGTTCTGTTAATGCAGATTATATAGACGGAAACCATTCATTTCATAAGAGTTATTTCGATTTTATTATTAAGTTTGCTAATGGCGCCTTTTTGTATATTGAAGTAAAGAATAAGACCGATATAGATGAAGATAAGACAAAACTTTTAAAGCAATCGTACAAGGATTACTTTGACTCAAAAATGGTTAATGTCTATGATGTTCCAATTGTATTGAGTGTATGGACTGTTCAAGGCAGCATGGTCTACACTGATACCTTCTACGACCACAAGTTATTCAAAACAAAATTAGATACTCTTACGGCAAAAGACTTAATAAAAGCAATAGCCTTGGAGACATTTTAAATATGGGGAAATGGATTAAGGATTTTTATCTTGTTGAAAAAGATGAGTTTAGCCAAGAAATATTAGCTAAAATCGATGATTTTGCTCAAAAAGTCACTTCTGAAACTTATGATAGGTTTTCTTATGATTATGAAAGAAGAATGGAAACAATTAGAATCGGAAAACTTTCTGAAGAGGTTTTTGCTAAATTTATGTTCGACGAATATAACATAAGACTTGAGATTAATTATGATATTTATGAGGGAATAGATAATGTAGATGAAGATGACTTTGAGGTTAATGGGTTTAAAATTGACATCAAATCATCAAAAGACACTAAAAAAGCTGGCTTTGAAAAATGCTTCAGTAGTTTTAATTTTCCTGTTCCTGCTGACCAAGAAGTTAAAGATGTCACCTATTCGATAATTTACAGTTTTGATCTTCGTTACTATATAATTTGCGCAGCTATTTTCAAAAATGATTATCTATCTAAACAACATTTTGGAAAACTAGATGTCGGTGGTGGTGTTTATAGAACATTTAGACTTTGTAAATTAACCAATGGAAGCAAAGTCAAAAGAGTAACCGATTGGATTGTCGCACACAAGAAAGAAAATTGATTTTAGATAGGAAATAATCCTTGTTATTGGATATAAGGAAAAAGTAATACAAAGTATTAAAGGAGATATCGATTTTGAAGAAGATTATTACATTATTCTTTAGCGTAATGGTTCTGGCTGGCTGCACAACCTCACCTGCGCAAAACTCAACTGATTCAAACATTCTTGATGGCTCAGACACTGACTCAAGTGACGAATCGATTTTTGTTACTGCGACATTTATAGTGGGCGAAGGGGTTACTCCAATAGCCCCACAAACCGTTATAGTAGGAGAAAAATTTAAAAAGCCTAACGACCCAATCAAAGATGAATACACCTTCGACGGTTGGTTCACTGATGATAGTTACTCATCCCTTTTTAATTTCGATGTTTCTTATACAACCGACCAAACCATCTATGCCAAATGGGATAAAATCACATACGAATATTATTTGTACGGTCGTTTGAACGATGCTGATGTCTTTCTTCCTGATGATTATAAACAAGAACAATATCGTTTAAGCACACCACACGAAGATGATTCTGATGCTATCAAAGCTATTTATAACTTCCATTTTATGCCAGATGATGAAATCCATGTTATTCGTTTTGGAAGCGATGGCAACGAGAAAATTTACAATCTTGACGACTCCGAAGAATATGGCAGAGGTTATTACGACCTTTTGCTTTATGAAAACGGTATAAGTTTGCGTTTTATCCGATATGATGAGTGGGTCATTAATTTTTTAAGTGATAGCGATGCAGGGGATGTTTTTGCTTCCTTCACCAAAGGAACATCTGATGGAACATTTGACTATTATGAGGCCAATAATATCGAAGTGACAGCTGGACAAAAATTGTTTTTATCCTATGCATGGGATTATAATCCCGGTGATTATTTTGGAATTATGTGCGAAAACGAATGGCCAATCGTTAATAACGAACCTTGGGTTGAAGTGATTCATACGCCTAGTTTGCTCTATCCTGACGCAACGACAACTGTCTATGAATTTAAAAAAGACGCCAAATATGACGTCACAGTATGTGTAAGAAAAGACTGCACCTATAATGACGAAAATATGAAAGTAACTTTCAACATTGTTGAAAATACTTCGATTATAAATAATGACGAACAATATAACTTACCACTAATTAAAAGTGTCTTATTAAATTGGATTGAACAAGACAACCAATTCGGAAAAAGTGTTGTTCTTGCAAAATTGAGAAACAACATAAATTTAGATGAAATAAAGTTGATAAATATAGATAATAACGGACTATCCGTATATTTAACAACAGAATCACCAGCTGGGTCACACTTAAGAAAAATGTATTTTACAAACGATACATTCAATCAAAGCTTTATAAGCAAAGCATTAATCACTTCAAGCGAAATGCTTGCTGCTTTAAAAAGTATTCAAGGAACAGAAATTTATTTTGAAATAATAATTCAGATTGATAAAGCAAGCGAACAAAGCAAAATGAATGAAAGGGCTAAAAAGTTGCTTACAAAAATAGAAGCCAACGCAGATGCTGTGTTTGCATTTGAAACGACGGCAGAAATGGTAAACTTTAACCAAACAACTAGTTTTAGAATCGTTTTATATACTACTACTAATCATTTATTAGAATATAGTATTGGTGTTGATGGCGAAAACGGTAAGGAAACAATGCTACAAGGTCAAGATTTTAACGAAACGTTACAAAGAGATGTGTTGCTTATTGACAACATGATCTTATTTAATCTTTAGCAAAAAAGTTTCATATTTTTTATGCCGGATAATAACAGTTATCGAACATCAAAGAAGACTTAATATAAATATTAAACATCAAATCGAATTAGGCTCACTTAATAGTGGGTCTTTTTTAATAGCTTGTGATATAATCACCATTGGGAATGATGTCTCCCTTCTAGAAATAGAAAACCGCATGAATAAGCTGATGACGTCTATGACTTATTTTGTCGTAGAAATCAGCTTTTTAATTTCTATGATGGAAAGGAGAATTATGAATATATTCTTATCATTGTTTATCATCTTTGGTGGTGGAATACTTGGTGGTTTTGTTTTTGAAAAAATTAAACTCCCTAAACTGGTTTGGTATATCATCCTTGGGATATTAATCGGACCATCATTATTAAATATCGTAGATGATACACTTTTGTCTATTTCCTCTTATTTAAGACAGGTAGCGTTAGTTATTATTCTTACTAGATCTGGCTTATCCTTAGATATTAACAACTTAAAAAAGATTGGTAGACCCGCCATATTAATGTGTTTTGTGCCAGCGTGTTTTGAAATAGTGGGTATCACCATATTTGCCCCTCTATTTTTAGGAATATCCCATTTAGAAGCTATGCTTCTTGGTTCTGTTCTTGCTGCGGTTTCTCCAGCGGTTGTCGTTCCAAGAATGATTAAATTAATGGAAGAAGGATATGGTAAAGAGCATAGTGTACCTGAACTAGTTATGGCTGGAGCATCGTGTGATGATATCTT
>JAFSNY010000067.1 GCA_017447305.1 Bacilli bacterium | reverse complement strand
TATATTTGCGTGGTTGCAATATTTGAGTGTCCGAGCATTTCTTGAACCGCGCGAAGCTCCGCGCCTTGCTCAACAAGATGAGTAGCAAAAGAATGGCGTAGCGTATGAGGCGAAATAACTTTATTTATTCCCGCTCGTTCAGCGTATTTTCTCACTTGCTTAAAGAAATACACACGGGAAATTGGCTTCCCTTCACGGTTTAAGAATAAATATTTGCTATCTTTACCTGGATTAAAGTTTCTGGCTTCTTCAATGTATTTAACAACGTACTCTAAAGCGAATTCTCCGATTGGAACTTTCCTTTCTTTTGATCCTTTACCCATCACTTTGATCACTCCTCTTTTCATGTTGAGCTGATGTTTTTCTAAGTTGATGAGTTCACTGACACGTAAACCAGAAGCATACATTACTTCGAGCATTGCTTTATCTCTGAGCTCGCCTTTTTTGGTTAAATCTGGCGCCTCTAATAACGCTTCGACTTCTTCAATTGTTAGATAAGTTGGTAGACGCTCCACCTTTTTTGGAGGTTCAATGTCGGGAATATCTCTTTTAAAATATCCATCTTTCTTTAGAAAGAGGAAAAAAGAACGCACTGTGGAAAGTCTTCTTAATGCGGTTGAAACCGATAATCCCATTCCAAGTTGATAAATTAAAAATAAAGAAATATCATCTCCATCGAGTTCTTCAACATAATCCTTTTTGACGTAAAGAAGGAATTGCTTCAAGTCGTCCATATAATTCTTCGCGGTCGTCGGTGATAAACCTTTTTCTGCGAGAATATGCTGGAGGAATAAATCGAGAGCGTCACTAATCTCCATCATTTTTCTTTACCTCTGAAGCCCTTTTTAGCATTGGCGTTTTCATTTTTCTATTAAGTTCATTTATTAAAAGCTTTGTTTGGCTTTCTTCTTCATGTTTCTCATAGTCGAATAAGGTCATTTGAATGACCATATCTTTCTTATCAATGAGATTTTGCAATGTGACACCTGCAAGTCGAATTAATCTTCCAACGAAATTCTTATCGTAAAGTTTCATCGCATAAGAAAATATTACATTCGCATCGTTTGTCGGATTGTCAAAGGTTATCGATTTATTATGAGAAACAAAGTTTTCTTCTCTAATCGCATCTTTAACGACGATCTGAACAGTGTTACCTAGTTTATTATCTTCCTTTGCTCTTCTAGCAACTTCTTGAGATAGATATAGAAACATCGCTTTGATTTCCTCATAATCATTGGTGTCATGAGAGAATGTTCTTGAATTACCCACTGATTTAGGATCCCAAGGTTCTGTGATTACTTCATCATCTCCATACCCACTAATCCAATCTTTGATGACATAATAAAATTTTCCGAAAACATTCTTTATATCTTCATCGTCGCTATTGACTCTTTTTGCTAAATCTCCGATGGTGTTAATCCCAAGTTTTCTTAGTTTCGGTTCGGTTTTCTTTCCAATTCCCCAAAATTTATCTATAGATAAAGGATAAAGGATTGTCGCGATATCTCTTCTCCTAATAATTGTGATTCCCATCGGCTTTTTATAATCGCTTCCCATCTTCGCTAGAAACTTTGTTGGAGCGACACCGATCGAGCACATTAGCTGTGTTTTCTTATATAAACCATCCTGAAAGTCTTTAAAAAACTTGACGATATCTTTTACACCCTTCACTGCAAGGGTAAAATCAGCGTAGCATTCGTCGACGCTCGCTTTTTCGATGATGTTTGTATATGTCTTTACGTAATCAAAAAACTGATGGGAATAATAATGATAAAAAGCAAAATCAACCGGTTTGATAATCAAATGCGGGCATAGTTTTTTAGCTTGAAACATCGGTTGACCAGAATGGACACCATATTTTCTTGCTTCATATGAACATGTTGAAACAATACCGCTTCTTCCTTCATGACCCACCGCGACAGCTTTTCCGATTAAAGATGGATCTCTTATCTCTTCGCATCTCACAAAGAACATATTGAGGTCAATATGAACGATTACTTTACTCATACTATAATTATAGTATCGATATTAGATTATGTTAACTATTTTAATAAATTAATACAGTTTTTAATGGAGTTTAAGTCTAGAGAAAACTCCTCTCTTTGTTCATCCACGCTCGCCTGTTTTACGTAGGTGTTTGGAACGGCTTTAAGGATGATATTTCCTTTATAGCCTTTCTCGGTAAGAATGCTTTCTAAATATCTGGCAAATCCGTTTTCGGTTGCGTAAGCATCATAAATGATGATGTTTTTATACGCTAATAAGGAATCGACTTTATCCATATCCACTGGTGAGATGAATAAAGCGAGAATTAACGTCGCGTCAATTTTCTCATCCTTAATCATTCTTTCTAATGACCTAGTTAAAGGACCAACAGAAACAATCGCGACATTCTTCTTTGTCGCCTCGTTCAAAACGAGCCATTGTCCGAATTCATAACAAGTCGCTTCTTCATTATTCTCAACGACATTTTCTTTAGGATAACGGATAAAGAATGGACAGTTATGTTTATATGATTCCTCTAAGAGATATTCTGCTTCTTTTTGATTGCTCGCCATTGAAATAATCGTGTTAGGAATGCTTAGTAGGAAGGCTTCGTCATAGATACCTTGATGGGTTTCCCCGTCTTCTCCTACAAGACCGCTACGATCGACAAGGAAGGTCGCTCCCAAATTCATTCTAGCGATATCATGATGAATTTCGTCGTACGCTCTTTGAAGGAAGGTTGAATAAATGGAGATGATTGGATGCTTTCCAGAGATGCTTAATCCACCTGACATTGTGACCGCATGCTCTTCGGCAATTCCGACATCGATAATACGATCAGGGTATTTTTGGAACAAAATTCCAAGATGAGAACCTGTTCCGGTTGCAGGAACAACGATGACCGCTTCTTCATGCTTCGCCATTGATTTATCAAGTTCTTCTTTATAAAGAACGGACCATGATTTCTTCGTTTTGTCTTTAATCATTTGACCGGATTCAACATCAAATTTGTTAACACCATGCCATTTCCCATATTCATCTTCTTCTGCAGGTTTATATCCGTGGCCTTTGACAGTCTTAATATGGACAACGACGCTTTCTTTGAATTTCTTGGCTTGTTTAAAAGCTTTATCCATCGCTTTGATGTCGTGTCCATTGACTGGGCCAATCATTTTATATTCGAGAATATCAAAGAGGTTCATGGAGATGAGATGACGTTTGAACCAGTTCTTAACATGGGCTAAGAAAGCGGAAATTCTCTTTCCAAACACCCTAGCAATAAATGATTTTGATTTAATGTAAAATGCTGAGTTAGAAAACTTTCTAAAAGCTTTTGATAATCCGCCGACAGGACGATTGATTGACATATCGTTATCGTTTAAAACGATAATAATCTTATGATTATCTTGAGCGGCGAGATTTAGTCCCTCTAAAGCAAGGCCGTTAACGATAGAACCATCACCAATGAAGGCGATTACTTCGTAATTCTTCTTATCTAAATCACGAGCGATGGCCATACCATTTGCGACACTGATGGATGTTGAAGAGTGACCAGCTTCAAAATGATCATATGGTGATTCACTTGTCTTCTGGAACCCAGAAGTCCCACCTTTCTTGCGTAAATCTTCTAGATTACGACCAGTAAGAATTTTATATGTGTAGCATTGATGCCCAACATCAAAGATGATTTTATCATTTAAGAAATTAAAGGAACGGCATAAAGATATCGTCGCATCAATCGTTCCTAAGTTAGGAGAAAGATGCCCACCTAAATCGCTCGTAAGATTAACGATATAGTTCTTGATATCCTCACTTAGCAAAGCTAATTCCTTGTAGCTCAAATCGTGAAGAAAATCTGGGTTTTCTATCTTTGTGATATCGATTTTTCTAAGTTCTTTCTTGCTCATACTTATACTCGAAAACTACTAATAATCTACTAATTATTCGATTTCAACCACTTTCTCGACTTTATCTTCCGCTTCCTTTAATAGTGTCTCTAAAGTTTTGATAATATCTTGTCCTTCTTGGTAAAGAGCGAGTGATTCATCTAAGGAACTGTTGCCATTAGAGATCTTATCAACTATCTCTTCTAGTCTTTTGAGAGCGTCTTCAAATTCTAATTTCTTTTTCATCTTATTCATCCTCCACTCTACTTTTGATTTCTCCATCACTAACGATGGTTTTGATGATATCTCCACTATTTACATCATCTTTAGATGAAATAGGTTTTCCATCTTTGTTTAAAGTTATTGAATAACCTCTTGATAATATACCCTTTGGGTTTAAAGCAAGCAACTGCTCTTTTTTGCCTTTGATAATGAGTTTGAGTTGATTAATCTTGTTTGCTAGAGCGTCGTTAAGTTCTTCTTCTAGGTCTTTTAGATCCTCTTTCATTGTTCCAAGTTGATCTTTGATTCCTTCTTTCATCTCTTGTAGATATTCATCTAGGTCTTGTTCGATTTCCTTTCGGTCTGGAGTTGCCTTTTCCGCAGCGGCGGTCGGTGTTGAGACTCTCACATCTGCGACATAATCAAGCAAAGTATAATCGATTTCATGTCCTACCGCGGCGATGACTGGCATTTTGGAAGTATAGACCGCTCTTACAAGAGCCTCGTCATTAAACGCGCTTAGATCCTCGCTTGCGCCTCCACCTCGACCAATGATTAATGTATCGAGATCATATTCCTGAGATTTCATGAATGCTTTCACTAATTCTTTAGGAGCGTTTTCACCTTGAACGCTAGATGGGAAGATGTAAGTATCAACAACCGGGAACCTTCTTTTAATATTAATTAAGAGGTCTTTTATTGCCGCACTATTAAGCGCGGTAATAATTCCAATCGCTTTTGGGTATCTTGTAATGCTTCTTTTTGGTTTTGAAAATAGCCCTTCTGCGGCGAGTTTTTTCTTTAGCTCCTCTAATTCCACCATCTTCGCCCCAATGCCCTTTAAATCCATGCTTTTCGCGTATAATTGGTAAGTTCCGCGGGCTTCATAGACATCGAGAGTGGCTAACATGACTACTTCATCGCCATCTTTTGGGGTAAAAGTTAGTGTTTTTGCGTATTCTTTAAACATCACAACGGAGATTAAACTTCTTTCATCTTTTAAGGAAAAATATAAGTGTCCTCCGGCGCCTTGCTTAAAATTGGAAATCTCTCCTTTTATAAGGAGGTATTTCAAATTCTCGTCTTGAGAAATCATTCTCTTGACGTAGCTATTGACCTCGGAAACGCTTTTAATCATCCATTCTTCAATGATCATTTGACTAAAACCTTATCTAATAGAGCGTTGATGAACTTCGCTTGTTTATCTTCAACGTATTTTTTCGCTAAATCGACAGCGATATTGATGACAACTTTCTTATCGACCTTTTCCGTATAGAAATAATGAGTGTAACTCATGAGTAAAATGGCTCTCGTTAATGAAGGGAGTCTTGACCACTTCCAATCTTTAAGATGTGGTTCATACGCTTTAACGATTTCCCCATATTTTTGTAAAGAGAGGAAAATAGTGTCTTTGACATAGTCACTGACTTCTTCATATGGGATTTCTGCGACTTCTTCAATAAGTTCTCGTGCGTCTCTTACGGATTTTCCATCCCCATAGATGGAATCATCTAACTCGTCATAAATAACGGTCATGATGATGTAATGTTCTTGATTCCTAGATAGAGGCATTTTCTTTTTCCTCACTTTCAATACTTTGTTTGAGAACACCGTATCGCTTTGCGATTTCGATGATTTTATAATATTCATACACCGCGAAAATGATGATGAATAAGATAGCCACGTGGATAACTGACATCAGGAGAATGGAGATATAGCTTTCTCCGACGAAAGCACACGGGATAATTAATAATGTGTCGATAGCGTAGAAGATTAAGGATCCTAACAGCGGTTTCTTCTTTCCTTGAGAGGCAAATACTCCAAGTAGTATCGCTCCAGCGCTTGTCGCTAATGCGATAATGACAATAATGACAAAGTAGAGAGCGATAAACTTGTTTAGAATGTCAGGAACATGCATCAGAGAACGAAAGATTAAATCGTTGCTTCCGAAGCAAAAATAGAAATAGAGAGTCTCGCCGTCTATAACAAATTGAATAATCGACACGAGTAAGGAGATGACATTTAAGGCTCCTGCCCAAATCAAAAGACGTGACGATTTTCTAAATCTCTCTAACGTTCTATTATGCTCTTCCTTATAGGAAAGAGGTTCCTTTTTCTTCTTTTGTTTCATCAGGCGATAATTTGGTCAACCTTTACTTGCACATCAAATGGCACTTGCTCTGCACTCGTCATCAACGTATTAGCGATTTCTTCTTGGATGAGCTGACAAGTGTCTTGGATGTTCATATTTTTCTTAATATCGACGTTAACCCAAATATGAACAATTCCATGTCTAATCGTTGTTTGGACTGGCCGATTAAGACGAATCTTTTGGTTTCTTTTCATTTGTCTAGATGAAACAGAAACATCCTTTAAGTTTGTTAAAGCGATGGTTACTAGCTGATCAAACACATGAGAAGAGATTCCTCTCCTACCAGTTTTACCATTCACATCAAAATATACATATCCCGCCATAAAAGTACCTCCTATTTAAGCCCTTCAACGGTTCTAACAATTCTATCAACGGTGAAGTCGAACTTCTTAATCGCATCTTTCGCTGGAGCGCTAGTTCCAAACGTATCGATTCCGATATTTGTTTTCGCAAATTTACTCCAACCAAAGGTTGAAAGCATTTCAATAGAAATGCGTTTATCATAACTAACACCCAATACTTCATCTTGGTAGGTTTGATCATTCTTAAGGAATGCTTCCCATGATGGTAATGAGATGACTCTCACATCAATTCCTTTTGTTAATAATTGTTTTTGCGCCTCAACAGCTAATGAGACTTCACTTCCAGTTGCGATAAGAGCAAATTCTGCTTTCTTTGCTTCTTTACTAACTACATATCCACCTTTTTCCACTCCGTCAGCGCTGCTGCCACTTAAAAGTGGGAGGTTTTGACGAGAGAGAATTAATGCGACTGGATGATCAATGCTTCTTAATGCTTCTCTCCACGCTGCGTATGTCTCACGAATATCCGCTGGACGATAGACGAACATATTTGGAATGGAACGAAGCATCGCCATTTGTTCGATTGGTTGGTGAGTTGGTCCATCCTCGCCTACGGCGATGGAGTCATGAGAGAAGAGATAAATTGCGGGAACTTTGCTTAACGCTGCCATTCTCACTGCAGGTTTTAAATAATCCGCAAAGACAAAGAAACAGCCAACATAAGTTCTAATTCCGCCGTGGAGCAACATTCCGTTTTGAATGCTCGCCATCGCAAATTCTCTAATACCCCAGTTGATGTTATGTCCATATCTGCTATCTGGTCCGAAGTTAACTCCGCCTTCAAGCTTGGTCATGACTGAACCAGCGACATCTGCGCTACCTCCAAATAAATTTGGAATTGCTAACATATAATCGTTTAATGCTTTTCCACTGGCCACTCTAGTTGAGACATTTGTGCCTTCCTCAAAGTCAGGTAGTTCTTTTGGAAGATAATCTTCAAGACTATGGGAGGCGGTTAAACGCTCGTATCTAACAAAGTTATCTGGGTATTTTTCTTTATATTTAGCGAGGTTAGTTTGGTATTCCTCTTCTTTCTTCATTCCTCTAGCAAGGATGGTGTCTTCAAAGTGTTTATAGACTTCCTCAGGAACAAAGAAATCTGGATGATCAAAGCCATAGACTTCGACTTTTGTGTGTTTCCCATCTTCCATTCCTAAAGGAGAGCCATGAACTTTGCTTGTTCCTTGATTTGATGAACCATAACCGATAATCGTATGAACGATGATAATTGTTGGTTTATCTTTGCTTTTCTTCGCTTCAATAATCGCTTTATCGATTGCTTCGATGTCATTACCATCTTTCACCTCTAAGACATTCCATCTCGAAGCAAGGAAACGGTCTTTGACCGATTCGGAGAATGATAGTTCAAGTTTCCCATCTAGAGTAACGTTATTCGCGTCGTAAAAGAGAATGAGTTTATTAAGTTTTTGATGACCCGCAAAAGAGATTGCTTCTTGAGAAATACCTTCTTGTAAGCATCCATCCCCACATAGTGCATATGTGTAATGGTCAAAGAGCATTTCTCCGTTTTCATAGGAAGCGCGTAAAGCTTCTTCCGCAACCGCCATGCCTACTGCTTGAGCGATACCTTGACCTAGAGGTCCGCTGGTCGCATCTACTCCATCGGAGTCAATACATTCTGGGTGTCCAGGTGTTTTGCTATCAAGTTGACGGAATGATTTTAAATCATCGATGGTGACGTTATACCCACTCAAATGAAGCATTGTGTATAAAAGAGCGGAAGCATGTCCAGCGCTTAACACAAAACGATCACGATTAATCCATTTAGAATCTTTTGGATTGACATTAAGATGTCTAGTAAACAAAGTATAGAGAATTGGAGCGCTTCCAAGAGCCATTCCTGGGTGTCCAGAATTCGCTTTGTTGATTGTGTCAATGCATAAAGATCGAATCGTTGAAATTGAGAGGTCATCAATAGGTTTACTCATATTTTTCTCCTTCTAGTAGATTTTTAGTAAACAAATAGTAGATATACAATTTTATTTTTGTTCGTCAAATTTGATTCCAAGGTCATCTAATTGTTCCTTGGTAACGCTTGTTGGCGCGCCACTCATCGGCTCTACTCCAGCGAGGTTTTTCGGGAAGGCAATGACGTCACGAATATTGTCTGTTCCGCCTAAAATCATCGCTAAACGATCTAAGCCAAAAGCCATTCCGCCATGTGGAGGTGTTCCGTATTGTAACGCATCGACGAAATATCCGAATTTCTCTTTAATCTCATCATCGCTTAATCCTAAGATTTCGAAAATCTTTTTTTGGACATCTTGGTCATAAATTCTTAAAGTGCCACCACCAGCTTCATATCCGTTGATGACAATATCATAAGCATAACTGATGCATTTAGTTGGATCGGTGTCGAGATATTTAAGATCTTCATCCTTTGGACGAGTGAACGGATGGTGAGTAGCGACAATTTGTCCATTTTCCACGTCTCTTTCAAACATTGGGAAATCGACAACCCATAATAAGTCATAAGTATTTGGTTTTATTAAACCAAGTTCCTTACCATATTTGTTTCTAAGTGCGCCTAAAAGAGGCGTAACGCGGTTATATGGTCCTGCCGCGATAATTAAGATGTCGTTATCATGTAAATCAAATTCTTTGATTAACGCTGCTGTTTCTTCTTCTGAAACAAATTTCATGAATGAACCTGTAAGAGCCTCGCCCTCCATCTTAAGGACAGTCAAACCTCCTAGGGAGAATTTCTTTGCTTCTAAAGTTAACGAATCAATAACTTTACGGGATGTGACATTTGCGACACCTTCGACTTTAATACCTTTAATTGCTTCCGCGGTGCGATATCCTTCAAAAGAAGAATTATAAAATAATTCTTTCAAATCGTGAAGATGGATGTCGAAACGGGTATCTGGCTTATCGCTTCCGTATTTATCCATCGCTTCCTTATAAGGCATTTGACGGAGAGGAAGTTTTACTTCATATCCGATAGTGTTTTTGAAAATATCGTGAATCAAACCTTCCATCATCGTGAGGAACTCATCTTGAGTGAGGAAAGATGTTTCAATATCGATTTGAGTGAAGTCTGGTTGACGGTCCGCGCGTAAATCTTCATCTCTGAAGCATCTTGCGATTTGGTAATATCTTTCAAACCCAGCGACCATCAAAAGCTGCTTATACATTTGAGGGGATTGAGGCAAAGCGTAGAAACATCCTTGGTGAAGACGAGACGGAACTAAATATTCCTTCGCTCCTTCAGGAGAAGAGGCACATAACATTGGTGTTTCAATCTCGATAAATTGATGCTCGTGAAGATATTTATGAGTGGTGATTTTGATTTGATCCCTAATATCAAAATATCTTTGCATCATCGGACGACGTAAGTCGAGGTAACGATATTTTAATCTCGTATCTTCCAAAGCATCGGTTTCATCAGCGATAATCATCGGAGTTGTCTTTGCTTTATTGATGACAGTGATTTTTGAAGCGTTGACTTCGATTTCGCCGGTCTTTAATTGCTTATTTGGATTACTTCTTCTTTCAACGATACCTTTGACCTCAATGACATATTCATTACGAATATCTGGAATCTCCACGCCTTCATTAACGACAACTTGGATAATTCCTGAACGGTCTCTTAAATCGATGAAAAGAATCGCTCCTAAGTTTCTTCTTTTACTTACCCACCCTAGAATGGTTACCTCTCTATTTATATCTTTCACACCTAAGTCGGTGTTGCGACATGTTCTTTCCACTGCTGTTAACTCCTATTCTTTGTCTTTTTGCTTGCAGCAACATTGCTCACCTTTGTCTTCTTCATTTTTGCACTGACATTCGTGCTCATTGAAGATTTCATCTACGTAGGTGAGCAAGTCGCCTAAAGCAATATTTTCCTGTTTGTTAAACTTTAGGTCCTTGATGGACAGCGAGTCACTTCTTATTTCTTCTTCGCCGATGAAAATAGCGATTCTTGCCCCTTTGCGATTCGCTTTCTTAATTAGTGATGCGACTTTGCCGCCATCATAAGGAACTTCTACACGATATCCATTAGCACGCAGCGCTAAAGCAACGTCGAGTGCGTTTGTGTTATAGAGCGGATCCATTGGGATAATGTATGCATCAAGACTTTGATCAGAAAGAATTCCTTCAAAAAGATTGTTGTCTTGCATGACGGAAACAACTCTTTCAATACCAAAGCTAAATCCCACTCCTTCTAAAGAAGGACCGCCCATTTCTTTCACGAGTTTGTCATAGTGACCACCCGCGCCTATCGCGCCATAATTGACGCCTTTATCACTGACAAAATGGAATTCGAAAACTGTCTCACTATAATAGTCAAGACCTCTAACGAGTGTGTCATCGACTTCGTATTCGATTCCGCTTTGTTCTAATTCTTGTAAAACGTGGTTAAATCTAATTTGACTCTCCTTAGAGAGATAGTCTCTCATCTTAGGAGCACTCTTAACGATTTCTTGATCGGCAGGAACTTTGCAGTCAAGAATTCTTAACGGATTAATCTCATAACGCTGTTTACAATCTTCACACATATTAGCGATTTTATCTTCAAAGAAGGCTTTTAAAGCATTCTTATAATTTGTTCTGGATTCATCATCACCAAGAGTGTTGATTTTTAGTTTCAATCCTTCAAAACCGAGGTTTAAAAGAGTGATATATCCTAGGAGGATAACTTCAACATCATGGAAATAGGAATTAACTCCAACACTTTCAACACCGAATTGATTAAATTGACGATATCTGCCAAGTTGTGGTCTTTCATAACGGAAAACAGGGCCATGGTAATAAGCCTTGATTGGTAAATCTTCGGTCGCGTAAAGTTTGTTTTGCACGATTAATCTCATGATTCCAGCGGTGAATTCTGGACGCAAGGTCAAAGAACGTCCACCTTTATCTAAAAATGTGTACATTTCTTTTCTTACGACGTCTGATGATTCTCCGACCGCTCTTGAGAAAACTTCACTATGCTCTAAAAGAGGTGGTCTCATATCTTTGAAACCATATGTCGCCGCGATGCTTTTCATCACGGTTTCAACATATTCAAACATCTCAGCTTCTTTATTAAAGATGTCTTTTGTTCCTTTAACGTTTTGGCTTTCCATATGTTCAGTTTATCCTTTCTAATGTATGACTCGATCAACGTTATAGACGGAAGAGATTCCGAGTAAGATATCAAAGATATCCCTTAATCTTTTCGCATCACTAACTAAGATCGTCGCGGTTATAACGCATTTAGCGCCGTTATTAAGAAGTCTCGCATGAATCGAGTTAACGGCGACTTTTTGTTGTGAGAGACTGTTGATGATATCGGTGAGGAGGTTTGGACGGTCTCCACATTCTAAGATGATATCGACTGGGTAGTTGCTGATTTCGATTTCATCACTCCAGCACACTTCCACTAGTCTTTCTTTTTCTCTCATGACATTTGGACAATTCTTTCTGTGAACTGTCACTCCCTTACCTTTGGTAATATATCCGATGATATCATCACCAGGAATTGGGTTACAGCAATTTGATAAGGCAATAGCAATTTTTCCTACACCTTTACATCTCACTGGACAAGTGCTGCGCTTAATTTCTTTCTTCCTAAAGGAAGGCGCATTATCTTTTCTTTTAACTTTTAAGAATTCGAGGACGGCGTTTGTTGATGGTTTATGGTTAGAGATGGCTACATATAAATCATCGAGTGTCTCGCAGTTATAATTTTCTAAAAGAGCTTTCTTATTTGCATCGAGAATTTCTTTCATCTCCGCTTCTGTATATCCGCGGTCCTTAAATGCATCGAGTAATGATTGATGGCCTTTAGCGATTTTCTCATCTCTTAATAATTCAGCGTCTCTTTTGGAGATAAATTTTCTAATTTGACTCTTCGCGGTTGATGAAACGACAAAGTCGAGCCATCTTTCGCTTGGTCCTGGAGAAGTTTTAGAAGTACGGATTTCCACGATATCGCCAGTTTTAAGGACGGTGTTAAGTGGGACCATGACTCCATTAACTAGCGCACCGACACATTGATCTCCAATTTTTGTATGAATACGATAAGCGAAATCTACTGGAGTGGCTTGGTTAGGGAGTTCAATAACTTTTCCTTTCGGAGTAAAAACATAAATGTTTGCTTCAAAGATGTCTTTGGTTAAGTTATTGATATATTCCGCAGCAGAGGCGTTTTCTTCGCTTGATTCATCACTCATCGCGACAAAGTCTCTGAACCAGTGTAATTTATTTTCAATTTCTTTTTGTTCTTTTTCGTAATTGTATCCGCCTTCTTTATACGCCCAGTGAGCGGCAACGCCACTTTCAGCAATTTCGTCCATCTCTTTCGTTCTAATTTGAACTTCGTAAATGTTTCCATCACCTGAAAGGATAGTCGTATGCAAAGATTGATACATGTTTGGTTTAGGCATCGCGATATAGTCTTTAAATCTACCTGGGACAGGTTTATAGATTTGGTGAATCAAACCCAAGATTTCATAACACTGAATTTCTGTTTCGGTGATAATTCTAAAAGCTAGAATATCGTAAACCTCATCAAATGGATGACCTTTGATGTAGACCTTGTTATAGATGGAATAAATGCTCTTGATTCTTGATTCGATTTCGAATGGAATATGCTTTTCAAAGAGGATATCAGCGATTCTTTTCTTTGTGGAATCGAGTGATTTACCCATCGTCTTTTCTTTCTTTGAAAGAAGACGCTTAATTTCTTCGTATTTTTCCGGTTCGAGATATTTTAAGCAGAGATCTTGCATCTCACTTTTAATCTTTTCTAAACCTAGACGATGAGCAATTGGGATAAAGACATCGAGTGTCTCTTTTGATATTGCTTTTTGTCTTTCAAGAGACAACGCTCCTAAAGTTCTAAGGTTATGGAGTCTATCCGCAAGTTTAATTAAGATGACGCGGATATCCTTCGCCATACCTAGGAATATCTTTCGATGGTCTTCCGCTTCAAATTCAGAAGCATTCATCTTCGAAAGTTTTAATCTTTGAATTTTTGTTAAAGAATCAACAATCTGCGCGACGTCTTCTCCCCACATCTTTTTGATATCTTCAACTGTTGTGTCGGTGTCTTCGACAACATCGTGAAGTAAAGCAGCAATAATCGTTGCAGGTCCACAGTGAAGAATGGCGACAATATAAGCGACCTCGATGAGGTGATGATAATAAGGCTCACCGCTTCTTCTTGTTTGACCTTCGTGTTTTTTCACGATGAAATTAAAGGCCTCCACAATATGCTGACGATCCTTCTCAACATGGATATATTCCTCATAGACATCTTTAAGTTGTTCAAAGGTGTGGAGAGAATATCCTCCGTTCACTGGAGGGAGCTTTTTCTTTTCTTCCATAATCATATAATATTTTAATGTCCTCTCCTTATTTTTTAAAGAAAAATATAGGAAAACACTATAAAGAAAGGATGAGAATTACTCTCACCCTCATTTTTTTTAGTTAATTTAATCTTACTCGAGTTCAAAGGCACCAGTATAAAGTTGATAATAGGTACCTTTTTGTTCAATTAATTGAGCGTGGGTTCCTCTTTCGATGATAGCTCCGTGATCTAAGACCATAATCGCATCGCTATTTTGGACGGTGGATAAACGGTGAGCGATGATAAAGACCGTTCTTCCCTCCATTAATTTATCCATGCCTTCTTGAACGAGTTTTTCTGTTCTCGTATCGATACTTGATGTCGCTTCATCAAGAATCATAACAGGAGCGTCCGCGATAGCACAGCGGGCGATATTAATTAATTGTCTTTGACCTTGAGATAGGTTAGAACCATTACCGCTTAAAACTGTGTTGAATCCATCTGGTAAACGAGAGATAAAGTCATATGCGTTAGCAATTTTTGCCGCTTCGTATACTTCTTCGTCTGTCGCGTCTAATTTACCATATCGGATGTTTTCCATAACCGTTCCAGTGAATAAGTTTGTATCTTGTAAAACGATTCCTAAAGAACGACGGAGGTCAGCGCGTTTAATTTTATTAATATTAATCCCATCGTATCTGATTTTTCCATCAGCGATATCATAGAATCTGTTGATAAGGTTAGTAATGGTTGTCTTTCCTGCGCCTGTGGCTCCGACAAGAGCGATTTTTTGTCCTGGGTGAGCGTAAATATTGACGTTCTTAAGAACAAGTTTTTCTCCGGTGTATGAGAAATCAACATCTTTAAGCAAAATATCACCTTTGAGTGGAGTATAGGTTAACGAACCATCGCCGTGAGGATGTTTCCAGGCGAAGTCGTGAGTGTGTTCACTTGTTTCAATCATTTCACCATTTTCATCATATCTAACATTAACTAAAGAGACATAACCTTCATCAATTTCCTTCTTTTCATCCATGAGATCGAAGCAACGTGAAGCGCCCGCCATACCCATGACGATAAAGGTTACTTGTTGAGAGAAGTTATTGACGTTATTAGAGAAGCTTCTCGACATCATTAAGAAGCTAACGACCGCTCCCATAAAGGTTGATAAGTTAATTGAGCCATAATAGGTAAGTGTTAAGTTATTAAATCCTGGGATAATAAAGATTAATAATCCCATAACTGCGGTTAAGACATAGACAAAGTTACCAATATTACCATTGATTGGTCCAGTGATATTGCCGTGTAAGTTCGCTTCAGTTGAGTTGTAACGAAGTTCTTCGTTAAGAACATCGAAGTCTTTAAGTGATTCATCTTCGTGATTGAAGACTTTAATGACTTTAAGACCATTAATGGATTCTTGGATAAAGCCTTCGACTTTCGCAACACTCATTTGCTGTTTGACGAAGTATTTAGCGCTCTTACCACCGATATGTTTGGTATTAAGGAACATCGCGATCGTTCCAAGAAGGACAACAAGTGTCATCCAGACGGAGTTAAGTAACATCGTCACTAATAAAGTGATGCACATTAATCCGGTTTGGAAGAGAGATGGAAGTGATTGTGAGACAAATTGGCGGATAGTATCGATGTCGTTAGTGTATAAAGACATGATTTGTCCGTGTTGATGGGTGTCGAAATAACGGATTGGTAAATCCTGCATGTGATTAAACATCGCTTTCCTAAATTCATTTAGGAATTTTTGTGTCACCACCGCCATTGTGCGGTTCCAAGCCCATGAGGCAAAGATACCGACGAAATAAATCGAGCCTAAAACGATTAACAAAGTTGTTAAATTAGTGGCAAGATTCATTCCCATGACGCTGACTTCAATCATGTCAGTGAATGGATTCATTCCAAACTGCGGATTAGCTGCTCCACCTTCTAAGACTGGAGAGATAGAGGCAGTTAAAACTGCGGTTGTGAAGTTAGCAAAGATTGAGGATGAGAGGTTGGTGATAACGTTAAAGGCGATACAAATCATCGAGAAGATTAAAGCAGCCTTATGGTTTTTAAATAAGTGCTTAACTAAACGCTTCATTGTTCCTTTTTTAGCACGTGAATGTTCTCTAATTCTTGGCGGCATTATTTATCACCTCCTACTCTATTTTGGGTGTAGTAGATTTCTTGATAAATATGATTGTTTTTGAGAAGTGACTCGTGATTTCCAATCGCATCAATCTTTCCATCATTCAGAATGATGATTTGGTCAGCATCTTCAATTGATGAAATTCTTTGAGCGATGACAATCTTCGTAATATGTGGGACATCTTCTTTTAAAGCCTTACGAATAAGGCGGTCGGTTTTCGTATCAACTGCGGATGTTGAGTCATCTAAGATCAAAATCTTTGGTTTTTTAAGAAGGGCGCGGGCAATACATAGTCTTTGTTTTTGACCACCGGATACGTTAGCGCCTCCTTGTTCGATATATTTATCGTATCCATTTTCAAAGGATGTAACGAAAGAATCCGCTTGAGCGATTTTTGCCGCCCAGATGACTTCTTCATCGGTAGCGTCTTTATTTCCCCATCTGAGGTTTTGAGAAATGGTTCCAGAGAATAAGACATTCTTTTGTAAGACAACACTGACAGCGTCACGTAAAGAGACGAGGTCGTATTTTCTTACATCAACTCCTCCGACGAGAACTTCCCCACCATTATCATCAAGATCATATAAACGAGAGATAAGGCTAACGAGGGTGGATTTTCCACTTCCAGTTGAGCCTAAAATACCGATGAATTGACCTGATTTGATATGGATATCAATATCACTAAGAGTGTTTTTCTCCGCTTCCGCTTTATATTTAAAGTTCACGTGATTGAAATCAATTGAGCCATCTTTAATTTCAAAGATAGGATTTTCAGGATTTTTAATACTTGGTTCTTCAATTAAAACTTCATAGATACGGTTAACGCTTTCAAGTGATAAGACGAGCATGACCATGATCATTGAAACAAACATCAAGGACATGAGGATTTGAATTCCATAGGAAAGAAGCGAGGACATTTGACCGATTGATAAGGTGTATCCCCATCCATCGACGGTTTCGGTCTTAAAGATGAAGTAGCAGCCGATGCCCATAATTGCGATATTCGCTAAATGGATTGCGGTATTTAAGATTGGGTTATTAAGAGCAACAATCTTTTCAGCAGTAATGAAATTACCTGCTAAATAATCGCTTGTGCGATTGAATTTTTGCTTTTCATAATCTTCTCTAACAAAGGACTTGACCACTCTAATTCCTTCGACGTTTTCTTCAACGCTTTCGTTAAGAGCGTCGTATTTCTTGAATAATTTCCTAAAGATTCTCATTGCGTTTTTGATGATTAAAAAGAATCCAAAGGCGATTAATGGAATTAAAACAACAAAGATCCAGGCGAGCATTCCTCCGGAAATGAACGCCATAATCGCTGAGAAGATCATCATTAATGGTGCTCTAAAGACCATTCTGATGACCATTTGGAAAGCCATTTGAACATTTCCAATATCGGTTGTTAATCTTGTAAGCAAGGATGAAGATGAGAATTTATCAATGTTTGAGAAGCTGAATGATTCAATCTTCTTAAACATGTCTTCTCTTAAATTGACTGAGAGACCAACTGAAGCTCTCGCTGCGGTTCTTCCTCCCATGATTCCACAAAATAGTGATAACAATGACATTAATAAGAGGACACCGATGATTCCTAAAATTGTCACATTTATCGTGAATTTGAGAGTGAGATTCTCATATTCATAAACGGTTGTAAATGCATCCATTCCGGTGAAGGATGCGCTGTTATTACGAATCGTATCGACAAGCATCGACATGATAAATGGTAATAAGCATTCTAAGAAAGCTTCGCCAATCATGAATAAAGGCGTGATCAAGGCGTATTTTTTATATTGTCGAACGCTTCCAAAGACGTATTTGAATTTTTTAAACACTATGACTCCTCCTTTATTCCTATTAATAATTTATTTAGATTAGTGATGAGACTTTCAGCTTCTTCTTTTTTAAGACTTTGCATGACTTTATTTCTAATCACGTCGACTTTCTCATCGAATAATTTCATCAGTTTAATTCCATCTTCACTTGGATAAATGTATATATTGTGCTTTTCTATTTTCTTATAAATGAGTTTTTTACACTGCATTCTCTTAATGAGACCAGACACTGTCGATTTAGATAATTGGAATCTCTCTTCGATATCGATTTGCCTGACTTTCTCGTTTCGATTTTGTTTAATAATCAAAAACCTTAGGAGTCGACCTTGCTGGGGTGTTAAATCCAGACTGGCCGCTTCTTTATCTAAGCTTAATTCCAAACATTTTGACAAATGTTTAATCAAAAAGAAAACATCTTCTCTAAGTTCCATGTTATTATTATCTAGTTCGCGTGCGAACTTGTCAATATAATTTTTCAAATTAAAGATTAAATAATCTATTTTGATTCTTGAATATCGTTTACGAGAAATTCGATATATTTTCTTTCGTTAAAAACATTGATTCTTAGCGTCCCAATTAAATCGATATAATCATATTCTTTCATCATGCTTTCTGAATAATTAAAGCCGATAATTCTCGAATTGAATGATAAAGAAGTGATGATATTTAAACGATTCTTTGAATACATAAGGGTTGAGGCTTTAATATGACGAAGTTTAAATAATGGGGCTTTCCACTCCTCACCAAATGGAGAGAATGATTCAATTAAGCGATATGTTTCTTCACTAACTTCATTGATATTTAATTCAATTGTCTCTTTCTTCTTTTTAACAATTTTTGTTCCTTGAACTAAAGCAATAAACGCATCTTTAAATTCATCTAGTTTATCTCTTTCTAAAGACAAACCTGCAGCGAGAGCGTGCCCTCCATAGGTTTTTAATAAATAGGATAATTTAGTGAAGGCTTCAGCGAGGTTAAATCCTTCGATGCTTCTCGCACTGCCTTTTAATATATTAGGATCTTGACTATCTTTTGTTAAAACGATAACTGGGACGCCAAATTGATTCATTAATGAATTAGCGACTAGTCCTAAAAGTCCTTCTTCGAGTTCCACTTCGATAACCAAAGCGGCTTCATCGTGAATTTTCATTGTCGAAATGATGTTATCTTTCGCGTCTTTTGACTTTTCTTTTCTTAAATCATTACACGATAAAATCCAGTTTTTGTAGGATATAATTTCCTCTTTGCTTTCACTGGTAAAATATTTGATTAAGCGGTTGATGTTTGTCGATTTGTCCACTCTTCCGACCGCGTTGATTTTTGGGGCGATACTCATGCCGATAGATACATCATTAAACGAATCGTTTTCGATAAGATAATCAATAGAAGGGAATTCTCCATAATGGTAGTTTTTAATGACTGCGCGTAATAAATCACGGTTATATTCTAAAAGAGGCATCATGTCACTGATGAGAGAGATTGAGGCAAGGGTCGCTAAATATTTATCGATTCTACCTAAATAGGCGATAGAAAACATCAAAGCAGTAAAAGCTCCAGAAGATGATATCGTTTTAGAATATCCGGAGATAATCGGATGGATAATCACATTAGCGTTAGGTAAAATTTCCTGCGCTTCATGATGATCGATAACTAAAACATCGATTCCCGATTCTCTTAATATTCTAATTGGTTCGTTAGCGGCCACACCATTATCGACAGTGATGACTAAATCGTATTTTTTATCGATGATTTCCTTAGCTTTAATTTCATTAATTCCATATCCATCTAAATAACGGCTTGGAATGTAATAATTGGCGTTAAAGTTAACATATTTAAACATCTTGACGAGAATTGAACAGCCACAAATACCATCTGCGTCATAATCTCCATAGATGACGATTTTATGATTTAGTGAAACATGTTTTTTCACTAGTTCCACCGCTTTATCCATATCTTTAAATAAAAACGGAGAAGGAAGGTCGTTTAAAGAGACATCTCTTGTGATGTAAAGGTATTGTTCATAAGTGATTTGATAATAATCGAGCAATCTCTCAAGAATGGTTTTTTTCATAAATTTAGTTTTAAAAGCCACCTTAAAGGTGGCTAATATAATTAATCGTTAATTCCGATGAAGATAGCTTCTTCAGGTTCTGCACTCTTAGAAGCTTTTGGTTTACTCTTCTTGCTCTTCTTACGTGGCTTACGTTCAATCTTAATCTTGGAGAATAAGTTCTGGAAGAATAAGCTAACTGGCGCAAATAAGACACTGACCAAGGCTAAGGCAATTGCGCAGCCAAGGAAGAGGAAGGTATAAAAGTGTGAACTTGCGCTGATAGAGAATCCGAAGAAGGAAATGATGATGAGCATGCTAATGGCGGCGACAATCGCGCTGATGGAGAAGGAATAGGAGTTAGCTTTGAGCATGAGTTCTTTCTTATGTTCGAAACTAAAGTCTCTTGTTCGATCTTCGAGCTGCATTTCTCTATCTCTATTCATAATCGCAATCATGAAGATAGCGGCGAGAATCACGACACCTGGAAGCATTGCTAAGACATATGAGGAGACTGGGAATCTAGTTAAGCTGAAGATACCCATAACAATCGCACCACTAACACTCATTCCAAGCAAGGAAGCGATGGCTCTTGCTGGACGATATCTTAAAGCGAAATAGACACTAACAACGCATACGCCGATGAATGTTGCGAGGGTGATTTTATCAAATCCGACAAAGTCAGGATTGATAATGGTAACATTCTTAAGCTTAGCGCGATCGCTGAGATGTCCATATTCAGCATTATATGCTGCGAGGACTTCATTGATCGTATCTCTCGTGTCAACGCCAAAAGCTGGGAAGGCACTTTCTTTTAAATAGACAACAGTGTCAAGAGATAATCTTGTATTTAATGGAGCGACATAGAAGTAATGAATGTGCTCAACGATGTTTTCATCTTCTTTGATTTTTTCTGTTAATGTATCTGGAACTAAGATTTCATCGTTAACAACTAAAGAACCAACAGATTTTAAGTTTTCTTCGTTAACGCCATCTTGATAGATGAGCATGTTATCAAGAATGTTTTTAATTGTGGTTTCAGAATAAGCATATTGACGATCAACCGCTTCGAAATGAATTTCGCTAGTTGTGTCTTTGCTTAATTGATTGTTAAAGATTTGACCTTTGTTCATCGCACCGAAAACGATCATTCCGGTGATACTTGCAATGGTAAGGACGATTGCGGCGATACCAACTGGTTTCTTTTTCGCGGTAAATTCAGTTGTAGCAAAGGCTCCATAGTATGATTGCTTTTCTTCGTTAGAAAGGTTTGGAACTTTGCTATCTTCGATTCCGAAGAGATGATATTTACCAGTTAATTTGGTGGTATTTGTAGCCATCCACATTAATCCTCTTAATCCTAAAGTATTAAGAATGAGGGATAATACTCCACCGAAGACGAGGCCAGCGGCTAAACCTTTCATCACGGCGCCACCTAAGATATAGACAAAGGCACCGATGATAATGCTGACTGCGTTGATGTCCACGACTGGGAGTAAGGCTTTCTTAGCTCCTTCGGAGTTGGCTTTCTTTAAGCTTCTTCCACGATAAGCTTCATCTTTGAATTTTTGTTGATAGACAACGTTACATGCTAAGGAAACAATCGCACTGATAACTAAACCAATAATGGTTGCGGTGTTAAATTCAGCACCGAAGAGAATGATGAATCCAAGAGCACCGAAGATGGTCAATGCTGTGGTCGTAATTCCGCTTAATGCACCTAAACGGTAAAGGAAGACTAAGATGAGAGAGACAACGATAAAGGCAATGATAACTGCTCTTAAAGTTGCGGAGAATGCTAAATATTCTTGAGCGCTACCAAGGTTAATTAAACTTTCAAAGGAAGCATCGATATTATTGGAATATAGGTATGTTACTTTGTAATCAAGTTCGCCAGCGTTAAGTAAGTTGACGAAGTAATTAGCGCGGTAGAAACCTTCTTTAACTTCGTTAACGGAAGCACTGTTATCAGAGTTAAGGTCAACGTTAACGGAAGTGATGAGTTCATCTGGATATTCACCGTCTTCATCTTTGGAATAGGTGGAAATATCAAATGGGATAAGAATTTTCTTTGCCATGGTTTCATCTTCTAAGGAGTTGGTATAGGAATCAACTTCTTCGATGAAATCGTACCAGAGGTAGATATAGGTGGTTGAGTTTTCATCTTCACTACTGGCGGCTTGTTCAGCTTGGGAGTGTGCGCTTTCAATAACCGCTTGGAATTCAGGGTTGTCTTTGTTCACTGGGACAACGATCTTTGGGAGGGAATTTTCTTCGGTTACATAGGCAGGTTTATCATTACGGAAGGCATCCATAAGGGCGACTTTTTCGCCAGAATCTGTTAAAGCTAAGTTTCCATTAAAGGTAAGGTAGTTAGAAATTAAGGAATAGTGATCGTTACCACTAGCGTCACTGAATGAAACTTTAACGATATCTTTTCCAGCTTTTTTAATACTGTAGGAAGTAAGTCCGGTTTTCGCTAAACGTTCTTCCATGACATCGACGATGTTATCAATCGCAACGGTATCATTAATCTCTTCTAAATCTAAATCTTCATTTTCTTTATCTGAAATACGGAAAACAAGTTCTTTACCTGATTGATATTCGATATTCGAACTCATATTTAGAAAAATCGATGAAAATGACACACCAACAATCAAGATGGCTGCAAGTGTCGTAATAATGTAAGCCCAAAGTCTTCTCATTTTGATATTCCTCCCAATTCAAGGTTTAATTTTGAAGTGCGCTCGCGCGTCTATGTAATAAAATACTACAAATTTTTTTACTCATCAACACTTTTATGCGCATATGTGCATAATGCGCATACGAAATGATGATTAGAATAAATGTGTTTGATGGGCTATGCCCAAATGTTCGTAAGCTTTTCTGGTTGCCACTCTTCCTCTCGATGTACGATCAATCATCCCAATTTGAAGGAGATATGGTTCATATACATCTTCAAGGTTCATGATTTCTTCTCCGATGGCGTTAGCGAGGACTTCAAGCCCCACTGGCCCACCATTGAATCTTTCAATCAAGGTTTTTAAGTAGCGGATATCAACATCATCAAGTCCGATGGAATCGACCTTTAATGCCTTTAATGCTTTCACAGCGTCATTATAATCAATGTGGTCTTTCCCTTCATAATTAGCGAAGTCTCTCACTCTTCTGAAGAGTCGATTGGCGATACGCGGAGTCCCACGTGAACGCTTGGCAATCTCTTTAGCAGCGTCTTCGGATATTGTCGAATTAAAGACTTTCGCACTTCTTTTGACGATTAAAGATATTTCTTCTTCAGTATAAAACTGAAGTTTTTCAGTAATTCCAAATCTAGCGCGTAAAGGAGAAGAAATATCTCCTGCTCTTGTTGTCGCGCCAATCAAAGTGAAAGGTGGAAGAGAAATATTTATGGAACGAGCGTTTGATTCCCCACGATTTACCATGATCGATAATTTAAAATCTTCCATTGCACCATATAAGACTTCTTCGACAACACGTGGAAGTCGATGAATTTCATCAATAAAAAGGATATCGCCTGGTTCAAGCGAACTTAAAATAGCGGCTAAGTCACCAGCTTTTTCGATGGCTGGACCACTAGCGGTATGAATCTTCGCATGCATTTCATTAGCGATAACATAAGCAAGTGTCGTCTTACCTAGTCCTGGTGGACCATATAATAATATATGGTCAAGAGGTTCATCACGATGAAGTGCAGCCCCAATAAAGACGCGGAAATTGTTTTTTAAATCAGCTTGTCCGACATATTCATCGAGCCTTTGTGGACGAAGAGGAAGTTCATCCATTTCTTCTTTTGGATTTCTTTTTGCGTCAAGTAATCTTGCCATATTATTCCTCTCTATTGATGGAATCTTCCTTGTTGAAGGTTTCACCATGAAATCTTTTGGTTAATTTTTCTATATTATAATTTGCGATATCTTCGAGTGTAATTCCTAAACCTAACGCTGTTTCAGCGATGTACCAAAGAACATCCCCTAATTCATCCTTTAGTTTATCTTTGTTTAAATCGTGTCCTTGGAAAAGATGCTTCTTCACGATATCAGCGCATTCTCCACTTTCACCGCTAAGTCCAAGCACTCCGTTAAGAATGAGATTCTTCTTACCATCTTCGGAAATAAATCCGTTAGCTTTCATTTGATATTCATTTAACGTTTTCATATTTATTTCCTTAATTTTCCTAGAGCGATACGGATGATATCTTCCGTTGTGGCATTTGGTTCGTTAATTTCCGCTAAAACACGATCGATTTGTGCGCCTTTAAAACCTAACGCTTTCAAAGCATCATATGCTTCTTCATATACTTTAGGATTGCCTTTACTACCACCAGTAAGCTGACCTTTTAAGTCTAAGATGATTTGAGCGGCAGCTTTTTGTCCAATTCCTGGAAGTTTCTTTAAGAATGCCACGTTATTAGAGGCAATCGCATTAGTGACAGCTTCTGGAGTGGTTGTTGATAAAGCTTGAATGACGGTCTTAGGACCAAGTCCTTTGACTTTAATAAGGGACATGAAAATACTCTTTTCTTCTTTAGAAGAAAAACCAACGATATATTCTTCGTCTTCTCTAATTACTTCATAAGTATAGATTAAGACTTCTTGACCGATAACATAATTATCGACATGTGAAACTAAACATTCATAAGCCACACCATTGGATAGTTCAACAGCGATGCTCATCTCGTCAATGGCGACGACTTTTCCTTTGAGATAATAAATCATAGTCCCCTCCTAATTATTTATTAAAATAAAGAAGATAATAGTGAAGATAACAAGAAGTGATGAGATTAAGATGGCAATGGTGACTTTATTGTCGTTTTTAGCTGACATAATCAAAGGAGAAATCATCAAGGATGACGGTATCGCCATCTTTTGCTCCCATCCTTTCAAGTTCATCATCAACACCAATACGGCGTAAGTGAGTAATCAATCTCATCATTCCATCATCCGTGGATATATTACTCATCTTGTAGTATTTAACGATCTTATCTCCGTAAATTTCAAACGTATGAGCGTCCAATCTGCGGATATAAAAATCTTTTTCTTCCTCTTCGAGTTCATATACCTTCGTATCGAGTTCAACTTCTTCTTCACTTCCAACAAGTGGAAAGGTCGGAGTCTTTTCGACGAGGTCCATACACTTATACACGAGTTCATCAATTCCTTCATCAAGTAAAGATGAAATAGGAAGAATCTCTTCTTTGACTTTCTTTTTGAAAGCTTTTAATCGATCCAGAGCTCCTTCTTCATCCATCTTGGATGCGACGAGAATCTGTGAACGTTTTTCTAAACCAAAACCATATAGTTTTAGTTCGTTATTAATATTTTTATAATCGCTGATAGGGTCACGTCCGGTATTAGACATATCGACAACATGGACAATAACGCGACATCGCTCGATGTGACGCAAGAATTGTAACCCTAAACCTTTTCCTTGATGCGCGCCTTCGATTAAACCAGGAAGATCGGCCATTACAAATGTTCGACCGTCTTTGGTAGAAACGACACCAAGATTAGGAATGATAGTTGTGAAAGGATAGTCAGCAATTTCTGGTCTCGCACTAGAAACAACGCTAAGGATTGTAGACTTTCCTACGGAAGGGTATCCGACTAATCCGACATCCGCGAGTAATTTTAATTCAAGAATTAAACGCTTTCTTTCTCCTGGTTCGCCTTTTTCCGCGATTCTTGGAACACGGTTGGTTGAAGATTTAAAACAAGCATTACCTTTTCCGCCTCTTCCACCTTTTGCGACCATCAATGTTTTTCCTTCTTCGTTAAGGTCACCGAGGAATTTATGTCCTTCTTCTAAATAGATGACCGTTCCGATTGGGACTTCGACATAAACATCGTCAGCGTATTTTCCATATTGAAGTTTTGTTCCGCCTTTTTCTCCATCATTGGCTTGGATACAGATTGAATGACGGAAATTAAATAAAGTATTTATTTTTTGACGTGCGACGAAATAGATAGAGCCACCTCTTCCACCATTACCGCCATTAGGTCCGCCCTTAGCGACATATTTTTCGCGTCGGAAGGAGATCATTCCATCTCCACCTTTTCCACTTCTAACTTCAATTACAGCACGATCAATAAACATAAAATATTATTCCTAAATTATTATACAAAATATAATAATAAAAGACCACAAAAAGTGGTCTTTTTAATCGTTTTTAATTCCTAAACTATTTGCTTTCGGAAGCGATAACGTTAACACGGGTTCTATCTTTTCCCCATCTAACATATCTAACAACACCAGAGGCAGTTGCAAAGATTGTATCATCTTTTCCACGTTTAGCATTGAGCCCTGGATAAATTCTAGTTCCTCTTTGACGGTAGATAATGCTACCAGCATGACACCATTGACCATCAGCGACTTTTGCGCCTAAACGACGACCAGCGGAATCACGACCGTTTTTTGTGGAACCAACACCTTTTTTAGAAGCAAAGAGTTGTAAATTTAATTTAAACTTCATCATTTTGGTTCATCCTTTCGTAATTCTTAATGTTTCTCCGTGATTTTGATAAATCTCGGATTCGATTCTTGTATGGTCTTTAACATAATAAGCATTGTTGCAAGTTTGACACCATCATCATTTAAATATGAATATTTATCATTATAAATGATAGAGGCGTGTCCTTCTTTAAGGACAATCTCGAAATTGTCTTCTTTTTTATCATCGATTAAGGCATTAGCACCCCCGGTGATAATTGCGCTTACTGCGGCGCAGATAAGATCATTTCCATACGTTCCACTATTCGCATGTCCATCGACAATAATCGATTTAATTTGATGGCGATCAGTGAAGTAAGTTACAACAACGTTAATCATTTTTAACCATTGATAGATTCAATAACTAAACAAGTGTAAGGTTGACGATGACCGATGGTCTTATGATAGTTAGCCTTTGACTTGTACTTATAGACTCTGATTTTTCTTTCTTTTCCTTGTTTGACAATTTTGGCAGTGACAGAGGCTCCGGCAAGATATGGAGTTCCAACTTTAGCGGATTTATCTCCGATTAAGAGAACTTTGTCAAGGGTCACAACACTGTTAACATCGCCGTCAAGCTTTTCAACATAAATTTGTTGACCAACTTCAACGCGGATTTGTTTTCCACCAGTTTCAATAATTGCGTACATAATGTCCCTCCTTCTTAAAGATTTCACTAAGGACTCGCTATGAAGGTAACTATGTTAAGTTTTGAAAAACCTTTTCTATGCGGTTGTAGCTAGTGAGGCGACAACGCATGTAATATATCATATGATATAAATAAGTGTCAAACTTTATTTAATAAATTTTCTTAACCTAATAATAATTGATAAAAAGGCGTTACTGAGAAATACCTCCACTAGCGAAAGAAAAATAGCCATTTTCTGTAATGATTAAGTGATCAAGAAGGATAAAACCATACTTTCTCGTTTCCTGTATTAATGACTCGGTGAAGACAATGTCACTATCGCTTGGTTCAAGGCTTCCATCTGGATGATTATGGTAAAGATAGAAATATGTTCCTTCCTTTAAGACAAGGAGCTTTAATATATCTCTTGATGAAGTTTTTATATAGTTTTTCGTGCCTTTATAAATAATCTTTTCTGTGATTATTTGTTTGTTTTTATCTAAGATAAGGACCCCGAGTATTTCTTGTGCTTCTCCTTTAAGATAATCACGATAACGATGATAGACATTTAAGGATGTCACCTCGTTACTCTCAAGGTCACTATGAAGGGTAGATAATCTTCGATATAGTTCAAAAATGGACGCAAGCATTAGGGCTTTGGCTTTTTTAATGCCGGAAATCTTCATGTAATCTTCATAAGGAATGTGGGATAAACTTAATAAACCTTTATTCCTAAGTAGATTATAGGCAACATCCATCGCGGAGTTATTTTTTGTACCACTTCCAATGATGATGGTGATCAGCTCAACATTTGAAAGAGACTCCACTCCATATCGCATTAACTTTTCTCGTGGCTTTTCGTTACTTGGTAAATCTTTTATCCCCATTAAGACCAGGTAAACTTCCAGCCGCCTGGAACAGAGGCGTTACCTTTATCACTTATAAATAACTTATAAACGATGACCGCCATAACTGCCACTGCCATAATCGCCATAACCGCGGTTAATGTAAGAGCTTCACCTGCATAGGTATTTTTAAGTTCTGACTCATTTAGTTTTCGCATGTTTTTACCTCCTCTTAATTAAACTAATTGATACGAACAGGGGACCTGATAGTAGGATTTAATCATGGCATCCAAGAAAAAGTGTTTTGTTTATAGGAAGGTCCCCTACTTATATATATGTGTGAAATAGCGATTTTTCGCCAAAATTTTTTCACTTTTTTTCTAAAGAGATAAGTTATTTACTAGTAAATAAAAAAATTCGCCTCAAATGAAGCGAATTCTTAATTTGTTGTTGATTATTAAAGTTTTGCTTTCTTTTCTAATAATGATGCAAGGTTATCTTGATGCTGTTTAAGTTTGTTTCTTTCAGCATCAACTTTCTCTTTTGGCGCTTTGCTCACAAAGTTTGGATTGTTGAGCATTCCCTCACATCTTCTTATTTCATTTTCTTCAAATTCGATTTCTTTATTTAGTTTTAAAAGAATTTCATCGTTTGATACTTCGTTGATAATAACCATGTCGCCATCATCGTGAACATATAGATGACCTTGAATATTCATAATATCTTTTTCTTCTTTTATTTCCTTAGCGAAAGTGAAGCGACTTAAGTAGGCCATAAATCCATTAAAGACTGGAATACGAAGGTTAATTGCAATGGCGATTTTCTCATTTGGAGCGAGCTTATTTTCAATCTTGTATGTTCTTGAATCTTTAATGAAATCGAACAATAATTCGACTTCTTTATTCGCTTTAAGGTTTATCATTGATTCATCATATTCAGGATATGTTTCAAGCATGATCGATTCTAAATGATTTGGAAGGTTTAAATACATCTCTTCAGCGATGAATGGAGTGTATGGATAAATGAGTTTGATGATGTTTTTTAAGGTGAAAATAAGGACTTGTTTTGTCATCATTTTCATCTCTTCATCATCACCGTTTAAACTGACTTTGCTCATCTCTAGATAGTTAGAGCAGAAATCATCATAGACGAAGTTATATAAGTATGAGGAAGCGGAGTTAAAATCGTATCTTTCCATTGCTTCACTGACACCCTTGATCGTGTCCATTAGTTTATTAATGAGCCAGTTATCTAAAGGAGAAAGTCTCTTTGTATCGAGTTTTTCTTCTCTGAAGTCATCTCCTAAAACACTTAAAACGTATCTCGCAGAATTCCATATTTTATTAAGATAATTAGAGGCGGAAACGACCTTTTCTTCGATATATCTCATATCTTGTCCAGGGGTGGAATTCGTTGTTAAGAAATAACGAAGCGCATCAACACCATGACGGTCTATAACATCCATTGGATCAATCCCGTTTCCAAGAGATTTTGACATCTTTCTGCCTTGTTCATCACGGACTAAACCATGAATTAAAACATTATCGAATGGACGGATATCATTCATCTCTAAGCTTTGGAAGATCATTCTCGACACCCAGAAGAAAATGATATCGTAACCAGTTGAAAGGATATTAGTTGGGAAATATCTTTCTAAATCTGGAGTTTTTTCTGGCCAACCTAAAGTGGAAAATGGCCAAAGAGCGCTTGAGAACCAAGTGTCTAAAACATCTTCATCTTGAACATAGTTCTCTATATCTTCAGGTGGGTTAACATCAACATAGACTTCATTTGTCTTCTTATGGTAGTAAGCAGGAATGCGGTGACCCCACCAGAGTTGACGAGAAATGCACCAATCTTCAACGTTTTCCATCCAGTTGGTGAAGGTATTTTCAAATCTAGGAGGAATGAAGCTAACCTTTCCTTTACTCTTTTGGTTATCTAAAGAATGCTTCGCTAAAGATTCCATCTTAACGAACCACTGTTTTGATAACATTGGTTCGACAACAGCGTTACTTCTTTCACTATGTCCGACAGGGTGAACTATTTCTTCTTTTTTCACGAAATCACCTTTAGCTTCGATATCTTTTAATAAAGCTTCACGACAAACAAATCGATCCATACCTTGGTATTTGCCGCATTTTTCGTTCATCGTCGCATCTTTATTCATGATAATTGGTTTTGGGAAATGATATTTTTCACCGATGACAAAGTCATTTGGGTCGTGAGCGGGTGTACATTTCATCGCTCCTGTGCCAAATTCGATATCGACATATTCATCCCCAATAATCGGAATAATTTCATCATTCGCAGGGTTAATGACTTTCATTCCGATATATTTTGTGTATCTTTCATCCTTTGGATTAACGACAACACAGACATCACCAAACATCGTTTCAGGCCTTGTTGTAGCGACGAGTAAATAATCATCACTTCCAACGATATGGTATTTGAAATAATACATGTATCCGTGGTCATCTTGGTGAATAACTTCGATATTACTTAACGCGGTCTTTTGAACTGGATCCCAGTTGATGATTCTTTCACCTTGATAGATGAGACCTTTTTTATATAAACGAGTAAAGACTGTTCTAACTGCGTAGTTTAATCCTTCATCAAGAGTGAATCTTTCTCTGGTGTAATCAAGAGTTAAACCTAGTTTTGCCCATTGAGAGTGAATTGACGCTGCGTATTCATCTTTCCATCCCCATGCTTCTTTTAAGAATTCTTCACGGGTGATTTTTGTGACATCAACGCCCATTTTTTTTAGTCTTTCCATGACTTTAGCTTGGGTTGCGATTCCCGCGTGGTCCATACCTGGAACCCATAAGACATCATATCCCTTCATCTTTTTATAACGGGCGATGATATCTTGAATAGTTGTATCCCAAGCGTGACCTAAATGTAATTTACCAGTGACATTTGGAGGAGGAATAACCATAGAGAAAGCTTGCTTAGACTTATCACCCGCGGTGAAATATCCAGCCTTTTTCCACTTCTCGTATTTTCCTTCTTCGACACTTTTTGGATTATATCTTTTATCTAACATTGATTTATCCTCCTTTTAGAGTAATAAAAAGCATCCTTTCATAAGGACGCATGTTATGCGCGGTACCACCTTATTTCCTTCTACTCAGTAGAAGACGCTCATTTATGTCACTTAAGTGGACACTTACTTCGTTTTCCAAAGCGACCTTCATAAGCTCATCTAATCAGGCTTCCACCATCCCCGATTCTCTATGTAGATGAAATCTTATTACTCCTCTTTTTCATCAAACGAGATAATTTTAGTTTATTTATTGATTCTCATCAATATTTTCTTCTGTTTCTTTCTTTTTTGCTTCCTCTATTGCTTTAAGCTTTTCTTCTTCTTTCATTCTTTGTTCTTCCTCAAAAGCGATAACTAAACTTGGAAGAGGTCTAAAGTAATGATAAATAGCGAGGAAAGAATAGATAAGGAAGACATAGAGGAACAGACTTCCTTGAAGATACATGAATAACATTTCATTTGGGTAACTAATAATATAAATCAAGTCGATAGGAATGACATTTAAAGCAATCGGTAAGGCTAATGCTTTATCTAAAATAGAGTTTTTCATTCTTCTCTTTTTGGAAAATAGCACCCAAAAGAAATCAATAATAATCCAAAGCCCTCCAAAAAGAGTAATCCAGTTAAATATTAAAACTCTTACTTTGTTAGGAGTCATCAAACCAGTGACTTTAAGAAGCCCTAAGACGAGGAAAACAATGGAGATAATTAATAATTCACCAGAATAAATTAATTTATATTTTTTAAATGGATCATTTTCTTTGACTTTCATTATTTCTTCCTATACAAAACTTTACTTTCATAAGGTCTTAGGATATCGATGTTGCTTTTATCCATATAGTTCCCTAATAAAAGTTCGTAATCATTATATTCTTTTAATTTCTTTCGTTTCACTAATTTCTTTGAAAAATTAGAAATGACAACGATTTCTTCTTCGTTGTTACATCTTTTATACATGAATATTTGCTTATCTTTCATTAATAAAGGAATATATTTTCCATCTTTTAACACTTTATATTTCTTCTTAAGTTCGATTAAAGATTGATAATGATAGAATAATGAGTTTTTATTAGATAACGCTGCTCTCGCATTATACGTTTTATCTTTATTGACATCTAGCCAAGGTCTAACGTTAGAAAAACCTCCATAAATGGAATCGTCCCAAAGGATTGGTGTCCTTGCATTATCGCGTGAATATTCAAACAAACGATTCTTAGTTAACCATAGTCTAAGCAACGGAATCTTATTTAAGATGCGATTAATGTTATGTGTTTCAACATCTTTGATTTCATCTAAGGACTTAAAATGAGGATTTCCCATCCCAATTTCCTGTCCTTGATAAATAAAAGGCGTCCCTTGCATAAGGAAATATGTCGCCGCTAGTGCTTTAGAAGATTCTAAACGATATTTCCCTTCATCAGTGTTAAATCTTCCGATACTTCTTCTTTGATCATGATTTTCAATAAATAAGGAATTCCATCCTTTAAGATATAGACCTTCTTGCCATTTCTTATAGATTTTCTTCCATCTCCTTAAAGAGAATCTTCTTTTCAGCCACTTGATTCCTAAAAAGCCATCGACATCGACATGATCAAAGTTAAAAATCATCGATAATTCTTCGCGGTCTTCTTTTGTTAATAAAATCGCATCATCTAAAGTGGATAAAACCGTTTCTCCAACGGTCATCGAATCATAATGAGAATAGACATCTTCATATAATTCATGGAGAAATTCATGAAGTCTTGGTCCGTTAATATAATCTTCTTTTCCGATTAAAAACGGGGAATTATATTTCGATTTAAAATCCTGCTTTTTACTAATTAAGTTGATGACATCACATCTAAAGCCATCCACTCCTAAATCTAACCAAAATTTAAGGATCGATTTAACATATTCCCTAACTTTAATATTTTCCCAGTTTAAATCGGGTTGACCTTTCGCGAAGAGATGAAGATAGTATTCGTCTCCATAAGGGAGTTTTTCCCACGCTTTTTCTCCAAAAAATCCAGTCCAGTTATTGGGAGGTTTCTTTCCGTTTTTCTTTCCTTTTTTGATGATGTAATAATCTTTATACGGAGAATTAGGGTTCTTTAATACATCTTGGAAGAAAGCATGCTCACTTGAGGTATGATTGACCACGAGATCCATGATTAGTTTAATCCCTCTTTCATGCATTCCTTTAATCATTAGTTTGAAATCATCAAGCGTTCCAAAAGGTGGATAGATGTTAAAGTAATCTGAAATGTCATAGCCATTATCTTCTTGAGGGGAATTATAAATTGGGGAAAGCCAAACGCATGTCACCCCAAGTTCTTTGAGATAATCGAGTTTTTCAATAATTCCTTTGATATCTCCAAAACCATCATCATCAGTGTCTTTAAAACTACGAGGATAAATCTGATAGATAATCGCATCTTTATACCAATTCGTTCTTTTCATATCACATCAATTATAACCTAGTTTCATCCTATAGTTTATTTATTTCTTATCTTTTGATAAGATGTATTAGGATGAAGAAGGATATTAATCATGAAACAACCTTTAAACTTTAATTGGTCTTTTGTTAACGACTTTCAAAAAGAATACCTAGAAAAATTACCTGATAAAAAAGAAATAATTGATGTTCCTCATAATATCCATGACGTTCCATATAATTATTTCGATGAAAAGATATATCAAAAAGTCGTCACATACGAAAAAATTTTCGATGTCGATGATGATTTAACGAATAAATCTTCTATTCTCCACTTTGAAGGTTTCATGCTTCAAGCGGATATTTATCTGAATGATCACTTCCTTGGACACTTCATTTCCGGATATTTTCCAGTGAAAATTGATGTCAGTGAATTTATCAAAAAGAAGGATAATCGTTTACTTGTTATTCTTGACTCTAATGAAGATAAAAATATCCCTCCTTTTGGTTTTGCTGTTGATTATTTAACTTTCTCTGGAATCTACCGCGAAGTATCTTTAGAAACTCATCTTTCAACGTATCTTGATAACTTCTATATTAATGCATCCTCAAACGGAGAAGTTGAAATCACTTATGATGTGAAAGGAAAAGATTACCTTTCAATCGAACATGAAATATATGACCGCGAATGTTTATTCCACTCATCAAGTGATAATAAATTCAGATGCGTTGGAATGACTCTTTGGGATGTTGATAATCCATATCTTTACATTTTAAAAACCATCGTTAAGGTCAAAGATAAAGAAGAGATTTATTATCATAAATTTGGATTTAGAAGTGCGAGATTTAAAAACGATGGATTTTATCTTAATGATAAAAAGGTCCATCTTATCGGATTAAATCGTCATCAACTTTATCCTTATGTCGGCGCAGCAATGCCAAAAAGCATGCAGGAAGAAGACGCTCTTTTGTTAAAGGAGATCGGCTGCAACATCGTTAGAGAATCACACTACCCACAAAGTGAACATTTCTTAAATAAATGCGATGAAATCGGTTTGCTTGTCATCAATGAAGTTCCTGGATGGCAGCATATTTCTAAAGAAAGTATCTGGAGAGAAACTTATTACGATTTCGTGAAAAGATTAGTCCTCAAAGAAAGAAATCACCCTTCTTTAATTGCCTATGGAGTGAGAATTGATGAAAGCAAAGATGATCACGAGCTTTATTTAAAAGGAAATGAAATCGCTCATCAATATGATAAATTCCGTCAAACCTTAGGCGTTAGAAACTCCAAAGAGAGTGAACTATTAGAAGATATCTACGCTTATAATGATTTCACTTGCTGGAACATGGATAAGGGCGTTGAAGACCCTAAGAAGGTTAAAAAGCAAAACTCTCCTTACCTCATTACTGAATATATGGGTCATATGGACCCACTTAAACCAACCGCGGATATTGAGAAGGCTCAAGAAGTCGCTCTTCATCATTTAAGAGTTATCGATGATTCATTTAAATATGAGAGGATATCTGGATGTATCGGATGGTGCTTTGTCGATTATTACACTCATGTTGATTTTGGTTCCGGTGACCATATCTGCGCGCATGGTGTTCTCGACATGTTTAGAAACAAAAAGTATTCCTCATATTCATATGAAATTCAACAAGATAATCATCCATTTTTAGAAATCTTGTCAAATATGAAGCCAGGTGATTTCCCTGTCGCTATCTATCGTGATATTTATATTTTTACGAATATGGATTACGTAAAGCTTTATAAAAATGACGGCTATGTCACAACATATTATCCAAATCATCGCGAATTTAAAAATATCAAACATCCTCCGATTAAAGTTGATGATATTTTAGGTGAAACATTCGATGATCGTAGATTCACAAAGAAGGATAACAAGATGCTTGCGAAAATTTTCTCTTATGGAGGAATTTACGGATATGGAAATCTTCCAACAAAATATAAATTATTCATCGCTAAATGCTTTGTGAAATATAAACTTACTTGGGATGATTTGATCGATATTTGGAACACTCATATCGCGACATGGGGAGGATACGCAAAAACATTTAAATATGTTGGCTATAAAGATGATAAGGAAGTTATTTCTAGAACCATCGCGCCATACTTAAAGTTCCACTATCAATTTAATTACAAACGCGATTACCTTCTTAATGAAGATAGTTATGATGTCCTTCCAATTCGCGTCTCCTTAAGAGACGAGTTTGACGCGTTGATGAATTATGCGGAAAGGTCATTTACCATTGAAACAAAAGGACCAATTAAATTAATCGGTCCAAAGATTCAATCGTTAATTGGCGGGCAAATTGCCGTTTATATTAGATCACTTCACGAAAAGGGAAAAGGCAAAGTGATTATTACCTTCCCTGATGAAGTTAAAGAAATTGAATTAGAAGTAAAATAAAGTCGGACTTTAGTCCGCTTCTTTATTAATTGGATTACGTCTTACCTTTTCCCATTTCGGTTTAGCGAATATTCCAATCGTAATTGTGACAACGTAGATGATGGAAAAAAACGGAAAGAGAACTATTCCAGATATGAGGTCTCTTCTACGTTTAGCCCCCATCTTTTTATAATCGCTAAGGACCATAATAACCGCTTGTAAAATGCCGCATAATACAAAGAGAACACTAATGCAGAAGATAATTAATGTCGTTGTAAAGGATATCCAGTTTGGGCTTGACCATAGGAAGGTTTGAGTGAATTCCCCTCCACCTCCAAGGAAATGATAAATATAAGCGTAGATATAATATCCGGGTAACCAAATACAAAGAATTGGACAAATCGGAATAAATAGATAAGTCAACCACTGCTCAATAAACGAGAAATTGAGGTTTTTAAAAGCGTGGAACCATAAGCGATGTGTATGTCTTAAAAGTAGGGATGTGTTTCCATGTCCTAAACGTTTATTTCTCGCAAGAGTGTCCTTTAAGGTTGAAGGTAAATCTTCATATACAATCGCATCTTCAACAAAATGAGGATGAATCTTTTCATACATTCTTTTGAAATTGAATTCCGTGTCCTCACACATCGTCACTGTATCATATCCACCAATACGACGGATAATTTCCATATCTGTGAGTGAACCTGGACCATTGACATGCGCATCTAAATGGAGTCTTTCCCTAACTCTTGATGAGACACGAGAATCAAAGATGTAGTATAAACCACACGCTTTTGTGAAGCTGGACTGAGTCATGTTTAACGCACTTTCATAAGGACGGGCAATTTTTGCCCCATTATTGAATGCGTCATTCATTAAAAGGAAGAATTCGTCATTGACGTGATTATCAGCATCAAGTCGAATCATATAATCGTAATGTTTACTCTCATCATATCTAAGCAATTCTTTAAGACCATATGATAAAGCATATCCGACCATATGATGTTTAGGGTCGTTGTCAATATGTTCGATAACAATTGCTCCCGCTTTTTTGGCTAATTCAATCGTTTTATCCGTGCAATTATCCGCGATGACATAGATATCATACATATCGCGAGGGTATTTTTGCTTCTCAATTAATGACCTAATCGTGTCGTAGATGACATCTTCTTCGTTGTGCGCAGGGATAATGATTGCGATTTTATTGATCTTTTCTGTCTTTTTGAATTTCTTTTTTGGAATCCAAAATAAAAGCATAAAAATCATCTGGAGGAAGAAAGGCACTCCAATGACATATAAAATAACGGTATTTATCGTTTCTAATACTTTATATAAATTGTCCCACCACATAGGTAATTAAAAGTTAACACAAATTACTTCGTCATATAAAGATAAAACTTCATCTGTGACAGCTTCAAATTTGTTATAAAGAGCCCATAAGGCTTCTTCAGGAACGATTTGAGAAGGGTCTCTCATCTGATTATATTTCTTCATTTCTTCGAAAGTATGAGGAAATAAAACGAGAATATATCGATCATATTCAGGATTATCTTTAACATATTTAATTCTTAAGGAATTTAAATCGCATAATGCATCAAGAATTACAGTAGCATTTTCGCTTTTCTTCGCGTACTCGTGAATGCGTAAAGAAAAGAGATCCCAAACTTCCTTTTGCTTAGAGAAATCTTGGAGTTGCCCCGTTAATTCATATCGAATCGCGTCACTTGAAATAATGTATGTCTCATCATGACTTTCTTGATAAGACTTAGCCCAAGTTGATTTCCCGCTGGCGGGAGGAGCGCTTAATACGATTAATGTCTTCATAAATTAGGATTTATAGTAAAGTCGATGTTGATAGTTTTGTGGTTCTTCCGTAACGTTGATACCTAAACGTTTAAAGGTTTGACGATCAACTTCAGAAAGAATATGAGAAGAGTGAGCTTCCACTCCTTTTAGTTTTCCAATTTGTTTTAACGCCATCTCCGCAAGTGGATTAGAATACGCTTGAAGTGATAAGACGAGGATAATCTCTTCCACTCTTAATCTAGCGTAGCTACGATGTAATAATTGGGTCTTAGCTTTATATAAAGGCTCAATTACACCTGGAGAAAGAAGGAAAATATCCTTATCTAGCTTTGCTAGATATTTTAAAGCGTTTATTGTCGCTGCAGCGCCAGCGCCTAATAAAGTTCCACGTTTTCCAGTAATAATCTTTCCGTTATTAAGTTCAAAAGCGATGCTTGGTTCTCCTGATTGAGCAAACTTATCTAAACAAGCTTTAACACATTTTCTTTTGGAAGCGTTAACTCCTGCAGCGTTCATCAGCATTTCTGATTTGATTAAAGCGTCTTCATTAAGTTTTCCTAAGAAGACTTTAACTCTCGTCTCATAATAACGACGAACGATCTCTCTTTGACTAGCTTCAATGACTTTACTTTCATCTTTAATGGCAAAGCCAACTTTATTCACACCCATATCGGTTGGTGATTTATAAGGAGAACTTCCATAAATCTTCTCAAAGATGGCTTTGAGCAATGGGAAGACTTCGACATCACGGTTATAGTTAACCGCGGGGATGTTATAGGCCTCAAAATGAAATGGGTCAATCATATTGATATCATTTAAATCGACCGTCGCGGCTTCGTAGGCTAAATTGACCGCATGATTTAAAGGAAGATTCCAAACTGGGAATGTTTCATATTTTGCATATCCACTTCTCACTCCGTTTTTGCTATCAAAATAGAGCTGTGAAAGACATGTTGCCATCTTGCCGCTTCCTGGTCCAGGCGCTGTAACAATGACAAGTGGACGGCTGGTAACAACATATTCGTTTTTACCTAGACCATCTTCGCTAACGATTAATGGGATATTTTGAGGATATCCAGCAATTTTATAAGTCTTATAAACTTTGAGATCACTATCTTGGAGTTTAAGGATAAACTGACTGACCGCTTCATTTTCTTCATATAAAGAAACGACGACTGAAGAGACCATCAAGCCAACTTCTTTATAAGTATCGATAAGTCTTAGAACATCTTCTTGATAGGTGATTCCGATATCCGCGCGCATTTTATTCGAGGAGATATCGTGAGAATTAACGACGATAATGACTTCACATTTATCTTTTAAACCCAGTAACATCTGAAGTTTACTATCAGGCATAAAACCCGGTAAAACACGCGAAGCGTGATAGTCATCAAAAAGCTTTCCCCCAAACTCGAGGTAGAGCTTATCGCCAAAGGATTTGATTCTTTCTAAAATCGCTTTCCTTTGAATCTTAAGATAATAATCGTTATCGAAGGCTTTTTTCATAATACTTTTTGATGATATATAAGTTACTTATAGCTTACAAACAATTAATTAAAGAATATGGACACTGTCCAAAAGATAAAATTTTGTTGTTTATTAATTAATATTAATAGTAGTAAAATTGTTTTTGAACCCACACTTTGGGTGTTTTTTTATTATTAAAACTATTCTTCCTTTTGCTTTTTAGCTTTTTTGATGATCCAAGAGATGAAAACTATGATTTCATGGACTAATAAAGGAAGGACAGAAAGCGCAGCGGTAGTCAACCATTCATACCATTCTAAGTTCGATGTTGAGAAGACACTTCTAACTCCAGGAATCTCGATAACAATAAGTTGAAGTCCTAAGGCGAAGACGAAAGCAACCGCCATCATCCAGTTCTTGTTCTTGAAGACACGGAATGCGCTTCTTCTTAAATTGGACATATTTAACATATGGAAGATCTCAGAAATCGCTAAGGTTGTAAAGGCCATCGTTTGTGCTTGTGCTAAATACGTTTTATCAACTGGGTCGGCATATAACGCTTTAATTCCCGCATAATCGTATACGCCATGGAACCAAGCAGGCGCAAAGTAGGCGATTAATACTGCGATGGTGATAATTGCTCCATATAAAAGCGTGTCACGCAATCCACCTTTGGAGAAAATACCCTCTTTTGGATCGCGTGGTTTTTCTTTCATATTGTTTGGATCTTTTGGATCCATACCTAACGCAATCGCTGGTAAGGAGTCCGTTAATAAGTTGACCCATAATAAGTGAATAGCGATTAATGGGGTTGGGAATCCAACACAAATGATGAATAACATCGTTAAGACTTCAGCGATATTACTTGATAAGAGGAAGATAACCGTCTTCTTAATATTAGCGTAAATACCACGGCCCTCTTCTACGGCTTTTTCGATACTTGCAAAGTTATCATCAGTTAAGACCATGTCGGCTGCGCCTTTGGCGACGTCCGTACCAGTAATACCCATGGCGATACCAATATTTGCTGCTTTAAGTGAAGGCGCATCGTTAACTCCATCACCAGTCATCGCACAAATATTTCCCAAGGCTTGGAATGCTTTGACAATTTGCACTTTGTTTTCTGGTGAAACACGAGCGAACACTCTTGTCGTTTTGCAAACTTCTTGAAGTTCTTCTTCACTTAAAGTATCGATATCTTTACCCATCATGCATTGACTTGGGTCATCAGCAATTCCAAGTTCTTTTGCAATCGCAAAAGCGGTATCCTTATGGTCACCGGTAATCATAATTGTTGTAATGCCTGCTTCTTTGAATTTCTCGACCGCTGGTTGAGCTTCTGGTCTTGCTGGATCGATCATCGCGACTAGTCCAACAAAGACTAAATCAGCTTCACTTAGTTCATCGCTTTCTTTATACGCTAAAGCGAGAACTCTTAATGCTTTATCCGAGAAATATTTATTCGCTTCATAAATCTTTTCAACATCTTTTTCGGTAATATCAACAATCTTTCCACCTTTTAACATTTTGGTGGTGAATTTTAAAATGCTATCGAGAGCACCTTTGGTGAAGATGATACTTTTCCCACTTTCATCGTGTTTAGTGGACATCATTTTACGGACAGAGTCAAATGGTAATTCATCAACACGTGGTGAAGTACTTTCAAGATCCTTCTTATGCATATTAAATTCATTGGCGAAGGCGACGAGAGCGATTTCTGTTGGGTCGCCGAATAATCCTTCATCAACTGTCGCATTAGAGCAAAGCGACATACCTTTCGCTAATAAACGTAAAGTTTTATCATTATTTCCTTCGTTAAATTCATCAGATACAAAGTATTTATCCATTGTAAATGCTTCTTTAACGGTCATCTTATTTTGGGTTAATGTTCCAGTTTTATCAGAACAAACAACACTGACCGCACCTAAAGTTTCTACAGATGGAAGTTTTCTAACGATGGTGTTAGCTTTGACCATTCTTTGAACGCCGATACTTAATACAATGGTGACGACCGCGGCTAATCCTTCTGGGATGGCGGCGACCGCTAAAGCAATGGCGGCAAGCACAGCGTCAATCCATGCTTCAATTTGTGTACCAGAACCATCAACGATAATCCAAATTGCGTCAACAATAAAGACAACAATAATTAAAATTATTGTTAATAGACCTAAGAATTTAGATAATTTCGCTAAGACTTTTTGAAGCGGAGTCTCTTGTTCTTCCTCGTTATCGAGGGCGTGAGCAATCTTTCCAATTTCGGTTTTCATTCCGGTGGCGATAACCACACCACTTCCACGGCCATAAGCGACAGGTGTAGACATATACGCAATATTTACGCGATCGCCAATAGCGACTGGATCAGAGAAGACAAAATCTGCTTTCTTTTCGACTGGAACACTTTCTCCAGTTAAGGACGATTCGTTGGTTTTTAAATTGATTGCTTCGATTAAACGAAGATCCGCGCCTATTGTATCTCCTTCTTCTAAGATGATGATATCTCCTGGCACTAAGTCTTGTGATTTGACTTTAAAGCGTTTGCCTTCACGTAAAACTGTGCTTTCTGGAGAAGACATTTGTTTTAGTGCTTCAAGAGATGTTTGGGCTTTAACTTCTTGAACTGTTCCAATAATCGAGTTCATGATGATAACCGCGATGATGATAATAACATCTGGCCAATCACCTTTGTCTAGGAAGTAATTTCCGGTGAATCCTTCGTTCATCGCTTTAATCGTTTCGTATATGGAAACACCGATGGTTACAGCAATGGCAGCGAACAAAACAAAAATCATCGGGTTGTTCATCTGTTCAAAAAAGATGCGAACCCATGATTTCTTTTTCTTTTCTTGTAACTTATTTAATCCGTAGATTTCTCTACGTTTATTAACTTCTTCACTGCTTAATCCTATTTCAGGATTGACGTTAAGCTCAGCTAATGTCTCTTTTGCGCTTTTGTTTTCGAACATAATAAAATCCTCCGACAAACGTCTCGCGCATGAATATCATGGTTAGGCCCGGATACATTATGTATCGTCTTGACGAGCGTCTAACTTAAGCTACTCCCGTTTTTTATATTATAAAAAGAAATCTCCATTTTGAAAACACCTATTATTTTTAAATAAGGAAAAAAGACGTATTGTTTGGTTTTATTTCTTCTTAAATTTATAATTAAGAAAAGAGAGAGAATTAGTTATGGATAATTTCATTTATTACACACCGACCAAAGTCTATTTCGGAAAAGATCAAGAATTAAAAATTGGAGACATCATCGAAACATTTCATCCTAAGAAGGTTTTAATTGTCTATGGAAGTGAACGATTGATGAATAATGGTTTCATTCATAAAATTAGTAACCTTATTAAAGAAAAAGGAATCGATGTTACATATTTTGGAGGTATCACCCCTAACCCCACTTTGGAAAAAGCTTATGAAGGAGTTAAAGTTGCGCGAGATAACAAAGTTGACTTCGTTTTAGCCATTGGTGGAGGCTCTGTTTTAGACACCGCAAAAGATATCGCACATTCACTGACCAATCCTGATGATGATATTTGGGATTATCATCGTTACATTAAATCTCCGACTTCATCTCTTCATAAAGGCGCGATTCTCACCATCGCCGCTGCAGGAAGCGAGATGAGTGCTTCTAGTGTTTTGACTAATTCTAAAACCAAGGAGAAGAATGGATATTTATCCGATTTTAATCGCTTTGACTTTGTCATTGAAAATCCTGAACTAACTTATACGGTTTCCAAATATCAAACCGCCTGCGGTATCGTTGATATCGGAATGCACACGATTGAAAGATATTTTGATGTCGGAGAAGGAACTGAATTAACCGATGATCTCGCTCTTTCGGTGATTAAAAATATTAATAAATGGGGTTATGAAGCTTATCTTAATCCTTTGGATTACCATGCGAGAGCGAACATGATGTGGGCCTCTTCCTTAGCCCATAATGGCCTCACTCATATGGGAAGAAAATTTAATCTTGTCGTTCATAAACTCGAACATGTTTTATCCGCTTTTTATCCAGATGTCGCTCATGGAGCGGGGCTCGCTGCTTTATGGTGCTCGTGGGCGAGATTCACTTATACCGCTAACAAAGAACGCTTCCTTACCTATGTAAAAGAAATCTGGGGCGTTAAAGGAAATGATGATGAGGCTATTTTAGAAGGAATTAAAAAACAGGAAGATTTCTATAAATCAATTGGAATGCCGACATCTTTAGAAGAATTAGGTGTTCATCCTGATGATTTAGAAAAGATGGCTCTCCACTGCTCCAAAAATAAAACAAAGGTCATCACTGAGACCTTTTATCCTCTAGGATATGATGAAATATTAAAAATCTACCAATTAGCGTTCTATAAAAGATAGTTATTCAAAATAATGATTAAAGATATCTCCTTCGATGGAGTAGATATCACTAAATTTGATATATAGAGTGTTAATTCGAATATATCTATGATATTCGTCAATGACGGAAAGATATCCTTTTTCCAAAAGATATTCTCCGCCTTCTTTCTTCTCATCTTTTTTAAAATAGATAAGTTCCACTTCTATCTTTTCCTTAAGATGTTCCTTAAGAAAGGATAGTTTTTTATTGATATCCTCAACCTTGTCGTGACTTAAGGTAATTTTTTGTTGTGTTATTCTCGCCATCTCGCGGATGAGAGCGCTATAGCCATTCAACGCTGCAAAAGGCGCAAACTGCGCGGCTCGATCAAGGTTACTCATCTTCTTATGATTAAGGGACTGATGATGGGGAAGATTAATTATTTCATCGTATTTAGACATTACGCTTTATGGCCACCGATTTGTTTATTTCTTTCGATGGTTGTCCCTCCTTCCTCTTTGTTCATCCCTTTGATGAGGGAGTTTTTCCCATATTTTTCTTGGATTTTAAGGATCGTTTCTTGAAGGTTTCTTTCTTCGATTTCCTTTCCACTATTCTCTTTAGCGATTTCTTGGCTCACTTCATAATCCATGAAGAGATTAAGCTGCTCGAATTCCTTACTTTCATCTTTGATGAGATTTTCGTTGATGACATGCGTTGCAACGACGAAACATCTTCTAAGATGCATTCCTTTATTCATAATTTTATCGTATAGTTTAGCGATACTTTCTCTTATTAGTTTTGTTGAAGAAGTCCACTTTAATAGATTTATCGATGAATGCGCGCCTTTAGGCATCATCCTTCCGATGTAATCTTCTTTTAATTCACCTTGATAATCATCTAAATCTACTTTGTCATATCCAATCGCTAAAGCGATTTGATCGGTCATCAAATGTTTCTTTACTAAATCTAATGAAAGGAGCTCCGCCATTTCTTTGACGATGAGTTTTCCTTTTTCATAGTTATATGGTTCTGATAAGACTTGTCCGATTGATAAAGAATTATTATCAGGGACATATGATTTGATATCTTTCATCGTGCATGGTTCATATCCCCAGGCATGATCGATTAAAAGTTCAGCGTTAACGCCAAATTCTTTATAAAGAAGATCTTCATCTTTTACTGATTGAAGAGCGATATCTCCCATCGTGTGAATATTATATTTCGCTAACCGATTAATGTATCCGTGTCCGACTCTCCAAAAATCTTTTAAGGGCTGATGATTCCATAGTTCCTTACGATATTTCATCTCATCGAGTTCGGCAATTCTCACCCCATCCTCATCTTCTGGAATGTGTTTAGCGACAATATCCATCGCAACTTTCGCTAGATAAAGGTTTGTTCCTATCCCTGCTGTTGCGGTTATTCCAGTTTGAGAAAGGATCTCTTTAATCATCATTTTTGCGATTTCATGCGCGCTTTTTTGATAAGTTCCAAGATAATCGGTGATATCGATGAACACTTCGTCAACGGAATAGACATGGATATCTTCGCTTGAAACATATTTAAGATATATTCCATATATTTCCGCGCTTTTCTTAAGATAATGACTCATCTGAGGGGTAGCGATAATCATATCTAACTCAAGCTTAGGATTTTTCTTTAGTTCGATATCGTTATAGCTTTTCCCAGTAAAGATATGTCGAGGAGCCTTTTTTCTTCTTTCCGCGTTGATTTTTCTTAATGTTTCATTAACTTCAAAAAGTCTTGCGCGACCAGGAATCCCATATTGTTTAAGGGATGGTGATACGGCAAGACAGATGGTTTTTTCCGTTCTTGAAATATCCGCGACAACGAGGTTAGTTGTCAGCGGATTAAGTTTTCTTTCCACGCATTCAACAGATGCGTAAAATGATTTTAAATCAATCGCGATGTAAGTTTTATTCATGTGTAGATTCATTTTATATGAATTACACTTTCTTACAAATAAGAAACTTATCAGATTGAGACATCGTCGAATAATTTTAATAAATCTTCAACTGTAAGTTTAGCTTTCTCTTCTCCTTTTACATCAAGGACGATATGGCCTTGATGATACATGATGAGACGATTTCCGTATTTAAGAGCGTCTTTCATGTTATGAGTAATCATTATTGTTGTTAATTTTTCTTCGGTGACGATTCTTTCCGTTAATTCTAAAACCTTATTCGCAGTTTTAGGATCTAGTGCAGCGGTATGTTCATCTAAAAGAAGAACTTTTGGCTTCGCTAGGGTCGCCATTAAAAGAGTTAAGGCTTGTCTTTGACCGCCAGATAAAACACCAACTTTTTGGTTGAGGCGATCTTCAAGCCCTAAATCGAATCTTTTTAATTCGTTAATGAAATGTTCTCGATGAGATTTTTTAAATCCCCATTTAATTGGAGAATGCGTCTGTCCTCTTAAAGAGGCAACTTCTAAATTTTCGATGATTGACATGTCTCCCGCTGTCCCAAGCATTGGGTCTTGGAAAACGCGTCCAAAGTATTTTGCTCTTTGATATTCTTTGAGTTTGGTGATTGATTTATCATCCAGGATGATATCTCCTTCATCAGGCATGAATGTTCCTGCGATAATGTTAAGTGAGGTCGTTTTCCCGCTTCCATTTGAGCCGATGACGGTCACAAAATCTCCATCATTAATTTCTAGATTGATATGGTCAAGAGCGACTCTATTATCTTCTTTATTACCAGTGAGGTTGAAGGATTTGGTGATATTAACTAGCTTGAGCATATTTAATCACCTTCCTTTTCTTTAAACTCTTAATTAGTCCTAGCATCAAGGCGATGACAATTAAGATTGCGTATAATAAATTCTTTAATTCGCTTGGGAAGCCAAGTTCAATCGCAACGTTAACGATGACAAAGTAAACGATTGATCCAAGGGCGATCGAGATTAAGCGGTTCTTAAAGGATCGATTACCAAAGATTGCTTCACCAATCAAGATGGAGGCTAGTCCAATGACTAAGAAGCCAGATGATATCTTGATATCACAACTCTTTAAATCCTGGGCGTACATCGCTCCCGCAAGAGCGATTAACGTATTCGATAATGTCAAGGCAATGACCGAGGCTCTTTCGGTGTTAATTCCTTGAGCTTTTCCCATCTTCTCATTCATGCCTGTCGCTCTGATGGCCATTCCGTATTCTGTTCCAAAGAAGAAATAGATAATGACGAAGACAATCATCACAATGACGAGCATAATGATAGTTTTAATGAGAGGACGAAGGGTCGTCGCATTAAAATAAAAGATAGAATAAATAGTTGGATCAGATGAGCTTAATGCAACATTGTTCGTGAAGAAGGTCCCACCTTTGGTTATACCTAAGATGAGGAGCGCGAGTGATGTGGTCATCGTCATCGTGATAATTCCAGATAGGAGTTTAGGAATCTTTAGTTTTGTATAGAAAACTGAAGTTAAATAACCGCATATGCTTCCACCTAATGTGGCAATTAAAGTGGCGACATAAGGATTAACTCCGACTTTAATTAAAGCAATAGCGAGGCTCGCTCCAATGAGAAAACTTCCTTCTGCAGTTAAATCCGCAAAGTCGAGTAAGCGATAGGTAATAAAGATACCTAACGCTAACAAACAGCAAGGAAGACCTGATGTTAATATGTTTAAAATAACACTAATTATGTAAGGCATATATTATCCTAAATCGGTAAATCCATCAGTTAATCCAGATGGAAGGTTAATTCCAGAAGCAGCAAGGTTTGATGAACTGAAAACTTTCGATAAATATTGATCGTCCACCATCTTTTCAGCGTCAATTTTTTCAGTAAGTTTATTTCCGCTTAAAATATCAGCGGCCATTTCTCCAGTTCTCTTTCCAAGTAATGGGTAAGAAACACTATATGTGATATGTCCACCATTCTTTAACATGTTTTCTTCGCCGACGATGCATAAAGTGTGGTATTCATCGGTCACAGATTTAACGCTGTCCATATGAGCGGCAATGTTATTGTCTGTTGGGATATAAAGGACATCAACGCTATGAGCGAGATTATTGCAAACACTCTTGATATCCGATGAATCGTTACATGTCATCTTCTTAACAGTGCCAATTCCTTCTTTTTTAGCTTCTTTTTCCGCACGTTTGGCTTGAACTTCGGAATTTGGTTCACTAGAGGTATATAAAATACCTAATTTAATATCTTTAGCTTCTTTATTTGGGAAGCATTTTTTAATTAAATCAATTTGCGCTTCGACAGGATTATCATCACTTGTTCCAGTGACACTTCCATCGTGATTAGTCATTTTCTTCATTAATTTAGCATCAACTGGATCGGTCACTGCGGTGAATAAAAGCGGCTGTTTCTTTCCTGCTTCATCACGAGCATTTTTTAATGCAATGCTGGATCCGGTAGAAATGCCTAATAGTAAATCGCATTTAATGACGAGTGATTTCGCCATACTTGCTTGAGATGTTTCATCACCTTCAGCGTTTTCAATGGTGAAATTGACATTTTTCTCGCTTAATAAGGTGCTACTCTTAATTGCGTCAACAAATCCTTTTTGAGAGGCGTCTAATGCATCGTGAGTAATAATTTGAAGAATGCCAACTTCAAATGTTGATTTTTCCGTGTCGATAATCGCGTGATCGACCACTCCAGCGCATGCGCTTAACGCCATCATGCAGGTAAGTGGAATCATTCTTAAGAACTTTTTCATATTTTGACCTCCTTAATAGAAAAAAGTTTGACGCTTTTTGCACCAAACAGAATTTCAAATGAAGTTTTACTTTTACTGTTAGGTGCTTTTGTGATTAGCCTAACAGCAAAAACGCTTAGACCTAATCACCTAAGTTGAAATAATAGTAATAAAAGTAAAAAGCGTTAAAGTTCTTCATAATTTATAAATAAAATCTACTCTAGTTTTCTTCTTCTTACAATATTTATTTTAAAGTGGAAAGATAATTCCTTAATAAAACATAGTTTACGATTGGTAAATGCATGCTGATAAGAGTGATGAGGTTTGGTCTAGTTGTTGGACTAATAAGTTGATAAACCAAATCGGTGCAGCGGTATGGAATAAATGCGACAACCTTATTTAAATGATATTTGAACTCGTTACCATTATATTCGACCCCATCTTCTTTTATATAAGGATTAAGGATACTAAAAGCTCGATCTTTAGCGAGTAATGATTGATACTCTTCGTTGGTCATTGATTTTAGTCTTTCAACAATTTTATTCAGAGTCGATTTCTTCAGGGAGAAGAATAATTTAAATAGATACATGAATGTTGCTTGCATGTTATCGACATAGCTATCTCGGTTATTGATAGAATAATTAGCTTCTTCTGTTCCTTCTTCTGGAACACGTAAAAGTCCATTCAAAACTCGATCTTTGAAATCTTTTATTGTATCGCTGCTAGAACCAGCATAACTACTATAGGAGATAGATGGATCATACGCTTTAACTAATTCAACGTAATTATTATCAAAGATGTCAATATCTTCCCCAATACGTCCTAACCCATATTCATCAGGAAGAATTGAGGCGACAATATCCGCACTATTCACAATATTATGAACACCTTTATGCTCACTAATTTGATCTAAAAGGATTCCACGAGGTGCTTCAAATGTGTAGACATAGATATCTTTTTCTAAAATATCCAAGCTTTCATCATTAAAAATGTTGTTGGCGATAAGATTAGAAACCGCTCCTCCACGAGAATAACCTTGAATCCATAATTTATAATTAGAAACATTCCTACTAGTTATGTATCTCTTTAAAGAACTCAATACAGTATCGGCAGCGTTTTGGAATCCATTATGGTTGCCTTCTTTTCCAACATTGAAGTTATCCGACCATTCAAGTTCATATCCAGATCCACGAATGTCAACATTGATAAGCGTCCTATTATCAATTTCTTTCATCGCGAAAACATATCCGATTCCATCAGGATTATTTGATGATAATGTGTCATAATCTTCGATATCATGGAAGCCGCACTGTGTTAAGATATCATCCGCGGTCAACTTATTAAGACATACGCCCAAAGAAAAACCAAAAGAGACCATTGCTAGACCACTATTAAATTTAGATGAGTCTTCATTAAAGAAAGAATCTCTGTATTCGAATTCGATATCGTATTTTGTTTTATTCGTTTCAAGAAGCATTGCTTCCAAAGAAACATTGACCTTCGTTGGCTCTTCGATAATACTGGATTCTTCGCTTTTGTTATTTCCTTTCGAGCAGGATGATAAAAGCATAAAAGGAATTAATAGTAACAACGTTTTTCTTTTCATAGATTGGAGCCTTATCTTTCCTTTATTCAATATATCTTACTTGATGAAAAAAATTAACAATTTTTAAGTAAACAAATAGGTAAATAAATAATCTATTGAAAATGAGTGAGAAAGTAAGTATATTTAATAAAGGCAAAAAGCCAACCCCAAATGCCGACATAGCTCAACAGGATAGAGCAACTGCCTTCTAAGCCGTAGGTTAGGCGTTCGAGTCGCCTTGTCGGTGCCAAACAAATCAATTACCACTCTATGAGTGGTTTTTGTTTGGTCACCAACAAGGAATGACTCAAACATTGCCTAACCAACGGCATTAAATAGGTGCCTTCTTTCATTTTCTGAATTTAGTAATTATATCTCTTTGACATGTACTCCATGTCCGCCCGTAAATTCGGCCAATACCCAACAATACGATTCCGCTTTCTTTCATACGTAATCTCGCGATTAACGTAACGCGCATCAGGCCAAGACAAAAACGGCCCAATATGCAAATGATCATAGAAATCAAAACCACGCTTCTTAATATGACGAATAAATAACTTCATCTTCTTTCAAAAGACCGTCATTCATTGGCATAATTAATCACCTCCTTTCTTAAAAAAATAAATAAGTTTGAATTAGACGTGACTTCCTCCCCACTTATAGAAGATGGAGGCTTCCCACTCAAGAAATCTAGTGATTTCAGTATCAATGGGCCATCCCCGAGAGTCCCTCGGTTAAGTTTGTTTTATATCAAGACAAACAACTTGTTTATAGTTATTTAATTAGAAGGATTAAGAATCATTCTCATTCCTTC
>JAFSNY010000066.1 GCA_017447305.1 Bacilli bacterium | reverse complement strand
CGACATGTCCCATGACTGTAACGATCGGAGGACGTTCTTTCAGGAGAGCGGGATCATCCATCTCTTCATCTTCGTCGTCTTCATCGCCGTAGATGATTTGGATGCCATTGTCTTCGAAATATGCGATTAAATCTTCCATCGCATCATCATCGAGCTCGTAATTGTTGATAGCATCAAAGATGTCAGATTGTTTAATCTTGCCACTAGCCTTGGCTTTCTTCAAAAGTTCCGCTTTAACTTGGTCGATAGTTCTGACGACTTTAACGGTTTCTTTCTTCTTGGCTTTTGCGCCCTTCTTTTCTTTCTCTTTTGCGATTGTTTCTTCTTTTTTGTGTCTGCCCATGTTAGTCCTTAGCCTCCTTGTTTGATTGTTTATCTTCTAATTCTTTCTTTCGTTTCATTTTGCGGCGATTAAATTCCGCATATATTCTCGCCTGTTCCAAAGGAGGTTTTCCTTCTAATGCTTCGGCAAGAGCGTCATCTTCGAAGATATCTTCCTTTTCTTGTCTTATTGATTCAATGAGATTGAGGAGTAATTCCTTTGTACATTGATCTGGATGATTCTTCTCAGAGATTATTTGCACTAATTCATTAATGAGTTCTTCTTTGTTTTCGATGTCGGACATTTCAAGCATTGCGAGAACCCCTAGATAGTCAATATCATCATGATTTCTGACGTATTCAATAATGTAGAGAGCAATTTGTCGATACACCTCATCATAGAAACCACCGATTTCTGACTCATAAAGCTCTACTGCTTCGGAATTATTCAGCATTTGGTATAAATACTCACGTTCCGCGATTTGGAGCCTCTTAAGCACCTTTCTTTCAGGATGGAAGTGTCTCACTACCTCTTCCGAAGAGGCGCTTGGTTCCATTTTTGATTTCATAACTAGCTCACGAATCGATTCAACTTCAAATCCAGTAATTTTTGAAAGTTTGCGTATATATGTGTCTAATTCAATTTGCGAACGAATCCCTTTTAGGATAGGAATGAATTCTTTAATGAGAGTTTTTTTCTCATTCATTGTCTTTAAAGGATTCATCCTTTGATAATAGTTGAGAGCGAAGTCAACGCTTCCAATGAGATTAGAGAGATACACTCTTAACTTATCTTCGCCATCTTCGTTAAGAATCTCATCAGGATCCTTTGAACTACCTTGATTATCGACGAGAGTGAAGTTTAACCCTGCATCTTGCAAGACCTTTGATGCTTTAAGCATCGCAGTTTGGCCAGGTAAATCTCCATCAAGGCAAAGTCTTACTTCCACATTGAGGCTTCTTAACATTTGAATATGCTCGCTTGTAAGCGCTGTTCCCATGATTGCAACAGCTGAATCAATTCCGATACGAGCAAGAGCGAAGACATCCATGAACCCTTCTAATACATAAATGTATCCAACGTGGCGAGCCTTTTCTTTTGCAATGTGATAATTGTAAAGAATGCTCGATTTATGGAAGAGAAGAGTTTCTGGGGAATTAACGTATTTGGCCTCCGGGCCATCTTTGATACGGCGGGCGCTGTAACCGACAACGTTTCCATCGCCATCGCATATTGGGAAGATGACTCTTCCTTGATTACGGTCAGCAGGTTGCCCATTACTTACAAGAGCAATTCCTAAGTCTTCAATCGTTTTCAAGGAATGACCTTTACTCTGTAAAAACTTGCATGTTTTCACTCCATCACGAGGAGCGTATCCAAGTTTGAAACGACTGCGGAGTCCATTATCGAGGTGTCGCTCTTCAAAATAATCTAATCCTTCTTTGCCTTCTGAGGTCATGAGTGCGTATTGATAATAGGTTGTTAAATCAACCGCGCACCGATAAAGAGGTTCTTTTCTTTCATCGACTGGCTTAACTTTAACTTCATGATGAAGTCTTGGATCATCAAAGGATGATAATTCCGCGACTTTTCTCATCGCTTCAAAGAAAGAGATATGTTCGTATTTTTGAACAAATGATATCGCTGAGCCACCAGTGCCGCAAACGAAACATTTAAACAATTGCTTTTCAGGAGAGATATGCATGGAAGGATTTGTGTCATCATGAAAAGGGCAAATCGCAACATAGTCTTTGCCTTGCTTCTTCAAGCTTAAATACGAGGAAATAACCTTAACGATATCCGCGTGTTTAAGTACTGCATCAATCAAATCTTGATCAATAGCCATGCGTTCTCCTTTCCTAAAAAACAACTAATTATCTACTAAAAGAATGTTTTGACCTTAAAATACTCTACGAGTTGAGTAATTGGCATTCTCACTTGAGTCATTGAATCACGATCACGGATGGTGACGGATTGATCCTCATATGTATCAAAGTCAATGGTCACGCAGAATGGTGTTCCAATAGCGTCTTGACGGCGATATCTCTTTCCAATAGAACCAGTATCGTCATATACAACAGAGAGGTGCTTAGAAAGAATCTTTTCCACTTCTCTAGCTTTATCTTCAAGTTTCTTGGCTAATGGAAGAATCGCAACTTTGATAGGCGCGAGCGCTGGGTTAAGGTGCATAACAATACGAGTATCACCATTTTCTAATGCTTCTTCATCATAAGAGTCGCATAAAGTCATTAAGACGAGACGATCGAGACCAACCGAAGGTTCGATACAATATGGAACATATCTTTCATTGGTTTCTGGGTCGAGATATTCTAAATTCTCACCACTATATTCCATATGGCGTTTTAAATCGTAATCGGTGCGGTCAGCAATGCCCCAAATCTCGCCCCATCCAAATGGGAAGAGATATTCAATATCAGTTGTGGCTTTGGAATAGAAGGCCAATTCTTCTTGTTCGTGGTCACGATATCTAAGGTTTTCTTTTTTAATGCCTAAGGAATCAACAAAGTTGAGACAATATTTCTTCCAATAATCAAACCATTCAAGGTCAGTTTCTGGACGACAGAAGAATTCCATTTCCATCTGATCAAATTCCCTCGTTCTAAAGGTCATTTGTCCAGGAGTAATCTCATTTCTAAAAGCGCGACCAACGTTACAAATACCGATTGGGAGCTTTCTTCTTGTTGTTCTTAAGACGTTTTTGAAGTTAACAAAGACACCTTGCGCGGTTTCTGGACGGAGATAGACGACAGATTTAGAATCTTCCGTAACACCAACATGAGTTTTGAACATCATGTTGAACTGACGAATGTCAGTAAAATTATTTGAACCGCAGTTTGGGCACTTAACATCCTTTTCGTGGATGAAGTCCATCATCGCTTCATTAGTCATTCCCGCGGTGTCTGCATCTGGGAATTGTCCTTCAATTAATTGGTCCGCTCTATATCTCATTTTGCATTTTTTACAGTCAATAAGAGGGTCATTGAAAGTTGAGACGTGACCTGTCGCTTCCCAAACGCGTGGGTTCATTAAGATAGCCGCGTCAATTCCGACGTTAGTTGTGCTTTCTTGAACGAATTTCTTCCACCACATCTCACGAATGTTCTTTTTGATTTCAGAGCCGAGTGGTCCATAATCCCATGTATTTGAAAGTCCACCATAAATCTCTGATCCTTGATAATAGAATCCGGAGACAACGAAATGACTACATAATTTATCAAACTCAAATTTTGCCATTATTAAATACTCTCCTTAGTATGCATACGGGAGAAATCATAGAGATAATTTGTATCTTTGTCAACCTATTTTAAGTGTTGTTTTATGAAAATAAATCAATTGATGTAATTTTCACTCCTAAATAATCAAAAACAAACGTTTTTAGTTCATTTAAGAGCTCTTTTAAAGCGCCATCACTTAATTCCACGATTTCCTTATAGTCGCTAGCGATAATCGCTTTTCTAATCGAAAGCATTGCATCTTTTGATAATCTAGAGGTAATTCCTTCGGTAAGACAGTTTTTACAAATGAATCCACCATCACTAAAAGAGAATGTCACAATATCCTTTTTACTCATACAATTGACGCAGTGTTGAGCTTCAAAAGAGTATCCAGCCTGTTTAATAACTCTCATAAAATAGATGAGCAATATCGAGGAAGTGATTGATGGCTGGTCTTTAAGAGCGATAATTGCTCTTTTCAAATCTTCGTATATCGATCCTCTTTCTTCTTCCTGAAGAAGATTTAAAGTGATTTCTCCAATTAGCTGGGTAACAGAATAAAACCTTAAATTATCATCGAGATGATACGGGGAATGGATAACTTGAGATTTTTTGATGACTGGGTGTTTGTATTTTCCTTCCGCTATTTCGACATCAGCGATGACAAGAGGATTAGATAAAACGATGTTTGAACTTTTTGGTGATAATAACCCGCGAACAAGAAAAGATCTCGCGCCTTCACTAGTCAGCGCATCTATAATCGCATCTTTTTCTTTATACGGGGTGTTTTTTAAAACAATAATTTCCATTAATAATGTTTAGTTTTTGTTTTTATATCCAAATTCTTTGAGGTATGTTTCCTCATTTCTCCAGTCTTCTCTCACTTTGACAAAGAGTTCTAAGAAGACATGCTTATGCAATAAAGATTCAATATCTTTTCTAGCGAGGCTTCCGATTTCCTTAATCTTTTTCCCACCTTTTCCAATGACGATTCCTTTTTGCGATTCTTTTTCAACGATAATACTCGCTTTGATTTCGATAGGTGATGAATCCCAATCGATATGATCCATATAGACAGCGATGCTATGAGGAACTTCGTCTCTTAAAATGCGCAGAGCTTTCTCTCTAATGATTTCTTTCATTTGAAAGATTTCATCTTGATCGGTGATTGTTTCCTTCTCATAGTATGCTGGTCCTTCAGGAAGAACCTTGATAATCTCTTCAATTAACGTGTCGACATTAAATCCCTCTAAAGCTACACATTCGATGATTTTTGCTTTGGGGAATTTCTCAGTGTATATCATTTTTAACTCGTTGACCTCAACGATGGTCGCAAGGTCAATTTTATTAATAATGATGAATAATGGGACATCAACATTAACTTTTTCTAAAAGAAAGGTATCACCTGCGCCAAACTTTTTCGAAGCATCGACAACCAAAATCAAAGCATCAATTTCTTCTAATGAGGCATAGGCCATTTTATCCATTTCTTCTCCAAGCTTAGCATGAGGTTTATGAATTCCTGGAGTGTCAACAAAAACGATTTGGACATCATCACGGTGATAAATACCCTTAATGTTGTTTCTCGTTGTTTGAGCTTTCTCGCTAACAATCGAGACTTTTTTATCTAAGATTTTATTTAAAAGAGTGCTTTTACCGACATTTGGACGGCCAATGATTGAGACAAATCCTGATTTCATTGAAGATCGTCTCCCGAGAAAGCAAATGGTAATAATTCTTCTGGTGTTGTTTCTTTAATATCACCCTTAAGGTTTGACATGATGATTGGGGTGCCTTCTTTTAAAAGCTCACTGATGACTTGACGACACGCTCCACAAGGAGAACATGGTTCAGGTGTATCCGCGGATAAAGCGAGCATAACAATATCTTCTCTTTTCACTTTGTGAAGCATCGCATTATAAATCGCGTTTCTCTCCGCACACATGCAAAGAGGGTAGGAAGAATTCTCAATATTTGCTCCGAGATAGACTTCTCCACTTTTGGTTAATAAGGCTGCCCCCACTTTAAAGTTAGAATATGGTGAATAGGATAGTTTGCGAGCTTCTTGGGCTTTTTTGATTAATTCTTCTTTGTTCATCTTGTCACTCCTAAGGCTGTTAGTATTTCATCTTGAAGATTGAACATCACTATTTCATCTTCTTTTTCCATATGGTCATATCCGAGTAAATGAAGAAGTCCATGAAGAAAGAGAAAATCGAGTTCTCTTTCTAAGGAGTGGCCGTACTCTTTGGCTTGGTCCATAGCTTTAGGGAGAGAAATATAAATTTCTCCAAGATCAACAAGAGCGCCCTTCTTCTTCAAATTCTTTTTTTCTTCATCATCATTATCGAGGAAAGCAAAGGAGATAACATCGGTTTCCTTATCGACGTTTCGATACATCTTATTTATTTGATGAATCTCTTTATTATCGATAATTGAAACAGAAATAATCGCTTCGCATTTCAATTTGAGGTGCTTAAAGGTGTATTCCATGATTTTTGTGTATACATCTTCAAGGTAATCAAACTCGCTTTTGTAAGAAGAAAATGATAATTCCATAGGGTCTTTTATTATAACATAATTACCTTGAACTATCCATATTAATCATCATCATTGTATGCGAAACGCATGAAATTTATTTCATTGTTACCCCAACCCATGACATTGTTGATTTTGCCAATGTTGTTAGCTAAATCCTCACAAAATCACGCACTTTAAAACCTTACAAAAGCTTATTTCAGGCGTTAAGTCATTGAAATTATCTCCTTTTCTCCAAAATATTTGG
>JAFSNY010000065.1 GCA_017447305.1 Bacilli bacterium | reverse complement strand
ATACCCATCATTTCCCAGTGACCAGTCATTGTATCTTTACCGTTACTCTTCTCACGCGCCTTTGCGACATATGAGTGTGGGTGTTTAACAAAAGATGTTCCTTTAATATCATCAAGATCTCTCACGCCGATGGAATTCATAACAGGGATATTTAATCCGCCACAAGCTTCTGCGGTATGAACAAAGGTATTACTTCCCCAGTCACTTACGCCGGCATTGAAAAACTTATCAGCGTCAGGTTCGTAGCCAACACCAACTGAGTCAGCAACAATAACAAAGATTCTTTTAAAACGATAATTCATAATTAAGTTCCTTTACTTTCATAAATATCTTAACTTATTTGTATTTTTAACACAAATAATATACATATGACATCAATGTTAAATAATATAATTATTTGCTAGAGGAATAATCCATTTTCCTTATAAATTGATGAAAAAAGACGCCATTTCAAGGCATCTTTTATATACTAATAAACTACTAATTTTCTACTTTTTATCAGATTTATTCATCATCATCATCGAATAATTCGAAGATGGAAATCTGTTCAACTTTCTTCTTGTTTTTATCAGATTTCTTAGGAGTTTTTTCTTCTTTAACTTCCTCCACTTCCTCTTCTTTGAGGACCTCTTCAGGAATTAAAGATTCGCTTTCTTCTAACGTTTCATTTTCTTCTTCGATAGTCTCTTTCACTTCTTCAATTTTGGTTTCGACTTCGTCGATAGGTTCATTTTCCTCGGATGTTTCTTCAGATGGTTCATTTAATAAATCTTCGCTAGAGTTATCAAATTCTTCAGATGATTCTTTCTCATCTTCTGTATTAATAATGGTTCCGTATGCACGTGTGTTATGATCGATAATTTCAATCGTCTCATTGACGAGCATTTCAACCTTTGTTTTGGATGGAATATCAATATTCTTTTTAGCGTTTAATGTATCAGTAACGTTGAAATCATTTACTTCCAAAGTATAAATACTTTGATCGGAAAGCGCGAGTGAGATAGTTATCGAATCAACACGATATGGAATCTTCACTGCAGCGACTAAATGATGGACATCACTTTTGAAGCTTTGGAAAATAGTTTGAACCTTTCCTAAGCGGTTTGTTTTGGTCAATTTGTCAATGTTAAAGACTCTTTGACATCCTTTATCAGTAATGAGGACAATCTTACCTCTTTCGTTAGGATCAAAAGCAAGAAGCGCTTCGACGGTATTACATTTAAGCTGAGAAATAGCCTTGATTCCACCAGCTTTTGGAGATACTGGATTAATGTCACCTTCATTATATAAAGAGGCAGTTCCGATCGATGTTAAAACAAGGATATTACTATCACCGCTTAAAACAGCGATACCGGCAATTTCATCTTTTGGAAGAAGTTTCATACATCTCATTGGACGATTGTGTCTAGCGTGATCAAGCATGGAGATTGGAGTTCTCTTGATTTGACCAAATTTGGACACTAAACCGATGTAAATATCTTTTCTAAACTCACGGATAATTAAGCATTTAATAATCTTTTCACCGCTGGTGAAATTGACAAATGTATTTAAGTGTGTGCCTTCATCTTTCCAACGATTTTCAGTAAGTAAATAGACTGGCAAACACACATAGTTACCTATGTTTGTAAAACAAACAAGGTAATCGGTGGTCATCGCTAATCCTTTACCAACCAAAACGTCACCAGCTTTTAAGCCTGGAAGAGTGTCTTCTCCAGAGGTGCGGAATGACTTCAAAGAACATCTCTTGGCGTATCCATCACGGGATATAGCCACCATTGTTTCTTCCTTAGCGATAAGGTCACGTTTGTTATAGGAAATATCATCACCTTTTGTGGTAATGAGAGTGCGGCGATCATCGCCATATTTATCAGAAATTTCTTTAAGGTCTTTAATGATAACGCGGTTAAGTTTATTTGGATCAGAAAGAATTCCTCGTAGTCTTTCTATATCTTTAGTTAAGGTTTTCTTTTCCGCTTCTAAAGTTAATTCATCAGTGTGACTTAATTTATAAAGTGGCATCATGACGATCGCTTCAGCTTGTTCATTAGAAAAATCATATCTTGCAATAAGATTAACTTTCGAATCAGCCTTATCTTTACTCTTTTTAATGATGTCGACGACCTCATTAATATTGATTGACGCAAGGATTAATCCATCAACAATGTGAAGTCTCGCTGTGAAACGATCAAGGTCATATTTTGATTCACGAGTAACAACATTTACTTGATGTTCAATATAAGCATCGATAAAGTCTAATAAATTGAGAGTTTTTGGACGACCATTAACAATAGCGACCATATTGGTGCTATAAAATGACCTTAATGAAGTATTCTTCATTAAATATGCCAAAATTAACTCGGATTTAGCGTCTTTTTTGAGTTCAACAACAATTCTAATGCCCTTCCAATCGCTTTCATCTCTTACTTCGATAATACCATCAATCGCCTTAGAGTGGCGAATTTTGTCTATTTCATAGACAAGGGAAATTTTTACCGCTTTATAAGGAACTTCGCTGATAATTATCTTATTTCCATCTTTGTTATTAACAATTTCAGTTTTGCCGCTAATTTCTATTCTTCCACGTCCTGTTTCATAGATATTATCAAGGCCTTCGGACTCGTAAATAATACCTCCAGTTGGGAAGTCTGGACCCTTAACAAATTGACGGAGATCAGCAACAGTAGCATTCTTATGTCCAATGCGATAGATAATCGCATCAATAACTTCTCTAAGGTTATGAGGTGGGATTTCTGTTGCTAAAGCAACAGCGATACCTTCACTACCATTGACAAGGAGATTTGGGAAGCGTGATGGTAAGACAACTGGTTCAAACTCTGTATCATCAAAGTTAAGTTGCATATCTACTGTTTTCTTATCAATTCCTCTGACGAGTTCATTAGATAACATCGAGAGTCTTGATTCTGTATAACGATAAGCAGCAGGTTGGTCACCATCGATACTACCATTATTACCTTGGAAGTCGATTAATGGATATCTAACTTTCCAATCTTGGCTCATGCGAGCCAAAGCCTCATAAATAGATGAGTCACCATGTGGGTGATAAGTACCCATAACCGCACCAACGGTATGAGCACATTTCCTCGTTGGATGGTTGATTGTGTTGTTATTTTTATACATCGAGAAGATGATACGTCTTTGAACAGGTTTAAGACCATCTCTAACATCAGGGATGGCGCGGTCTTGAATAACGTATTTGGCGTAAGTCGCATATCGATCGCCCATTACATCTTCGAGAGGCTGAGTGACGATATTTTCTTCGACGATTTCTTCTTCTTCGATGACAATTTTCTTTTTAGCCATATCGCTTACTTAACCTCCT
>JAFSNY010000004.1 GCA_017447305.1 Bacilli bacterium | reverse complement strand
TTTAGAAATAGAATAATGCTGATTATGACCTACAACCCATACAAAAAGGATACGAATTAACGTATCCCCGTTTGTTTTTATAGTTTTGGAGAGTTGTTATTGATTACTCCCCGCGGCTCCCCGTTTGTTTTGAAAGAGCCGATTTGAAACGACGGCTTCTTCTATTCTTTCCTCTTCTGGTTGTTGAGGCTTATTCTGTCCGTTTCGCTTCAAATAATATGCGAAGAGAATAATTGCGGTGATACAGCAGACGATATCTGCAATTGGTGTTGCCCAGATGATTAATTCTGGTCCATGACTATCTCCGCTTGCCTTAGCGATAGCGAAGAATATGAGCATCAATGGGATATCGAGAATTCCTTTTCTAAGTAAGGCGAGGATAAGACTTCTCCATGCTTTTCCAACTGCTTGGAAGAAGGAGATAATCGTATAAGCTATTGCAGAGAAAGGAGCGCCTATACATAAGATTCTTAAGAATTCTGCTGATTTGGCAATTGTTTCTTCTTCGTGAACAAATATTTCTGATAATGGGACCGCTAGTGTTAAGGAGACAATCATACACACGAGTGCGACACCTAAGGAGATGGCACCACTAGCGTAAACAATTTTCGCCATTCTCTTACGGTTGCCGCTTGATTTGTTATATCCAATTAATGGAAGAACGCCTTGGGTCATACCGCGGACGATACTATGCGCGAGCATGTTAATCTTCTTGGCAACCCCTACGCCAGCGAGAGCGCTCGCGCTTTGGGCAAGGGTTTCTTCGGTAACTTCCTTAGCAATGATAACTGTTCCAACAAGATTATCTAAAATCATGTAAGAAATGTTTTCACATAAGGTCATTAAACAAGCTGGTGTACCAATACGAATGACCTCTCCAGGAATACCTTCAGAAAAGGCCTTTTTAGAGAATTTAATGGAGATAACAAGGGTTTTTCTTTGGATGATGAACAAAACGATGTAGTAAATTAATGCGACGGTATTAGCCACTCCAGTAGCAACGGCAGCAGCAATCGCAGCGTCTTTAATATCAAATACTACAAACATGAATAATGGATCTAAAGCACAATTTAAGATTCCGCCCAAGGCAATACCAACGGAGGCGTGAAGCGATTTACCTTGCGCCCTAATGAGGTGAGAGAACAAAGTATTTAACGCTGTTGGGATTCCAAAGATAACAACACAGTAAATGATGTAGTTACGGGCAATCATTGCGGTTTCAGGAGCGTTACCTGATAGATAACTAGCAAGAGGTCCACTAACTAAGGCTACTAATCCACAATATGTCGTCGTGGTAAATAAGCAGCACCAGAAAGCAAATCTAGAAGAGTTTTTCGCTCTCCAAGGATTTCCTTTACCTAAACTTCTTGAAATAACACTCGCTGCGCCTATACCAAACAGGTTACTTATCGCGCTTAAAATCATGTATACAGGCATACATATAGTAACACCTGCGACAAGTTCACTACTTAAACCCGAGGTAATAAAGTAATCAGATTTACTAGCAAGTCCAATAAAGAAGGTATCGGTCATGTTATAGATGACCAAAATTAGTTGCCCAATAATAGATGGTAAAGCAAGGGACATGATCGCTTTTAAAACAGGTTGATTTTCAAACAAATCTTTCTTCTTAGCGTCAAGATTATTGGTCATAAAAACATCCTCCCTTCTTTACAGATTATTATGAACTTGGTTCGACCGATAGTTTATGTAATAAATAGTCTAAATAAAAATAAATATTACTTTTACTAATATAAGTTTTCTTTATATATCCATATTATTTTGGATAATCTTTTCTTAATCAACTATCACTTATAGCTAATTAGTGTTTGTGAAACTATAAGAAGACATGATTCTTATATATAAACCAATAATAGTAACGCATACAATTCGTTACGAATCATTCGAAATAATAAGCATTATTAATATAATATATTCTTTTTTATATATAATAAATCATTATGTTATTGTTCTTTAATTTAATGAAATGTTCATTACAGCATTATGATAATTATTCAAAGCATCCATTAAATTCTCTTCATTTAGCTTTCCGTTATCATTTTTGATTTGGTTGATTAAAACTTTCATTGGAGAGATCCAACTCATTGGGAATGTATTATAGTCTTTGCCGCTTTCTATCACATTAAGCAAATGCGTCATATTTGTCACACTATTATGATAGCCACGATATGGCGAGTAATAATCTGGATTTGCGAAATAAGATAAAATGTCTTCTTGATTAGAAACATAATTTGCAAATTCGAGTAACGCTTTCTTTTTATCTTTATCATTTTGTTTCTTAACAGCTAAAGTCAATGTTACATAATATGAGCTCCAAGAAAAAGATTCATTATTGTATGAAAAAGAAGGTAAATTGTTCGCATATTTTAAGTTTTCTTTAAAATAATCATCAACATCTTCAGTTAGATAATTCATTCCTGAACAGGTAGCATAATTTTCTCCACTATTCAAAGAATAAACATTGCTTACTATTTTGGAATTGCTCAATAATTGAGATAAACCTTTAGCGATAGTTAATCCTTTTTCGCTATTTAAATTGTCGCTATTCCCATCTTTTGAAATAATGGTGTCTAGACCATTCCCATAAAAAGCACCAAAATAATCCATTGGCCCAAAACATAAGATATTCTTCTTATTATCATATTCTTCTGTTTTATTTAAAATCGAATCCCAGTTAGTAACTTCGTTTTCTTTAAACAACGAACCATCATAAGCAAAGAATGGATAAACACCAATTCCAATCGGAAAAGCAGGTATTTCTTTGTTGTATGTAAACGCTTTGAGACAATGTTCATCCATATTTTTAGCAACTATTTTTTTGTATTTTTCATTTAATACTTCTATTTGGTTATTTTGAATGAATTCTTTCAAATCAGCAAAAGATCCAAATGCTAAATCATAATTAAATCCTGAATTATCTATACCTTCACCACCAATAACGTAGGAAATATCTAAATTAACATTTGTCTTATTTTCGTATTGTTCCTCAATGATTTTTAAAGCGTTTCTCAAATTTTCTGATTCAACAAAAAAAGAAAACGAATAGCTCTTGTTATCGGCGTTAGAGCAACCACAAATAGACACTACCATCGTGAACAATAAACATAAAGATAATTTATTCTTCATACAACTATTATTTCATAAGTGTTGACATTTATTCAAGTTTGCCATTGTCTTTTGTCAACACCACCAATGCGTTGATTTTGTAATTCCCTACATAATCAATGCATAGATCAATGGTCTTTTAACGAATTATATTAAGAATTGTATTTATAAAATCCGACTCCATTTTAGTAATAGCAAAAGTCTTGTTTGCAAGATAATTCAAAGAAGTACCTAAATGATACAACTCGATGTCATCAATAATAAGGAATCTGTCATGGAAACTATCTAAAATAGTAGCTTGAAGTCCACCATATTGAAGGTTGAACGAATCAATATCATCTTGCGTTAATTTAGCTTTTGATGAGGTAAACAAAGAAATCTCAACGCCATTATCTCTAACTTTCAAATAATCTAAGGTTTTAGTGTCTGAATATGGATCTATGAGTGTTATTTTATTTTTAGCTTGTGGGAATAATTGCTTCAAAAAGCTGCGAGCGTCGAAGTATTTTCCGTCAAAGAATATCTTTTCATTTTGAATGCTACCGTTTCTTTCCAATCTTGATAAACGCAAATCAATGTTTTCAACTCTGTTGATTAGATTTATATAATTTTCATTTGTAACTAAAGTTCTGCTTTCATTAATGACATATCCCTTGATCAAATATTGCTTTAAGACATTGTTTGCCACTGCCTAAATACAATTCCATTCTTTGATTTAACTCGATAGCCAACCGAAATTACGACGTCAAGATTGTAGAAGTCTACAATATAATTTTTACCATCTGGTCCAGTTCGTGCATTTTTTGCACATACTCGATTTGCATCAAGTTCTTCTTCCTTGATAATGTGACTTACATGTCGGCTGATAACGGTTCTGTCACGTCCAAATAAAAGTGCCATATCATCTTTAGTCAGCCAGACTGTCTCCTCTAGAGGAGAGACATTAACGTCAAGAGTCAATCCATTTTGTTCAAATTTCACTAGTTCATAATTGCCATCCATTGTTATTTCCCTCCTATATTTCTCTTTAATACTATCTCATCATCGACATAATCTTCAGTTAACGAAAAACCAGCGTCCTTATAGAATTCAATAGCTTTCTTGTTATTAACATCAGCGCTTGTATATAAAGTGTCTGAATTGCCAAGTGGATATGTGCTACACCAATTTATAATCGCTTCTAATAATTCTTTTCCATAACCATGGTTTTGATAATCCATATCAATCATAATTCTCCACAAACAATAGGATTTAAGCATCCAATCTTTTTCACCATCTGCCCCAATACTTCCGAATGCAATTGATACAAAACCAACTGGACAATTATCGCAATAAGCGATAAAGCATTGAGTTTTAGTTCCAACTCTTTCGGCCGCATATGCCTCAGCAATCGCAAGTGCGTTTTCAGCAACAAATTCTCTTTGGCTAGGTGCTACTTTCAAAGAAAGTACATCGTCCAGCTCTTTGAAACCTATTGTTTTTACAGCCAATCTATCTGTTTCAATAATTGTGTTTTCAATTTCCGCTGATGAAATACTTAATTTATTTATATTCTCGTCTTTGAAGTCATCTTGAAAATTAGATAATAAAAGCATTAATTTGTCATAACTCATCTCAGAAGAATCATTTTCAATGCGACTTATCATACCTTTTCCTGAGTAGCCTAAAATATTCGCCATTTCAGTTTGACTAAGATTTCTTTTTAAACGAATTGATCTAATCTTTTTTCCTAATTCTTTTGACATGGTTTAATTATAGTAAACTTTTTAGTTTTATTAGGTGAAATATAGGCAATAGATTACAATAGTACCAACGCATAAAATACGTTGTACTGACTAGACCCTATAAGGGCTATTACTCCACAGACCCTTAAGGGTCATATGTGGACTGACAACCATGATTCTCACTCTAGCTACCCTTTAAAAGGGTCCTTTTATTCTTTGTTCGACAAGTTATCTTGCATCATATCTTCTTTTTCTTAATCTCTGATGTATTCCTGTACCTTTTTGGTATCTAGTCCAACTGTCGAAACAAAGAATCCTTTTGCCCAGAAATTTCGGTTGCCATATTTATATTTGAGATTTGCATGCCTTTCAAATATCATAAGGCTGCTTTTGCCTTTCAAATATCCCATGAAATTTGATACGGCAATTTTTGGAGGAATGCGTACCAACATGTGAATGTGGTCAGGCATCGCATGAGCCTCCATTATTTCGACACCTTTGTATTGACAAAGTTGTCTTATTATTTGTCCTATATCAGAACGTAATTTCCCATATATTTCTTTTCTTCGATATTTGGGAATGAACACGATGTGATACTTACAGTTCCACCTCGTGTGTGATAAACTTAAATCGTCATCCATGGATACACCTCCTGTTAAATCAAACGGTTGTCAGCCTTATTGATTATAACATGAGGTTTTTTTACATCGCAGGAAGCTATTTCAATTCTCACGTGCTTAGCACTAGGTTTTTATCTCCACTTCGTTTCGATAATAAAAAAGGACGCCCCTCGTTATGAGGAGCATCCTTATTATTGTTATTTAATCCTTATTTCCTATGAGGCTTATATAATTGTCTACCATCAAGTGCGAATTGTTTTTCGGAGAATTCGCCTTCTTCGATATTATCAATGACCTTACAAGCAAGATTCATATCGCAGTCGATATTATCGATATAGTGAAGGAGAATAGCTTCTTTAGTCATTGGTAAGACTGGGGATCCATATTCTGGAAGTCCATGGTGAGATAATATCATGTGTTGAAGGAGAATGAGTTTTTCACTATCAATACCAAGGATAGCTTTCGCTTCTTGAACTTCAGCCGCACTCATGGAGAGGTGACCAAGGAGATTTCCTTGGAGAGTTCTTTTATATGTGAGACTTCCTTCGATTTCTTGAGTTTTATCAATATCATGGAGAATAACACCAGCGAATAATAATTCCTTATCGATATCTGGATAGAAATTAGCGAAGTATTCGGCATGATGAAGCATGCTGACTGTGTGATGTAATAACCCATTCGTATAATCGTGATGGATGCTGATGCCTCCAGGAGCAGTGAAATATAAATCCTTACGCTTTTTGATGATATGAGAGACAACCGCGATTAAATCTGGATCTTTAATTTGATCATAATAATAACGAAAATCTTTCTTTAATTCTTCTTCTGGAACTGGGCTTTGCTTTGCAAACATTGAAGGGTCAACAGGTTCATTTGGTTCACTGACGATGATGACTTTAAGTTGAAGACTTCCACGATAAAGATTAATCTCGCCTTGGATATCAACGATATTACCAGTGACGAGAAGTTTTTCATCTTCTGGGAGAATGTCCCATTTTTTGCCAACGATTGTTGCGGAGCTATCTCTTAATTCGAGATTGTAATAGCTTTTTCCGTTGTTGGAGACACATTTTGCGGAATTTGAGATGAGAAGTAATCCGGAAAAATGTTCGCCGTCTTTATATTCTTTAAGTTTCTTAATCATGTGCTTTTCTCCCATAAATTTTTAATATCCACTAAACGATAGCCTTTAGCTTGCATAGTTCTAAAGACAAATGCTTTAACACCGTCTTCTGTTTTATATTTCTTTTTACCTTTATCCACTGCAACCGCGAAGTCTCTTCTCATGATGTTAGTTTCTTGAGCGACACTATTGTTTTTAATCTTCTTTACCACTTCAATAGCGACTTCATTAGAAAATCCATATCTAATTAAAGCGTTATAGACATGTTGTTTCTTTTCAACGTAGTTGAGTTTGGAATAATCCTTCTCAAGTTTTGGAAGTAACGCTCTCGCTTTTTTAAGTTCTGTTGCTTCAGGGAAATTAAGTTCTTTAATCGTTTCATCAAAGATGCCTTTTAGACGTAATTCTTGGATGATTCTATTCTTTCCATAAAGCTTTTGATTGTAATAGGAAATTAATTCTTTGCAGTAGGCCTTATCGTTGATAAGTTTTTCTTTCTTTAAACGAATAATTACTTCATCGACGATATCTTTTGTGTATTCTTTTTCGTAAAGCTTGCTTCTTAAACTCCATTCACTCATCAGTTTGCCACTTAAAACGCTTTTCGCATATTTCATAGCAAAACCAATTTGGTTTTCTCTTTCGATTTTAGCGATTTGTTCATCAGTGAATGATTTCCCTACGTAGTAATATCCAGAGGTGTAAGCTTCTTCGCATAAATCGATTTTCATTTTTCCAAATGATATAACAACTTTGTCTTTGCAAAATTTAATTGCTGTTATGACATTACCAGTATTTTCTGATGGCACGATTATAAACCTCCAAAATATTCTTATAGAAATTCTCGATGGAATAGACATCACAAATTTCTAATGCTTGTTTTTTAATTTGTTCGAGTTTTTCTTCACTCATCTCGAAGATCTTCTCTACTTTCTGAGTGAAGGTTTCCTCATTAGTGAAGTAGAAGCCTGTCTTTCCTTCGACGATAACATCGTTAAGGTTATCATCATATCTTGCGATAACAATCGCTCCCGAGACCATCGCTTCCATAAATGTTAAGCCTTGGGTTTCTGTCACTGATGCGGATGTATAAATATCAGCGAGATTATAATAAAACGGAACTTCACTAGCGGGGACCGCACCGATAAACTCAGCGACATCATTAATCCTTAACTCATTAACAATTTCTTCTAGTTCGGCACGTTGTGGACCATTACCAACGATGATTAATCTCTTATCAACTTCTGGGTGTTTGAAGTGATAGTTAGCGAAGCATCGAATGGAGATATCCATGCTTTTTTCTTTTGCAATCCTACCTAGAATTAAGAAGATCTTCGTCTTATCGGTAATTCCTCTTTCTTCCTTGAAGGCCTTCATTTTTTCTTGGTCAACTTTATCTTTTTGGAAGAGGGAGAAATTAATTCCGGTTGGAATGACATTCACATAGATATCATTTCCAGCGTATCTCATGAATTCTTTGATTTTGATTGATGGGGTAATGTATTCTGTGGTGTTTTTAGCAACACTATTGGAATAACTACGGACAATCATCTTCGCTAGACGATCAAAGAAACCCTTAGTGATGTAATATGTATAATCTTCAATTGAGGTGTGATAAGTATAAACAATTGGAACACCTAATTGACGAGAACAAATTTTCGCAAAGATAGCGACTGTAGAGTCGGTTTGGTTATGAATAATGTCTGGTTCAAAGTCTTTAACAATGTTAAACGCTTCTGAAGAATAAACCTTGGTTAAACGATAACCATATAGTTTTTTCATCTCTAATCCAGGGATTCTTAAAACATTATCTTTATATTCTAATTCACCATCATCACTACGTGGGGTGATAACGATGACATTATGACCATGGTCCATTAAAGCGTGAGCGAGATTATAAACCGAGGTTGAAACACCATTGATGAATGGGGGATATGTATCAGTGAAAAGCGCTACATTCATAGTCCTTCATCCTCCTCATCAACAATATCAATAACATCTTCTTTTCGGTCTTCTTTAGCCGTGGAAGATGATTTCTTCCTACGATTTCTGTTTCTGATTTCTCTTAATTTTTCAACGACAGCTTGTTTGGTTAATTGCTGGGTTTGTAAAGTATTACCAAGTTCAAGAGTTCTAGCATCGAGTGTTTCAGCTTGAATTTGAGTAAGAGTGTGTCTATTTGGAATTGCACCATTACGACCGGTGATATCTTTTGGAGATGCCTTATAGAAGGCGGTAACTAAACCAGCGGTAATGATTGGGAATGCGAAGGTAAGACTTCTCCAAAGGAGAAGAGCGGTACGACACATTGACTCAGATGCCGCTGGAGTAACAACTTGAGTGGCAGCACCATCAATCATCACTGTTTCTTTAGCGACATAGAATCCATTAGTGATGGATGTTGAATTGATGAAGAGTTCATGGAAGAACCATTCCGAAACACCCGCACTTCCTGGGATAGGAATAAGACCAGTGACCATTTGGTGATAGTTACTCAAGAATACCGCATCCCAGAATGTCGCAGCTTCAGAGGCATTTCCTAAAGCCATTCCAACAAAGTATGGGACGGAGAATTTTAATGTCATGTAAATGAAGAATAAGACCGCGATTAAAATCGTGAAAGGAATGTTTGTTAAAAGTCTTCTAAATTCGATTTTGAAGTTTTCTACTTGCACTCTTAAGTCTTCCCTCTTCTTATCAGCGTCTTTAACGATACGGATTTTATGAAGGAAAGAGACGACTGGACCCATAATAAAGTTATGGAACCCTCTCCAATACGCCATTAATAAGACGATAAGGATAACGCTTACGTTAAGTAAGAATCCAAGAATCGTAAGTAACCATAAAGGAAGAGCAATTCTTAATGAACCAAGGTTGATGACAAGGTCATTCATCTTGATGATGTAATCGTATTTGATGAAGAACGACAAAAGACCGTAGATGATTAAAACACTTTGGAAGATGATGGAATACATGGCCATGATAGAAACAGCGCTTGAGATAGGAACGCCTTGTTTCTTATATGTATAAGCCTGCATGATTTCGCCACCGGAAGCGCCAGGAGTGACCGCATTATAGAAAACACCAATCTGATCGACCGCTAAGGCTTGATGGATGTGATATTTTCTTGTGTATAACCTTGCAAAACAGAATAAAACTAAACCACGACAAAGAATCATCATCACCATGACTCCGACGATGAACAAAATCCATAAGTAATTACATTTCCTGAGGTTTTCAACGATGAGGTTGAAGTTATCCTTTAAGGAAAGGAAAAGCGCTAAAGCGGTGACGATTAAAACGAAGAGAATGTTTAAAACATAACGAACAACCGTTTTCTTCGGAGGTTTCTGCTTTACACCAGAGGACTCCTCAGCCTCCATCTCTTCGATACGTTTTTCGAGTTCTTTGTTTGGCATACGCGTTAAAAATATAACACACGCACAAGGGAGTGTAAAATGAAAAAAACCTAGTTGTCTAGGTTTTTTATCCTTCATTTTTGTTATCTCATTATCGAGTTTTTAGAAAAGATAATGGAGAAGTGTATCAATTTTAGCAAATTGATCGACTATGATAAATATACTACTTAAAAATATTCTAATAAAGAGGGAAGATTAGTATTCATCAGCGTTTAGAATCGATGGTTTAATTCCTCTTCCAAGAAGTTTCATCCTATTAAGTCGAATATATGACCTTGCGATTAATAGAGCGTTTCTCATCCCACTAGCTTTAGGGAATTCACTTTCGTTCCAACTTCTATCTCTTCTCATAAATGCATCATCTTTCATGAAGAAGTTATATATGGTCTTATATTGATCGTCAAAGGTGACATCGACATGATAATAATTTCCATCATCAAGTCTTACAAGATTCCAAGCATGATTTTCTCCACCCGCTTTATGAACGCCTCTAATGGTCTCACAAGTTACTGAGCCTTGGTTTAGTATCCTTCGGTATGCATCGGCGTAGCCGTGACATACACAGACGTGACTGATAAGCGCTCCATAAGCGCCATGAGAATCAGGGTTAAAGGTTATTGTGCTTTTTAAGTAATTGGGGTCATATGTCGCTAAATCGCAAAGGTAATTATGAGTGAGTAAAGCTTTAACTTCTTTGGGCATACCTGGCTCAAAGAGCATTTTAGCGATTCTTATTACCTCTTTATTCACGATTTCTTCTTGTTCTTTTAGTTTTGATACAGGAACGTGATAAAGAAGTTTTGCTTCAACATAAACGAAGCTTCTGCCGCCAAATCGAAGAGGAACAACTCTATTTGTTCCAGCGCCTTTAAGATATGGGAATTCGGTAGAAACATTCGTTAGTGTTTCTCTATTAAACATCTTTCTAAGAATGTTTTGATCACTAGCGACAATAATCATTGTTTCATCATATCTAGTAAGAGTGAGACGTAACGCTCTATCGATTGAGCGGTCATCATATACTTCATAAACATGATTGTAATCAAGACTTCTATTTTTATATTCGACATCAATAATCGTTTGTCTAGTTAAGAATGATTTTCTTATGCGATAGGAATCAACAAAAGCGACAAGTCTAGGATAAGTCCCGATAACATTATCAAAATCGGCGTTTCCGAAGGAACCGTCGATGATGATTTGTCGATTAAACTTTCTTAATTCACTATAAACGTAAGAAATAATATCCATTATATTCTCTTAGCAAGTTTAAGTAAGATACAGTTATTGACGTTGATGAGTCTTGGGACTCCAGTGACTGGAGTAAACTTATAGAGTTTAACACCGGTAGATGCATCTCTTTCAACAGCAATCCAGCCTTTGGCTTTAATCATGTCAGCATCAAATTCAATAGCGTGTTCTGGCCATGGTTCACAAACGGAGAATTCGCGTTCATTTTTTGGCGCTTTCTTTTCCGCATAACCAAGGGAGATTAATGTATTAACATTTCTAAACTGAGTGGTTTCTTGATGGATATCAGAATATAAACCATATCCCTTAATTCCATTAAGTTCTTCTCTGACGAGACCAACATATCCTCTTGAACGAATCTTTTCTTCGTTGAAAGTGATGTTATGTTCTGGCCAAGGTTCCGCAAATGTCGCTTCTCTAGTGATTCTCGTTCTAGAACGTTCCTCTTCTTCTCTTCTGCGACGTTCAGCTTCCTCTCTTCTACGACGTTCCTCTTCTTCTCTTCTGCGACGTTCAGCGTCATCACTAGAAGAAGTGCTTGTAGAGCCACCACCAGAAGTGACACGAACATCTTCCTCACTAGCGAATGGATCATCAAAACGATTGAATTTGATGGCCTTTAAGACGGTATCAGCATCAGGTCTTTGATCTTTATCCACCCTTAACATGGCGGCGATAAGTTTACGGTAGAGAGGTTCAGTGATTTTTGAACTGATTTCAAGTTTAGCGTTACAAAGTAAAGCGGCCCATAAATAAGCATCTCCGCCACTCTTTTCGATTTGTGGTTTGAATTCATCAGCGAGTCCAGAATAAGTTGGAGATTCGCCAGTTAAGTAATAGTGAAGGATGATACCTAAGGAGAAGATATCCGACTTTGTGGTCATATTCGCTCTTAAGTTTTCTAATAATTCATCATCTTCACATTCGGAATTCATGGAAAGAATACCAAGTTCAGGAGAGAAGAATTTCATATCTCCAACGACTTCTTCTGGGACTTTTCCTACAAAATAGGAGCTATCAAAGTCGATTAATTTAGCCGCATACATTCCATGTTTATCTTTGACGAGTAAAACGTTCGTGAGTTTTAAGTCACTATGAACAATATGGTGAGAGTGAACGGTTCTTAATGCACCGGTCGTGGTGATAAGAAGGAGTTTCTTATCGTTAAATGATAATCTCTTTAAAGTATCAACGACATCTTCGTCTTTAACGATATCGCCTTCGACGAATTCACTAGCTTCAACATATGTTGTATCAACATCAGTTTCATAGACGAATTCATCAACTGGGATGATGATATCACCACCAGAAGCGGCGAACTTTCTTATTTCAGCGTTGATGGATGATCTTGCTTCGACGAAATTATCAAATTTCCTTTTGTTATTCTCATATAATTTAGGAGAACATGATTCATCTTTTCTCGGACAAACTGGGTTTCTATATTTCTTTAAGAAATATTTTTTACCACCTTTTGTCGCGATGGCGGTCATACTGGCAGAGTTATTTTTCCACCCTTTCTCGCCTAATTCGTATCCTCTAACATTCATAATTCATATCCTCCGTTTATTATTTGGCGGTGAGCCTATTATAGGAGATCATGTATTTATCCACTAATTCTTTTTGCTTTAAAGCAAGCTCTTGTAATCTTTGAACTTCTTTATCTGGTGTATCATCTAAGGATACATCAAAACGATCAAGTAATTCATTGATTTCTTCTTTGGTGAAGATGCCATGGGCGATAAGGGTTTCAACAACTCTTACACTCTTAGCGGTCCATTCTTCTCTAAAGGTCTTATAGAATGGGACGGCTTGATATTTTTCAAGAGCTTCAGCTTCTTTCTCTCTATAGCGTTTGAAGGCTGTTAATTCGTTATTCAGAGCAGTTCTAACTTCCTCTTCAAATTTTGCGAGATTAGAAATCTTTTCTGAACCTTCAACAACTTTGAAGGAAATGTTCTTTTCATGATATTCGAGTTCTTGAGAAATAAATTCAATCTGCTTATCTAAGAAGGCGATGTTACCATTAAAGGTATTGATATTTCTTTCTCTCTTAGCGACAGCGTTAGAATAATATTCTGTAACTTTTGGATTGACGTTAAGAGTGTAGAATAATTTATTTAAGCCATCTCTTTCTTTAGAAAGCTTGTTGTTAAGTAAGATATTATAATCAGCATCAAAGAATTCTGGTAAACCACCATTCTCGGCGTTGACATATTCTTTTTCAATAGCGCATAAGCGTTCTTTGGCATAGTCTTTGACTTCTTCATAATCGTTGAATCCAAAGAATTTAGCTGCCATAGTCGCGCTATCATCGATATGGTTATTAATATCAAAGTATTTCTTGATGTTATCAGCAAAGTTTCTCGCATCAGTGGAATCAGCCATAATGGTAAGAATGGTTTTTTCCATGAAGAGAGGATTGGTGAAGCAATCAAAGACACCATCACTAGCGTTAAATAAGATACATGGTTTTTTAAATCTCATGTATTTTGGTTCGAGATAAAATTCTTTAATTGGACGACCAGCGTTTTTCATGAATTCAACGACTTCAGCATCATTAGAACGAATTCTATTGGTCATACCACCATCAGTGCCTTCATGGGCTTTCATGACTTCGCAAAGTCCATCTAAGTTAAGGAGGAATGGTAAGGAGTCACCAGCGAATAAATATAGTGCTTCGACATCTTCTTCATTTTCTCTTAAAACGGTCGCACACATGGTTGTTCCTAAGATATCCATCTTAGGATTTCTGCTTTCATTAATAAATCCTGCTTTGTTTGCAGCGTGAATGAATTCTTCTTTAAATGTTTTTTCAATCTTTCCCGCCATTTCCTTGACGCAGTTATCTTTCGCTTCTAAATCATTAGATTCTTCCGCGGCTCTGACGTTATCAAACATTCCATATACTTCTTCAACAACCTTTTGGTCGATTAATTGATGGAGTAATGTTGCGGAGGCCACTCTTGAGCCAAAGTGACCACTCTTTTTTAAGAAGTTGATATTGTATGAGAAATTGGCTTTATCATCGTAAAGATTACGATAGGAAATAACGACACCAAAGGAGTCGATAACATAATCATTTAATAATGGATTGGCTTCTTTTCTTCCATACATGTCTTCGAACAAGGTTTCAAAGACAAGATCTTCTTCGAAGATACCACGATCAAATTTCGTATGTCTTCCACATGAAGTTCCGCCAAGTCCATCAGCAACTAACAAGACATTGTTACTGACAAATGGGAGAGCATCATCACCGGTATATAAGGTTTGACCAGTTGGTTCAAAAATCTTCATTCCTTCAGAGAAGAATGTCACATCAAGTCCATCTGGACGAGGCATTCTTGGCTCTGGGCGAGGATAGACATCAGTGTAAACATCTTTGGCGACTTTCTTCGGTTGTTCTTTGACTTCCTCTTCAACTTTAGGTTCTTCTTCAGAGGCTGTTTCTTCTTTAGTTTCCTCTTCAGCTTCAACCTTGGTTTCTTCTTTAGGAGTTTCTTCCTCAGCCTTGACTTCTTCAGCTTTCTCTTCTTCACCACCACCAATAATGGAGATTGGTTCATCATCAAATTCCGATGCCTCGGCTTCTTTTGGGGTATCTCCTTCTAAAGCGACTTCTTCTTTATTTTCTTTCTTGACGACTTCTTCGACTTTTTCGAGAAGTTCTTTTTCTTCAATCATTTCTTCATTTTCTCCTTCATCATTTTTCTTTGCTCGGATTGGTGGAGTTCCCCTAAATCCTCCTCCATGCTTGTTCTTCTTGTTTCCAATTGGAACATAACGCGTGGATTTATGCGATGATGGAGTCTTTTCATCGAGGGAATCATTAAATTTTTCGTCTTCCATGTTAACACTCCTTTAATGCGTTAAAAAAATGAAGGCGGCCAGAGTTATCTTGGCCGCCTTAAAAAATTAGTTAGTTAATTATACTGAACCGACTAAGAGTTCAATAGCGTTAGTGATTTCAACATCATCTAAGCCGTGGCCAGCTGTGGAGAATGTTGTCCAAACACGGTTCCATGCTTGGATGTTGGTCCATGGATATGCACTTGGAGCAAAGATAACAAGACGTCCTGCTTTCATTTGATAGGTGCTACCCATTGTTTGATCAAGGCCTTCCCACCATTCACCAAGTTGACCGAGGTCTTTTGGCATTCCTTCTGGATAGTTGGCTGATCCTGCTCTTGCTTGTAATTCGAGAGCTTCTGCATCGGTAAAGACTAAAACTGCATGTCTTCTCTTTGATCCACCTGTGGTCCAATCGGACTTGAGGGCTAAAGCAATAGCTTCGAGAGCGTTCTCTGGGATATCGCCGCCGCCTTCAGCGCGGATGTTGGAGACGAATTCATTAAATTCTCTATCTTGATCTGGTAATAAGAAGAATTCAGATTCTTCCATTGGGTTTGTGTCGCATTCGTAATCTCTAAAGACGATAACTTTAATACGAACTTGGGCTGCATGCTTATCTTGGGCCTCTAAGGCTGTAATGAACTTTTTATAGAAAGATAAAGCATTACTTTTAACTTCTTCAATAATTGGGCTCATACTTCCTGTGCCATCGATACACATAACGATATCAATGAAGTAATCAGCACCACCATTTTGAAACATTCCTGTTGCCATGTAATTCTCCTTTCGAATTATGATATGAAAATTGGCTTAACTATATAATACAACACTAATAAAACTTTTCAAACTTATTATTGAAATAATACCTTGACTAGTCGTTGAGTTTTCTTACATCCCACATTGTAAACATCGATAAAATCGATTCGTTTTTTAGACCATGTTCGGTGATGAAACACGCTCCAAACCTCTTATTCGTATTTGTGGTTTCTATCTCGTTTCTCACATCTTCAACAAGGTCGTATTTACTCTTGAAAATGAAGAATTCTAATGGGTTATCATCGACGATATAGAAGTTATCTAATTCGGAACCAACTTTAACGTTTTCATCATAGTTAAAGTGTCCATCTTTTTCATACATGATGGAGATTAATCCCTTTTCGGTAACTGCTCCTAAAATATGATATGAATCATCGATAATTGGGAGACAAGAATATCCTTGTTCGATGATGAGCTTAACGGCTTTGGACATCATATCGTTAAGTTTCAAAAACTTAATCTTTTCTTTTCTAACACCGATATCAATACACTTAAGTTCTACTTTGATGAGGAGAGTTTCAAGTTCTAATAAGACATAATCAGAGACAATAAAAGGTCTCTCTCCTTCATATGAAGCATGGACTAAGAGATTGCGGATTTTTCTTAGATTATTAATACGATCTTCGTTTAATTCGACAAAACGACGATAGTTTGGATTGTTGATAACCTTATCAAGATCATTATAACGATTGAGAAAACTCTCGTTATTTTCAATGTCATAGATATCTTCACTCATATTAGATATTTGGATCCATTTGTTTGAATAATTCAAGGTTAGAAATCATCTTTCCATCATAAGAGAAGAATCCTTGATTGGACCATGAACATGGAGAGCCACTTCCTGCCCATCCAACTTTGATATTTGGGATCCACGCTCCTTCCCAGTAGAATATTCCAAGTCCACCATTTTTACTGACGGAATATGTCACATCATGAATCATCTTAGCTTGACCGCTAGGTGTAAACGGATAATTTTCCATCATTGTTTCGATATTAGCGACATCACTATTGGTGGACCAGTTATTGATAATAAAGTTAGTTACTTCTTTGTTATTTTCATAAACCCATGAATTTCCAGAGAATGGATATGATGTTTCTGCAACAAACCATGGTTTAGATATATTTAAACTAGCAAGAGTGTCATTTAATGTATCAATACCACCACTTTCCGCGGTAACTCCAGTTGGGAAACAATAATACGGATAAAGGGATAATCCGGCGTAGTCATAATCAACACTAGATAAGGCATTAAAGAATTTATTGATAACTATCGCGGAGAATGTGCTTCCTTTAGCCCAGTGAATAATCTTTTTGATATTTGAATCAACAGCGTTAACTCCATCACTTGCGGCTGATAGGTATTTAATCATATTCGCACTTCCTGATGTTCCTTTGATATCATCACTTAAATTAGATTTAGCGGTGACGTAAGTATTTTCATAACTAGTGAAGGTTTCACTATCAGCGCCTGGTTTTTGTAAGAAATTACCAGAAGATATTTCATTACCTAACTGAACCATATCTGGTAAGCAGTTGTTGTCTTTAAATGCATTTAATGTTTCGGTTGTGTATTCTCTAATTAATGTAGCGAGTTCGTCGGATGTTTCAACATTTGACCACGCTTTTGGAAGGATTTGTTGACCTGGGTGAGTCCAATAATCACTATAGTGAATATCAAGTAAAAGGTTTAGGCCAGCGCTTTTAACTTCATGGGCGATCCATAAGGCGTTTTCTAACGTGCCTTCACCTGCGCCATAAGATGTTCCACTTAAAGTGTTTGGGTCATTGAATAATTTCACTCTTACCCAGTTAAAACCATAATCCTTGAGGATATAGATTAATGATTGTTCGTTGCCGTCTTTGTTATAGAACTTAGAACCATTATCATATAGGGCTTTCATTGATGAGATATCCATACCATGCATGAAATCTTGTCCGATGGTTGGTATCTCTTCAACTGTGTTAGAAACAAACCATTTCTCACTACTAGCCCATTTACTATCTCTTGCGGATGTTGCGCGATATTTAGAGCTACTGACATTGACATTAAAGGTGCATTCTAAGCCACCTTGTGATACAAGTCTAACTTCTGTTGTGGTGTTAGATTTTAAACCAATAATCGTATTGCCATCGATTCTGATGTTCTCTCCTTCATAATGTGCGGTGAAGGTTTCTTTATCGTGATCAAATACTGGATCTATAGTTGCGCTTTTCTTATAAACGCTGACAGTTTGATCATCGAATGACATCACTGTGGATGGATCGTTTGGCTGGTCTAATGAATATGCTCCTACAATGTTGCCTGAAACACTCGGATAATCAAATTCGATGGTGATACACTCTATTTTTCTACCACGAGGGTTATAAACAAAGTTAAGTTCATTTACAACTCCAACATAAATATCTCCAAGAGAGGAATCCCACATATAGATTTTAAAATAGAGAGGTTTAGAGATGTCTAAATCTTCAACTACATATGAATAAGAAGATAATTTTGATTCGGATATTTTATGATTCCAATCATATGAGCTTGATTGAGTGGAATTTGTGTAGTTATAGATAAATTGAATGTCATGGAAGGTATTTCCTAACACTCCTGGATTAATCGTTAAACTAAGGTTATATGAAGTTAAAATTTCTTCAGAAGATGTTACTACCGATTCTATTTCTGATTCAATAACTGATTCTTCAACTGATTCAGCATAGCTTTCTTCTTCGCTAGGAATGATGGATTCTTCTTCTGATGGGAGAATTGATTCTTCTTCGGAAGCAATTTCAGTTTCTGATTCAACGGGGGGTTCACTAACTTCTTCTATAGAAGATTCCTCAGATGGGATTAAGCTTTCCTCTTCAGTTGATTCTTCTTCAGGGATACTTTCAATAGATGGTTCAGCTACTGAGTTGCTTTCTTCTTCGCTTGGAAGTAAACTCTCTTCTTCGGATTCTGCGATAGACTGGCTTTCTTCTATAGAACTAGAGATAGATTCACTTATTGGTTCACTACTACTTTCTTTTGATTCTTCTTTCTTAGGAGAACAAGAAAAAAGAACGCTCATGGATAAAACAGTGATTAGGCTTAGACATAACTTTTTCATAAACAATTCTCCACTTGTTTAATTATACAAAAATATTGCATTCTTAGAAAGAGAATGAAAAAACACCCCTTTGGGGTGTCTTATCATTCCGTTTATCGATAAATAATTAGTTAGAATAAGTAAATTCGAATGATAGAGTCTTGGAATTATTCTTGAAATAATACTTGGTGATCATTCCATACTTATCATCGAAATTAAGTTGTAAAGTTGAGGTATCAGTTAAGCATGTGTAGTGATATGAATTAGAAATACCAATGTAGAATTTGTAGTAGTTAGTGATAGTAGATTTGTTAACATTGATATCTAGTTGTTTTGCATCATTGATGACGTCGATGATGTATTCATACGCAAGGGTGGTTTCATGATTTAAACCAACTGACCATGTTTGAGTAACTGCGTTATAATCGTATGATTCATTGAGTTCCATAACAGTGTTTGTATAACCAGTGACTTTGACATTTGTGTAATTGTGGTTGGTATCAACTTTAAAAACAGCTTCTTTGTAATCATCAAAAGAAACTTGACGTTCTGTAACCTTATTGAATAATTCACATCCTGAAAGAAGGATGGGAAGCGTGAGTAATGGAATAAAATGTAATTTCTTTGTCATAGTTTTAATCCGTCCAGTTTAGGATATAAACATATTATCAAATAATCCATTATTGTTAAGTATTTTTATAAAAATATAAGCGTGAATGATAATAATTTATATTTCATCATTAGGCGAAACGCATGAAAATGTGAAATAGCGGACCCCAATCATAAGAATGACCGGTGATCTAGTTAAGAGAACCGGTTT
>JAFSNY010000064.1 GCA_017447305.1 Bacilli bacterium | reverse complement strand
AGGCTCTTAGACTTTCTTGCCTACGCTTATGCCTAATCTCACGACTTTGGCACCAAGGCTAGATACTGGCTCTTTGCTAGAGATTACCAGACTGGGAGTTTCACCCAGCTATATTAACTGCACCGAACTGGCGCACCCTCGAATTAATTATAGGGTAGTAAATTAGGGTAGTCAATGGGGTAGTGATATTTTTTCTATAAAACCGCTGTCTTTTTTTATTAATACGCACAATCAACCATGCATAGGAAATGAAGACTTAACAAAGTTACCTATCAACTACAATAAGATTCCGTTAGAGTTTATTGAGACGTTTGAATATCGAATTAGATCCACTACTTCAAGATGCACATTCGGAATCTACATCAATAAATAAAAAAAGAGCCCGACCTAGATATCAGCTATATCCAATGTCGGGTTTTATTGTGGTCTTTTTTATAGTTTGCACCCGTACCTGTGGTATCAGTGTGCGAGGTTCAGTGTGCAAACTATTTTTTCTTTGTTTTGCCTAAATTTTATAAGTCGGTCACTACTTCTCTTATAAAAAACTGTCAAAAACCGCTAAAAACCAAACAAAAACGACCTTTGGAAATACCATTGGTCGCGTTGTTTAAGTATGTCTTTAAGCAACGCGATAAATGACAAGTTTTTATCTATTGCAACGCGATAAATGACAAGATTTTCTTGACATCTATATTAATAGAGTATCTAAAATCGTCAATTTTTGCCACTTTTTAAGCAAATTTCCATTTTTCGATAAATTGGCCGTTAACGCCTTTATATCTTAATTTTATATTTTCATGGCAGGCGCAAAAAGACGCAGAAGAAGAGTTGCCAATAGACGGCGACCCCAAATTGCTAACAGGCTGTTTTTCACCAAACCATGAAAAGCCCTAAGCTATTTTAGAAAATCCAAAATAAAACCGACTAGGCGGTTAGCCTAATCGGTCTCAATACTGTTTAAGTATCCCTATTTATTAAATAGCAACATCGCCATCAGTGCATTGAACAACATTAGTTTTAATGTCAAGACACCAGTTATTTTCCTTGCTTATTTTATTCCACTCTTCTATAGTGCCTTTGAAATGTAAATTTTCAATAGGGCATGTATCAATACAATAATATTCCAAGGTTTTAAGTCCTTTTGAAAGCCATAATGTTTTTAATGAAGAGCATGCAGAAATAGAATATATGGCAATAGATTCAACTGAATTTGGAAGATCGAGTTCTTCTAAAGCGTCCAAATATCTAAATGTATGATAAAGTTCTTTGAATTTGCTTGTTTCGGTAAATTTGATTGTTTTTAATTTTGGGCATTGACCAAAGCACCCATCGCCAATACTTTCTAATTTGTTACCTTCTTCAAAAACAACCGATTCAAGATTATTTAATTCATCAAAAACTTGTTCGCCAAGTGTTTTAACTGATTTTGGTAAAGTAACCGACACTAATGAATGACATCTTTGGAAAGCGTAATTTCCAATGGTTTCTAAAACACTATTTTCTGCAAAATGAACATCTGTCATTTTTTCACATTTATAAAAAGCGTCATTTCCAATGGTTTTAATGGTGCTTGGAATAAACACTTCAGTGAATGTACCAGCAGCAAAGAAAGCCTGATTTGGAAGCGTTGTAACAATACCTTCTGCTTCACCTTCACCATATGTTGATGGAATTTTTACTCTGCCAGTAATATTTCTATCTTTACATTTAACAGAATAAGTACCATCACCATTACTAGTAAAAGTCAATTTGCTTAATGTAGGAAGTGATTCAATAACGACTTCTTTTTCTTGAGTTGCAAATTCTTCATTTTCAAATGTTGCGGTATATTTGCCCTTTCCATCTGCTTCTTCTGTTGCAACTTCTACTACTTTATATGTGCATTCAACTGTCTCTTCGATTTTATGAGTTGAATCCCTTTTACAAACAGATGTCGCTGTGCATTTTGAATTATCATCAGCCCATGTATAGGTTGGAGTATCCCAACTATGTTTTGCAGGGATGATGAGATCATCTTCACCTTCCACTTCTCTAGTTGCGGCTTCATCATAGAAATCGTTGCCACAAACTGTGCAGTGCCAATATTCAATAATGCCTGGTTCGGTACAAGATTCTGGATCTTTAGCGTGATGCTCTAAAGTGTGATGAGCTTTAACAACAATAGCTTCTGCACTAGTTAGTTGAGTACCAGCTTCGTCTAAGAAATATTGATTACATTCACTACATGTAAAATATTCAACATTTCCATTTGTGTCGCATGTTTCACTAACAGCATCATGCTTAGTCATTGTATGAGCGTGAGCTGGAATGATCCAACCATCTTTTTTGAGTTCGTCTTTTCCTTCCTCATCGGAGAAGAATTTGCCACATCTTTCACAGCTCCAATAAGCACAATTGCCTGCTTCAGTGCATGTTTCGGCATGAGATTCATGAGCGGTTAAGCTATGACCGATAGCTTCTAACGCGATGTCCTTGGTTTGATCAGCGAATGCTTCTTTGGTGAAATCTGCGGTATATCTGCCCTTTCCATCCTCTTCGCATTTTGCTTCTTCAACCACTTTGTAGGTAGAATTGACAGTTTCTGTATCGACATGAGTGGCGTCATGTGCACACACTCTTCTCGCTGTGCATGTTGAATTATCATCGCTCCAGGTATAAGTGATTGCACCCCATTCATGGCCGGTAGCAGTTAAAGTAATTTCATGCGATTGGGCTTCGAAGAATTCTTTTTCGAACGCCACATCATAAACTGCACTACCATCTGTATCACATGTTGCAGGTATAATCTCTGTATAAGCAGAGTCGGCTGTTTCACTTTCGACGTGATTTGAATCGTTTTTACACACTCTAGTTGCAGTACATGAAGAATAATCATTGCTCCAAGTATAAGTTGGAGTACCCCAATCGTGGCCGATGGCTTCTAAAGTAATGTCTTTTGTTTGAGTGGTAAACGCTTCGTTAGTAAATGAAACGGAATATCTTCCTGTTCCATCTTCTTCACATTTCGCTTCGCTTACTACGTTATAAGTAGAATTTGCAACTTCTGTTTCTTTATGGCTTTCATCACCTTTACAAACTCTTTCAGCAGTACATGTCGCATTATCAGCTGACCATGTATAAGTCACTTCACCCCAGTTATGGGTATGTTGACTTCCACAACCCGCTAAAAGACCAATAGCCATAAGAGCAGACGTCATTAAGACTAATTTCTTTTTCATTTACAAATTTCCTTTCTTGTTATGTATATAATCTATGCAAAAAATAATATATTCCTGATATATTTTCAAGCAAAACAAGCCTTAACTATACTTTCGAATATTCAAAGTAAAGTTATTGTTGTAAAATAAGTAAAAATAAACTTAATCTATAAATATGAGAAATCCAGACAAAACTAAAAAAGAATTTGAGAAATCATTATTCAAACTATTATCGAAAAAGAACTATCATGATATCACTGTTAGCGAGATATGTTCTTTAGCTAATAAAACAAAGATGACCTTCTATCATTACTATAAGGATAAAGATAATTTATTAGCATTAGCTTCCATTAATTTAATCAACGAAGAATATAACGAAGCATATAGAAAAATCTTAAGAAAAGAAACAGATCAAGAAGAAATTGAATATCAATCAATATTGGTTACCTATGATTGGGTTGCAAAGCATTATAAGCAAATCCAAAACCTCATCCATGAAGGTGATACTTTTCCGATGGAGATATTCAAAAACGCTTTATCTAATAACTATGGTAAATATATAACTGAATTGATTAAATCTGTTGATTATGATGTTCCTAGTGATTATTTATCGATATTCTTCTTTGAAGGATTATATGGTTCGTGCCTATATTACGCTGAGCAACTAAAAAACAACAGGGACAAGAAAAAAGTAAAAGAGGATATCAAAAAGCTTTGCCATTTCTGGGCTAAACTTATAATGTCCACCACAAAGGAAAACTAAGTTTTAAATATATAAAATATGCACAATCAATCAGTTTTTTATTTAATAAGCCACTTTACTCATGCAATCATTTTACAATAAAAAATCCCTTACTCACCATAATTGGCTTTCAGGGATTAATTAAGCATTTTTAAGTTGATTGATAGATGATTCGATTTGATTTCGTATCCAATCTTCTAAATCACCATAATTAGTGGTTATGTAACTTTTAACATCTTCGCTAAGCTGTTTGATAATGATATTCTTTGCCAAGCTAAATGCTATCTTCTGGGCATCTCCAGTAAAATTACCAGATGCCTTAAGCGATTCTACATAAGTTTGAAATACTGACCTAACCGCATTAAGAACAATGTCCACTGCTTGCTTCATAAGAACTTGTCCTTTTTCATCTTTAATTTTGGTATTAAGCCATTGAGTGAGTTTCACACCCAAAAAAGAAATAAGCGGCAGGATGATGCAAGTCACCACTGTCGCTAGAATGTTTAATAATATTTCGTTCATAATTATGCTCCTGGTATCAGATTGATATTTGTTTCGATGACCAAAATACGGAAATAAGACATTCCGGATTGGTCGATGGTAATTGTTGTAGTTCCATCATTATTAGATGTTGTTGTTATCTCAAGATAATCGCCATTATTATTCGGCGCTAATTCCATAGTGTTATCATTAAACAATGGAACGGAAGCACCTCTAATTGGACTATTGGAATCATACTTATAACCACAGGTAATCATCTGGGTTTGAGAAGTTGGGAAAGTTAGATTGTTATATGTTCCATCATAGGAATCATAAAACCCAACCACATTTAATTGCTTACTTTGAAGTTCTGCGATTGCTTGGGCATTTGCTTTTCCTTTATTACCAGCGTATGCAGTTGTGCTTGTTTCACCTAAAGCAAGAGATCTTGAAACTTCTAATAAGTTAGATCCGCTCCACTTAAAGAGATTGTTGTCAGTTTTACCAACATAGAGCTTTCCAACTACTGGGGATATTGTAGTAATTCCTGTAGCTGTCCCATTGGTGTTAACTAAGAATTTTCGATAATGGGCGTCACCACATATTGCCTTAGTAGCGGCACACCAAACGATACTCCCGTTTTCAGTTGCTAAAGTATCAGTCAAATAAGAACTGCCAGATACTTGTTTTGTGAATTCCATCACCTCATTAAATTCATCAGGTATGAGTTCCGATTTGATTTGATTATTCCTAAAGGAAGAAGCATGTAAGTTATCGACATAGTCTTTTCTTGTGACATGCTGGGCTTCGGTTGGTTGAGTATCGCAGTTAGCGCCTTGTTTTAAAGTAACAATTCTTTCTGCGTTAATCCAATCTTTATAAACATGAAAAATGGTATTGTGTTCGTTGGTATTATCAGTGATATTTAAATGTTGATTGAATCTTAGTTCATTACCACCCGCATAGATTAAACCATCTACATTGAGGTTCGATTTAGCGGTGAACGTTTTCTTAGCCAAAATATCATTAGCATAGATTTCTAAAACCTTGTTATGTTCATTAGTGTTATCCGTGAAATAAACATGGTCATTAAATCTAAATTCACCATAATTTGTGTACATTAATGAATCAAAGTTTATTGCAGCTGTAAATGTTTTAATGCCACCAACTCTTTCATCTCCACTTTTATGAACAGCGGAATTATCGACTTGGCTCAAAGCTTCAGAACTGGCAAAGCCAGTATGACCAGAATGAGCGTAGTCAAGGTTATCTAAACGTGAGTGGTCTTTGACTATTATTAACGCTATTTCACAACTAACAACGATTGATGGAGAGATAACAATTTCAATATTGGTTACCATTATTCCACCACCACCTTATTATTCTTTAGAAGTGTTGTAACGTTTGTGGCGTTAAATTTGACTAAGATTCGATAGATTCCTTCTTTGAATTTCGCTGATATTTCATCAGTAATCACTATTGTTGGAGAAGCTGTTCCGGTTGATTCGAATTCATGAACAAGTTCATTATTAAAATCAAAAAATTTGATATTTATTTTATCGCCAGGATTAATAGAGATAGGATTACCACTTCCGTCTTTTAAAGTGAAATTGAAAGTTAACGAAAAAGTATCTCCTGCATACCATCTTAAGGTTCCATCGCTTTCCATTCTTGGAGATTGTTTTGCCGGATTCATTTATGAGCCTCCTTGTTTAAATGATTTTCTATAGAAGTAATTGCTTCAGTCACAGGGCCATCACATCCTTGTTCTTTAAGGCCTTTTAAACATGCAAGAACACCTGTTGTTAATATCTTTTGTTCATCTTTAATTGAACGAATATCTTCATCTTGCTTATTTTGTCTAAGCACCCATTTATGAATGGTTGAAAAACAAGCGATGATTGTTCCTAATGCAGTTATTACAGAAGCAATGATGATAATGATTTCTACAATTTGAGTCATTCTTTCTCCTCCAATTCCTTAACTCTCGATTTAAGTTTTTGTATTTCATTTACGCATAGAGCGATGATTTCTTCGTACCTAATTCCTAATTCTTCAGAATCATCCTTGTTACGGAGAGTGCAAATCGCCGCTAATTCTTGTTCACTTAAGTCGGATTGGCTTAAAGCCTCAATCACTTCTTGAGCGATGAAACCAGTGTGGTATCTAGAAGATTTCCCATCTTTGTATTTGAATCTCACTGGATTCAGATTGTTAAAAAAAGTGCTATAACGTTCGTCTAGCACTTCAATATCTTTCTTTTTGTTTCTATCGGAACTTACAACAATCGCGGATGATGACCTCCAAGTCCCAAAGAGCTGTCCATGGTTGCTGCTGCTAGTAACACTATAAGTAACCATTTCAATATAAATATCAGGAACGTAACCAATATAACTGTCCCAAATATGGCCAACACTAATCGTATAAGAAGCAAGACCTGATTCTTTACCAGTTCCTACAAACTCATCATCACTTTCAATAGAAGGATATACAAAACTATTCACATATTCTTGACCAGCATCGTTGCTATAAATTTTTGTTCTATATGTAACATAGTTTCCAAAAGTCGTATCACTATCGTATGACTTCAGTGACAAAATGTTGCTACCTAAAATAAAGTTATTTTTATAAGTGTAACCTGTCGAATGATAATATCTTTCACCTAATAGATGAGGACCGATTGCAACGTTATTAATCGTTCCAGATGGCTTGACAATAACGGTCGAATATCCGGTTTGGCTGACACCACTATTGAAGTTGATGCCACCATTAGCAAGATATAAGCCATTAATAGTATGGTCATTAACGGTTGTAGGACCAGTGCTAATCCCATCACTATTGATTTTGAAATTGGAAATATATCCTGATGTGGCATTAATTTCTCCACTTAAAGAAACATTAGAAGCATATAGATAACCATCTTTTGTGACACCGAATTTATCTCCAGCGACAAAAGACCAACCACTAATATTCGGTGAACCAGCTATGCTGGCATAAGTTGTTGAACCTGAACAAAGAAGAACACAATCAGATGTCCCAAGTGTCCCTTTGCTCAATGAATTAGAATCAATTGTAAAATTACCGATAGAGCCACTACTTGTAGTAATCTTGCCAGTGATGTTGATGTCACCTGATTCCAAATCCCAATAAGAAGTACCTGTTATGGCCTGGATCTTACCGGCTTTAATGATATCTGCAGTCAAAGTTCCTGTATCGACGAAATCAGCAACGATATGCCCATCATTGGTGATTGCGGTTGTATATGGGCCGTTATATCCATTTGGGGAATAGCCTAAGCCATTGATATTCCATCTCCACACCTTACTAGCATCTTGGATATCGTAATTATCCATGATCAGAAATTCATATGGCCTCTCTTGATTATCAAGATTTAGGACCACACATCCACCATTAGCACCAGTGATTTTGTCCGTTACTTCATCAACTGCGACTTTGATGTGAGAAGGCACTTCTGATATTTCTTTTTCATTATCTTCCACACCTTTTTCTAAAGAAACAATCCTATCTTCTAAGGATGTTTTAATTGTTCCTAGAGTCAAGGATTTGTATTTCTCTTTTAATGTGTCATAAACAACTTTGACGATTTGCGTTTTGATATTAACGCCTAGTTCAGCGTATTTAACAGTAACGGTATCGCAAAGCTTCACTGTTTCATGAAGATTTTGATAACCACGTTGGTTTCTTAACTCTTCAAACGAAAGGGTGATGTTAGGCGATTCAATCCCTAAGATATTCTCAATTAGATAATCGTTAGCGATGTTTCTGAGATTTGCGACTGTCGGTTCGACTGCATCATCGCCACTTCCAAAATAGGAAGAAAAATCCATGATTAGAACTTTTCTCTCATTTAATGTGGTAACAATTGGTAGAACCTTTTCTGGTAGTTCTAGATAGGTTTCGTCATCCCCATCTTTGATGATTGCGTATGGACAAAGGTGGGTATAGATGCTAGATAAATCGGAATTATGCTCTAACTTTGTTAGATTCTTGCCGTATAGGATAGATATTCCGTTATCACTGCCTCTACTAATCTTAAGAGAAACATTATAGTTATCCCATTCGACTTCTCCGCCAAATGTAGAAATAAGCGAATCCTTGTCTCCACCTATAACGTTTCTGAAGGTTCGAGGGTTCGCAATATGGAAATCGCTTGTAGAAGCAATGTCGCTGGAAAAAGTAAAAGGAATGTTTCTATCGAGTCTTCTTTGTGAGATGAAAGACAATATATTACTTGGTGTCGTATTAGTGAAATCACATGGAAACACCACGACCCCGCTTAAATCATAGGATATGTGCTGAGCGTAAATGGTTATGAATCCACTTATCGGAGCAGTTATTCTATAAATTCTAAATGCCTGAAGAGATTTATTATCGTTCACTTGGGCATAAATGATTCTTTCTTTTTGAATCTCAGAATATAGGCGTCCATTAAGTGGGTATTTTAGAACTAATTCATATTTTCCGTTTCTTTCTTCCGTGACTTCACAGGAAGTTGTGTCTTTTAACACACCTATTCCAAAAGAAGTAAATGTAGTCGCGTTATGTTCATATAATCTAGGTATCATAAGCACCACCACCTTGGGATGATTTCTAGTTTGCTCACCGCACCAGAAATAGAGATGACGTTTTCTCCTGGTTCTAGATAAGGAAAATCATCAGCAATAAAGTCGCTATTTTTTAGTACCGTTGCTTTATAACAATTCATTAATTCGGTATCGCATTCGACATAATTGACCACATTTTTAAAGTGATAAATAAATGTTCCTTTTGAAGAAGAAATGGATAAATCAATATTCCCATTTCCAGTGATTTTTATATAAGGCTTGCTAGCAAATGGAAATGGATTATAAAGGGTATCCCCGCTAGAAACTTCTATCACTTCTAAAGAAGAAACTAAATATCTAAATGGAACACAAGAAAAGGTAATCGTGAATGTTCCTATCTTTTTAGCTTCATCAGCGATGTCTAGCTTTGAATTGAAAATCGCATATCTTAAGAATGTTGAATCATAAGAATCCGTTAGTTCGTGATATTGGTCACAATCGACAAATAACCACTTCTTCACATTTCTTATCTTTGTATTTAAGTCATCGATACTTTTAGCAGGAAGAAAACATGTATATGAAACGGTAGCATTAGCAAATCTTCTATTGGAATTAACTAAATCACCATCTTTACCAGGGATAGACACTAACGATAAATCTCTTTTACCTGAAGAATAAATGTTCTTGCTTTTGATTTTGATGCCAAGTTCTAAAGAGGACTGGCCATTAAAGACAAAATAGTTACTCATTAATAAGCCACTCCTTTTCTAGTGATAAATGCATTAGCGGTTGCAAGTACTTCTTCTGTTAAAGAACTAATATCTTCAGAAGAATAGTTATTGAAATTATCGATATGGAATTCGATGGTAACAGCACCACCACTTGCTCCTGCTACTACATTATTTGTTGTACTAGGAATCGTCGGCACTACCGACGGTACGTTGGTGTTTACATCATAATCAGCAGTGAGTCTAGGAGCGTCAGTTTCTAAATCATCAAATTCTTTGAGAAGATCTTCTTTGATCCATCTAGCGTCTTTTATAACTTCTTTTCCGTTAGTGATAATTCCTTTACCTAAGCCTTCCATCATCATGTCACCTAGGAACATGAATTTTTTACTTGGAGAATGAATGCCGAAGAAATTCTTGAATCCATTCCAGAAATCATTAGCCCAGCCTTTGACTTTATCCCAAAGCCAACTACCCATGCCTTTGATACCTTCCCAGATTCCCTTTAGCAAGTTCCCACCCACTTCTACGAATGAGCCAAAACCATTCATAAGAGAGTTGACCATGGAAGATATGATTTGAAGCATGGCTTTCACTAACTCGATTATTATCTTTGGTAAGTTAGTGATTAAAGAAACAAGTAAATCGAATCCAGTTTGGATGAATTTAGGGATGTTACTAAGTAAGGTATTAATAATTGATGTAATAATCTGAGGTAATGCATTAACTAAAACATCAATGATGGTTGGAATGTTTTCAATAATAGAAAAAACTATCTTCATCACACATTCTAAAATCATTGGAATAAATTCTAAGACACCATCGATTATCGCTTGGATGATTTCTGGTAAGGCCTCAATGATGGCTTGGATAATATCAGGAAGAGCATCCACTATTCCATCGACTATCTCAATGACCGCATCAATAATCATCGGTATTGCTTCTAAGATGAAATCGATGATTCCTCTAATTACGGTTGGTAATGCCTTTATAAGAATTGGAATAGCGTTTAATATCCCCTTTGCTAATCCCTTAATGACAGTAAGGATCGCATCAAGAATCAAAGGGAGATTATTTAATATCGCATTAACGACATTCACTATTGCTTGAACGACAACAGGGATGAGGTTAGGCAAAGCCTCGCCTAATCCTTTCACTATCGTATTAGTGGCTTCAATCACCGCTTCTAGAATCATTGGAAGATTATTTAGAATGCCACTTACTAATGATCCAACTAGTCGCATTGCTCCTTCTGTGATTTTAGGAAGCGCGGCCACTAAAGAATTGAGTACTTCAAAAATAATTTGAGAAACACTATCGACAATAATATCGATATTATCAATAATCGCTTTCCCTACTGAAATAACGACTGTTTTAATTAAATCTAAAATCGTAGGAACATATTTCATGATGACATTTAAGGCCTTAGGAAGAACCTCACCTATAACGTCACCTATCTTTGATAAATCTCCATTAGCTTCTAGTATTCCATTTGTGAATTCACCTAAAAGTGATGTTCCTTCACTTGCTAAATCAGTCAATAAAGGTAGAAGAATCGTTCCCAATGCATTTTTAGCGGCGGTCACACCATTATTTAGATATTGCATCTGGTCATCAAAAGTTCCATAAGCGGATAAGAGTTCATCACTCATCACATAGCCTGCTTTATGGGCTTCTTCTGCTAGTTCTTTCATCCTATCTGAACCCGCCTCTATAAGAGGATTAAGTTCTTGAGCAGATTTCCCTAAAAGAGTCATGGCTAAAGCATCGCGCTCTGTCTCGTTTTCAACATTGCCTAACGCTTCGATTAATTCCCAATAAACTTCTTCACTATCTCTTAAATTGCCGTTTGCATCAGTAACGGAGATTCCTAACTTTGCATAAGCATCGGTATAGGTTTTACTTCCTGCTTGCGCATTTTTCATCGCCATGATGTTCTTTTTCATTGATCCCGTTAAGGTCTCAACAGAAACATCCACTAGTTCAGCAGCATAATAATATTCTTGAAGTTTATCGGTAGCGATTCCTGTAACAGTTGATTGAGTGAGAATGTTATCTGCGTAGGCAGCGCCATCCTTACTCATTTGAATAAGGGCTTTGCCAGCTTTAATCGCAGCCACTCCAACCGCGGCTACTGCAGCGGCTAAAGCAACACCAACTCCTGCTACTACTCCTTTTAATGCTGAGAACTTGTCTCCTGCATCATCACTTTTTTCGCCAGCTTCTTTAATTTCATCGCCAAACTTATCCGCTTTCTTTCTGGTGTCATCAAGTTGGTCACCTTCACCATTAAGCGCGGATTTATTTTCTTTGAGCTCCTTTTCCATTTTATTAAGCTCGGCTTCGGCTTCGTTTAATTTAATCTGCCATGCCTTAGTTCTAGAATCGTTTTCTCCAAATGATTTAGAAGCATTATCTAAAGCAGACTTTAAAACATCAATCTTACCCTTTTGAGTTTCGATAGATTTTTGAAGAACTTCATTTCTAGCGGTTAAGGCCTCAACTGATTTATTATTTTTATCAAATTGGGAGTCCACTAGTTTCATCTCTGAACCTAGCACTTTAAAAGACTGTTCGATTTCTTTTAGTTGAGCCTTAAACTCTTTCTCACCTTCTAGCCCAATTTTCAAACCAAAAGTGTCAGCCATAAAGTCCTCCTTTCTTAACGACTAAAAAAGCCGACTGATTAGGTCGACTTATGTTGTTTTGTTTTTTATTAATAATTATTTGTACTCGAGTGTATTCACTTTGGTGTTATCAATTTTTCCACCAGTATTGGTTCTAGTAAAAGTAATATCAGTAAAAGTAAGAATATATAATGGGTCGGATTCACTATCAGCGCCATCGATTTGAGATGGAGTTAAGGCTTCACCGTTAAGATAGATTTTCTTATTAACATCAAAGATGTCTGAACTTTTAAGAATATCAACGGTAAAGTCAACTGTTTTATCTGATAGATCCACTAAGATATATCTATTGCCATCTAAATCATCAGCACCATCACATTTGGAGAACGTGAACATAATATCCATTGAACCGAACTGCCTCTCGGATTCTTCAAAGTCCTTCCAAACCTGGATATGACCATTAGCGGTAGCGTAAACATAACTTGTGTAAAACACATATTGCGTTCCACTAGAAATAAATCTGGTATAGGCAACAGGAGTAACACCATCATTAGTGCACCCAGTAAGAGTTAATGATGTTAATAACGTTAAAAATGTCAGTATTTTTTTCATAGACTCATCACCTGATTATATTTTAGCAAAAATGTCCTAAATAAAATCAATTAAATACCTAGCGGAATAACATCATCAATAAAAACATCTCGTTTAGGTTTAGCCATTCCGTATTCTTGACGATAGCATTCCCATAAATCGAGAAGTAAGCCAAAAGGCATCAGCCAATATTCCTCTTGAGAAATGTGCAAATGCTTTAATGCAAAATAAAGTAGCCGAGTGAATAATTCTTCGTAATCCACACGACTACTATTTAGTTTTTTGAGTCTTCCTCGCTCTCAATGTTTCGTTTTGTTCCTTTTACCAAACATTCCATAATGGCCTCGGTATAGGAATTTAAATCAGCTGGTGAAGTGAATAATTCCACCTCTTCTTCAGTTATAAGAGGCTTTTTGTCTTCACTTTCTAGGTTATGCCTAAGAATCGATTGATTGGCGAGAAGAACAATAAGCCACACGACAATCTCTAAAGAGGAAGCGACATCTTTGGATTCAGTTAGTTGAGTTCCAATGTTCTCTAAACCTCCAAATTTAGCGTTGATTTCTTTAGTGGCCTTAGTGGTAAGAATAAGTTCGCATTCTTTCTTACCGATTTTAATTGTTGCGGTTCTTTCTTCCATTAGGAGTTACCCCCACTTACGACAGGATAATCAGGTTCATAAACACTTGTGTACCAAGCATTAATCACTGTCGCATTAGTGCCATCTTCAGTGATTTCCGCTTTCCATGGATGTTTACTTCTACCATCTGGTTTTACTCTTTGGAAGATTGTGCCTTCAATGGTTGGTGTGCTAAATGAAATGGAATCCCCTTTAGTGGTCAAAGATGTTCCAGGGATAGCGAATTGAACACGATATAGCCAGAAATAACGGTATTTGCCATTACTTTTCTTGGCTCTAAAACCAATCGCTACATAATTTGGATTATCTTCTCCTCTAGAAATAAGGACACCGTTTTCATCGACTTCCGCGCCTAGTAATGCAGCGACATGTTCTTTTTTGAATTCATCGATATTTAAGGATAAAGATCCACTTTTGAATTCCTTGACAGATTCAGCTTGTCCATCATCCGCATAAAGAATCGCCTCGTTGAGTTCAACAGATAATTCAGCAGAGATTGCTTTAGCAAGTTGAACTGGAGTTCCATATGTTTCCTTACCATCGTTATCAAGGGTAATAGGAGCGTAATAAAGTTTATCTAAACCAATAGTTGCCATAGTTATTTTTCCTCCTCTATGTCATATTGTTTGGCTACGTCTATCGTGTACTGGTGGTAGCCACTTCCAGTTTCAAAACCGTTGTATCTACGGTCTGATATATAAAAATCACTGCTTAATAAATGAGTAATGAGTTTATTTTTCAGTTTTATATAATTGCTTTTCGTAAAAATCGAAATTCTTACTTCTTGATAGTCAAGTTGTGGATAGTTATCAGCGTTTAATGGGAACGAATCATTTAAAGGCACTAAAACGACATAGGTATTTGGAGCTTTAGAAGAAAAAATGCCAGTTTCTACCGGCACGCTTAATGATTCACAAAGTGACTTGAGTTCATTAAGAATATTCATAATTTATTAATTTCCTCCTTTATCACTTGTTTCATTTTCTCTAATGCTTGATTACCTACTTGCTTTTTAGCAGGTGCCAAAAATGGTTTCGCGGGTTGACCGTGCTTACCATATTCGATGATGTTGGCCACTCCCGCATTAGAAGAGCCATCCCTACGATATTCATCAAAACCAATCTTGATGTTATAGTTTCCGTTTTTATCGACTCGAACTGGCGTAAGGCCTAAAGCACTAACTAATTGACCAGTGGATCTTGAATCACCTTTGAGGTCTTTACCAATAACACCTATTAAATTGGCTCTAGTTCTCGCTAGAATGATTTCTCCTCCAGCTTCTAAGGCCTTAGTAGCGACTTCATCGGTTCTTTCTCCTAAAGATGATAGTTTCTTAAGAAATTCCTCAGGGAGTTTGATATTAACTTTTGCCATCGCTAGGGACATTCCTTTTTGCTAATACTTCAATGTACATGCCTTTGCCTTTAATATTCTCGACAGATAATATGTCATATCTAACATTATCAAAGACAATATACATGTCCGTACCTATTTCCACGCTTGGGATTTTTCTGAATCTAAATAAATCGGTGGCTTCAGAAAATGAGGCTAGATTAGCCCATTTCTCACTACCGTGTCTACCTTCGACATAACAACGGATGTCGGCCACTATTTCTTCGTATTCTTCAATGAATCCTTCGGTGTCTTTTTCCTTAACTAGCATAATAAGTTTGGCTTTCTTATTCATATCGCCTAACATAGTTAAACCTTCCAATTCCTATCAAGCCTAAGAAGAGTGTTGACCGTTTTCCATGCTTGTTCAGAAGCATTAGGACTAGAAGCAAAGAAACCACCACTAGAACCATCTCTAGATTCATAGAAATAACTAGCGAGCATAATAATTGCTTGTTTAGTTGTTTCTCCCATTTTATTGGTCGAATAATAATCCTCTTCTAAATGTTGATAACTTTCCGCATATTCGATGGCGGCGATAATGAAAGAAAGAATCAGTTCATCATCGTCATTAAAAGAAATAATTAAATTTTCTTTAACTTTCGCTAATAAATCATTTGCAGTCATTACCGCTCACCTCCTACTTACTCAGGTTGATTCTCGACTGGAGTTTCTGGTTCTTCTTCTGAGTCTTCTTCAGGTTCCTCTGCATCGGCTTCCATTAATCCAGCTGCTTTTAATTTTTCTAATAAAGCATTGAAGTCCGCTTTTAGTTCAGCGTTTGTCGAAGCTGTACTAGTGGCTTGATTCTCTGCTTTAGGTAAGGTAACTGGCTCTGGTTCAGGGAGACCCTCAACGGAGCCTCCCTCATCCACTACCAATTTGCCTTTAATAATGATTTCACCACCAATGACGGTTTTTTCTCCGCCCTGCTCGGTGTAATTTTTAACGTTGATACCCATAGATTAGGCCGCCTTTTGGACTAAAACCTTAACAGCTTCTCTAAGGATGAGTTTGCCATCGACTCTTTGAGTGGCCATAAAACCAGTTTGGTCTGTGGTTGCGTAGAGTTCGGATAACTTTTTGAAGGTTCTTCCTTGTCTATCAGCGACCCAGTAATAAGATAAGTCACCAAAGATGACTGTCTTTTTTCCAGCAGCGATTTCTGGGACATAGGAAGAGGTATAAACTGGTCTACCTAAGATGGTGTCAGGAGCATCGGCGGTAAGAGCTGGTTGCCATAAGTAGTTACCATTACCATCTTTAAGTTTTCTAATCGCTTTGACGGTTGTGTCATTTAAGATCCAGACAGCTCTTTTACGGTATGGAGCTTTGAGCGAATAGAATAAGTCGATGATTTCATCAGCGGTAATTTTTGTGCTATCTGCGGTTGTGACACCAGTTTCTGCGCCTAAAGTAGCGTGTAATACACCGGTTGGCTTACCTGTACCATCACCGTTGAAGAACGCATCTTCTTCTTTAGCACCACATCTACGACCGAATTCTTTTGAAATATATGCTTCCAAATTGAAAACGGAATCGTTGAGCAATTCGTTAGAAACTTTAATTAATGTACCAAGCTTATAAGCACCGATAGAGACTTGACCGAAGGAATCATCGCTTTCTGGAATTAAGCCTTCTTCATCAACCCAACTTGCTGTACCTTTAGAAGCAACGACAGGGATTTTTCTATCGCCACTAGAAGTCTTGATGATATGGGCGAGTTTACGGAAGATATTCTCTTCTTCTAAGGACTCGATTAGTTGTTTTTCGAATTCATCAGGGACTAAATAGCCACCTTCAGTGTCTGTACCAACTTGAAGAGCGTCAGTCACTTCTGGACGGACGGTTTTACTTCTCATCATGTTCCAGAAGGATTTTTTGTAGTTTTTAGAACCACGACCAGCTTTTTCTTCTTCATCTTCAACCTTTGGGTTAAGGAAGATAGGAGTGTTTACTGGTTTAGCGATTTCTTTATCGATCATTTCTTTTCTATCGAAGCGAGCGATTTCTTTGGTAAGGGAGTCAAATTCCTTTTCCATCTTTGCATAAGTAGCGTCATCTTCTTCGGAGAGGACACCACTAGCGGTTCTGTGAGAATCAAGGAAGGCGTTCATGCTGTTCCATAGATTGGCACGTTTTGTTACTAATTCTTGTTTAGTCATTATCTTTTTTCCTCCATTAAATGAATTTTTTGACTATTTTTAGCGAGTTTTTGAGTTCGTTAATATTTCTGCCTACTCTGACTTCGTTTCGAGTCTTAGAAGCGATTTTATTAACGAGGGCTTTGTCGAATTCTCTACTAGCGAATGCATAGGCCTCTAACGGCGCATCTACTTTCGAGTCTTCTAAAAAACCATCGGCGAATTTGAGCTCGATGGCTTTTTTGGCGTTCATCCATGTTTCATCTTCCATTAAGTGAGATAAAACTGTTCTAGATTGTCCGGTTTTAATTTCGTAGGCATTAATAATCGATTCTTTTACTTCGTTTAATATATCGATTGCTTTAGCCATGTCGTTATGATCACCAAACGCTAGCATGGATGGGTTATGAATCATCATGAGTGCAGTTGGGGCCATTAAGACTTTATCTCCCGCCATAGCGACTACACTAGCAGCCGAGGCAGCAATACCATCAATCTTGACCGTCACTTCATCAGGATAATCCTTGAGCATGGAATAGATTTGGCTTGCAGCGATACAGTCCCCACCAGGAGAGTTAATCCAAATGGTAATAGGACCACTACCACTAAAGAGTTCATCCTTGAACATCTTCGGGGTGATGTCATCGTCAAACCAAGATTCAGAGGCGATGGTTCCATCAAGTTCCAGAACCCTACTTTCCACGCCCGCTTCGTTTGTTACCTTTTTCCAGTTCCAAAACTTCTTCATCGGTTTCTATTTCCTCCTTTTCTTTATTTGCATAAGCACCCGCTTTATTAAGTGGGAGCATATTGCCATTAACTAAATAAAGATCTCCACCATCTTCAGGGGAAATCTTATCTAAATCTTCTAATGTCCTAATGTCGTTAGCGCTCATCCAGCCGTTTTGTCTAGCAACCGCATATCCTTGCATCCTAGATTGGTAATCCCCTCTAAGAAGACCTTCGACATTGAACTTGAAGAAATATTTATTTTTATCTTTATTAGAAAGCAAAGCTTTATTGAGGGCTTGCTCCCATCTCACAATCCAAGGATCAAGCGTATATTTAACAAATTCTAATGATTGTTGTTCGATATTAGAAAAAGAGCTCTTCTCCAAATCCCCGACCATATGAGGCGGGACTCTAAAGATACGAGCGATTTCGTTAATCTGGAATTTCCTTGTTTCTAGGAATTGAGCCTGTTCTGGCGATATTGATATTGGAGTATATTTCATTCCCTCTTCTAAAACAGCGACTTTGCCACTATTAGAGGAACCACCAAATTGGCTCATCCAAGCTTCTCTGACTTTTTTAGGGTCTTTGATTGTGCCAGGATGTTCCAAGACACCAGAGGGAGCCGCTCCATTAGCGAAGAACTTACTGCCAAATTCCTCGGTTGCTATAGCAAGACCTATCGCGTTTTTAGCCATCGCAATTGGAGAATAGCCAACCAAACCATCAAACCCTAGTCCAGGAATATGAAGAACATCTTCCTTTCTAAGGTAATGATAACCAGCATCTTCTGCTTTACCTTCATCAACTGATTTTGAGTATAGATAATAAATAGTTCCATCATCATCTCGATTAACGGACATCTTATTAGGCATAAGCGGGTAGAGCGCTATTACTTCGCCTTTACCATTTCTAATGATCTGAGCGTAGGCATTTCCCCATAAAAGAAGATGAGTCATTAACGTTTCTCTAAATATGAAACTAGTCATATCTGGATTAGGCTCATCATGAAGAAGGAAATATAAAGGGTTTTCTATCGCTTTTCTTTTAGAGCCATCATCTTGATACTCATAGTAATGAATCGGTAGACCCGCAACAGCTTCACTTAAGATACGAACACAGCTATAAACCGCGGTCATCTGCATCGCTGTTCTTTCCGTCACCACTTTTCCACTAGAGGAATTACCTAAAAAGAAGGTGTATGAAGAACCAACTGTTCTATCATCGACCTTAGGTATTTTCTTTCTATGGAATAATCCCATTAGTGCACCTCCTTAAATGAAAAGGAGCCCCCTACTGTCATAGACAGATTCGGAACTTCCTCCGTTTCTTATTGCTCTATCTAGTGCCATTACAAGCGCAACAGCACCATCGATTTTTTCTGTTGACCTCGCCTTATCCATCTTGATGTTTCCAGCTGGGTCAGTTCTAACGCAGACATTATCCATCATCCATCTAAGGACTGGATGTCCGTTATGCTTTATTTTTTGTGATAAAACTAAATTCATTAATTCTTTTGTCGGTGGAGACATAGAAGCAAATCCCTGACCAAACGGAATGACGGTAAATCCCATTCCATCTAAGTCTTGAGACATCTGCACCGCTCCCCATCTATCAAAAGCGATTTCTTTAATGTTATATATTTCACCGAGTTTATTTATAAATTCCTCAATAAAACCATAATGGATAACATTCCCTTCGGTGGTTTCAATGTAGCCTTTCTTCGACCAGGTATCATAAGGAACATGGTCTTTAAGTACACGCTTTTCCATATTGTCTTCTGGAATCCAAAAGTAAGGAAGAACGTAATAATTATCATCTCCTTCAATTGGAGGGAAGATTAATACAAACGCTGTAATATCGGTCGTACTTGATAAGTCGAGTCCACCATAGCAGACTCTTCCCACTAAAGAATTAGGACCAAAATCAGCTTTACATAAATCCCACTTCTCCATTGGCATCCATCTAATGGTTTGTTTCACCCATTGATTGAGCCTAAGTTGTCGGAATGTGTTTTCTTCTGCTGGATTATCTCTAGCGGAATTAAATGCGGCTTTAACTTTATCAAGTTGAACGGTTATCCCTAAAGATGGATTAGCTTTTTTCCAAACCTTGGGGTCGCTCCAATCATCATCTTGTTCAGCGCCATAGATAACAGGATAGAATGTCTCATCAACTTTTCTTCCTTCTAAAATATCCTTGGCTTTTTGATGAATTTCATAGCAGATACTTTTGGTATCGGTACCTGCTGTAGTGATTAAAAAGTAAAGTGGTTGCATACGAGCATCACCACTACCCTTAGTCATGACATCAAAGAGTTTTCTATCTGGTTGAGTGTGAAGTTCATCGAACACCACTCCATGGATATTGAAGCCATGTTTTGAATATGCTTCTGCACTTAACACTTGATAAAAACTATTTGTTGGAAGAAAAGTAATTCTTTTAATTGAGGCCTGGATCTTACATCTATCTGATAAGGCAGGACACATCCTCACCATATCAGCGGCGACTTCAAAAACGATAGAAGCTTGCTGCCTATCCGCAGCGCATCCATATATTTCAGCTCTTTCTTCTCCATCTCCACATAATAGGTATAAGGCCACTCCTGCGGCTAATTCAGATTTCCCCTGTTTTTTAGGAATCTCGACATACGCCGTATTGAACTGACGATATCCATTAGGTTTTAAAGTGCCAAATACATCCCTAATGATTTGCTCTTGCCAATCGATTAATTCAAATGGCTCTCCGGCCCAGACACCTTTGGTGTGCCTCAGCTGTTCTATAAAATAAACCGCATAATCTGCGGCCTCTTCATCATATCTAGAAGTTTTTGCTTTAAATTTTGTCGGTTTATATTTTTTAAGCTTTCGCATTTGTTTCTACTTCTATAACCAAATCTTTATAAGGAATCTTTTCACCGTTTCTCAAACAGTAGACTTCTTCTGGTCTAGATGTATTTTCAACATACCTTCTTAGAATCGCAGAAGCATACATTGGATCTTTTTCCATCATGTAGCAGGTTCTATCAAGTTTCTCAGCGGAAATTATTGAAGTACCTGAACCACCAAATAAGTCTAAGATGATATCTCCTTCTTTAGAAGAGCACTCCATTTGATAGCCAAATAAATCAAGTGGCTTCATGGTTGGATGAATGTCATTATGTTTTGGCTTATTGAATTTAAGAATGGTTTTTTCGCTTCTATCTTTATACCAGAAATGCGATGCACCACTCTTCCAGCCATATAAACATGGTTCATGTTGCCACTGAAAATCTTGTCTACCCATTGTCGGAGCGTTTTTCTCCCAGATGATGTTTTGTCTAATCTGCCATTTGATTTTTCGACACGCCCCTTCAAAGACATATCGTTTGTTATCAGCGTGCCAGATATAAAAAGGCGCGCCCTTTTTCATCACGTTAGCAGCGCACCCGAATGCAGAAGTTAATAATATTCCAAGCTTTTCTTCATCTAAATCGTCACCTTCTAATTTCTTACCTTCATTATCTTCATAGTCCACTCCATATGGAGGATCCGTGAGAAGCAAATCCGCTAATTGGCCATTCATTAATTTATCGACATCTTCTTGAAGAGCGGAATTCCCACACATAAGACGGTGTCTACCCACAATCCAAATATCATTAGTTTTAACAAATGTCGCTTTTTTAAGAGCTTCACTTAAATCAAAACCATCATCTTCAATTGGAGTGTTTGTTTTAAATAAATCCATCAACTCTTTTTCATCAAAGCCAATAACATCAATATCGAAGTCTTCACCTTTTAAGAATTCGATTTCCACTTTCAAGAGTTCATCATCCCAACCAGCATCTTCTGCAAGTCTATTATCTGCGAGGATATAGGCCTTACGTTGAGCTTCGGTTAAATGGGATTCTCTAATGCAAGGTAACTTTGTTAAGCCGAGCTTTTTAGCGGCGTAATATCTACCATGTCCACACAAGATGACATTGTCTTCAGAAATGATGAGAGGATTTAAAAACCCAAACTCTTTAATGGAAGAAGCAATTTTATCGATTTGCTTATCACTATGAGTTCGGGCGTTGTTAACATATGGTATCAGTTTTTCGATTTCCACTAATTCGAACTGGGTCTCTTTCTTTTCCATTAGATGAGCCCCCATTCTGCGAACTTCTCGAATCCACCGATATCTTTGATATATTCTCTAGCAATCTCAACGATTTCACTATATGGCTTATTATCGACATATTCATCGCCAATCGCACAGGTTAGTTCCACTACTTGGTTAGTTGATTGAGCTTTTAAGAAAGCATAAATATTAACGGATACATCAGCTTTAGATAAATCCTTGCCATGTAATCCACCTCCAGTAATGGAATCCGCCATATCGGAACCAAGTTTACGGTTAGTAGCGCCACTATCGACATCGGTTCCACCAGTCCAATCGCCCAGAGGATTAATTAATGCATTTGGATATTCTTTTTCTAAAACATATTTATTTGCATGGCTTTGGCAGATGACTAACTTGCCTTCACTAGCGATATATTTTCCATCAAAGTGATATCTAGAGAATATTTCCCTAGCAATATTAGATAAGCACTTCTGCTCTCTAGTTAATGGGACACCTTTAAAGATTCCGTTATCACCACATCTAAACTTGCCTTCTTGGTTATCGGATAGATGTTTATCTTGAGGAACCTCTTGATAATCGACATAGATGAATTTACCAGCGATTCTTTTCACGATTTTAATAATCTCTTTTTTATCGAGATAGACACTGGTTTCAGCGATGATATGACACTTACCATGCCCAATAAGGACTTCAACTGCGATTCTAGGGTTATCTTGAATCGAATAAGCAAGGTCGATAATCGCCCCTGCAATACGGTCTGCAACCTTATCAGGATGACATGGATTGACTTTTTCAAACATAGTTTGTTTCTCCTTCTTAAATAAAAATGATAATTTCACCTATACTGAATAACTTGTTATTGAGTATAGACGTCAAAAAAGCCCCATTTCTGGAGCTTCAATATGCTTATTATTAGACTCTTGAGAATTCATTCTCTAAGAGACAAATAATAAAATCAGGGTATGAGAAAAACCGAGCAAAACTGGGTTATTTTCATTAATTACATTGATGTTTTTAATATCCTGATTAAAGCGGCTTCATCTAATTCGACATACATAAATTCTCCTAATGTAGAATCATGCTGTAATATGTGTTTAGCCATTTCTTCTATTCTATTTTCATCAACACCTAATTCTTTTAAGTGCATCGGAATACCGATGGATAAGAAGAACTGATAGAAATTATCGATGACTTTATTTGCCATTTCTTCTTTATCCATGTTGGAATCAAATTCAAATAAACGAATACCTAAAGTAACAAATCTTTCTAGCGTTCTATTAGAAAGAATTTCTTTCATCCAACGAGGAGTGATAATCGCTAAACCCGCACCATGGGTGATATCAAAATATCCACTTAAGGCGTGTTCGATGCTATGCATTGGCCAGCCAGATGATCCGGAACCATTAGATAAGATGCCGTTACACGCTAATGTGCATAAATACATTAACTCACTTCTTGCATCGTAATTATTAGATTCTTCTAAAGCGATTTTGACATTCTTCATTAATGTCTTCATACCTTCGATTAATAGCCCATCATTGAAAGAGTTATTGGGATAAGCGAAATATTGTTCAAGAAGATGATTAATTGCATCGGCGGTGCCACATGCGGTTTGCCATTTATTGACGGAGAAAGTATAAGTTGGATCTAATAATGATACTTTGGGGAACATGATATCGTCCATATATCCTCTTTTATCATTTTTACTAATATTAGTAATGACACAGCCAGAATCATATTCGCTTCCCGTTGCGGATAAAGTTAGGATATCCACTAAAGGGATAGATTCTTTGGCTTTGACTTTACCAGATATTAAATCCCAACCTTCTCCATCATATTTAGCGCATACTGAGATGGCTTTAGAACAATCTACAACGGAACCACCACCGACGGCTAAAATAACATCAATATGATGTTCTTTACATAACCTAGCGCCTTCCACTACGGAAGTTTCATATTTTGGGTTTGGTTCAATACCCGCTAATTCAATAACATTAAAATCTTTTAATAATTCTTTTATTTTATCGTATAAACCAATCTTTTTAATTGATCCTCCACCATAGGTTAATAAGACATTTTTTCCATATCTTTTTATAACTTCGGGAAGATAATTGATAACATCTTTACCAAAGACTAATTCGGTTGGGGTGTGGTAGTAAAAATTATTAATCATAGTGAATAACCTCAAAACTTTTCTTTAGAAAATAATAACATAAGGAAAAGGTGGACAAAAGCCCCATTTTCTGGGGTAAAAAGCATGGTTTTTGTTGTATTATTAGACTCTTGAGAAATCATTCTCTAAGAGACAAATAATAAATTTAGTGTTCTTTCACCAGTTTCCCAGTGATATGTTCAATTTCGATATAGAACATTGCTGTGGCATCTAGATATTTCTTAATTTCATCATCAATGTAATCTTCATCTTTTGTGAATT
>JAFSNY010000063.1 GCA_017447305.1 Bacilli bacterium | reverse complement strand
GTGACGCAAGCAAAATGCCACACATCACTTCTAGACTTTGGCTTGGATGCTGGATTCCTAACAATGTCGATTTTGTTGGACTTCCAGATTTTGATAAGTCTTATATGGATATTGACTATGTCAAATATTCTCCATTCCTTAGTCAAGTCCACGATGCAGGAAGCGCTGGTTCACCTGGTGGCGCCGCAAGCGCGGAAGAATATCCTTCCTCAGGTTTAAATGAACAACGTAACTATTTCCCAAACGGAACTTTCAATTACATCAATAATAGAAACGAAGCGGAATATTTTAATTTTGGAATCAATAAATCCGGCACTGTTTCTTTAAATAAATCATATGATTACGCTGGATCAAATACTTCTGGAGGAGCGCTTTTGTCATCTTCTTCAGAAATAAACGCTAAGATTGATTCCATTTACAAAAATCATTCATATAACTTCTCCTTCAATTATCAAGGAAAAGGAACAGCAAGAGTGGACTATTATAATGAATCTGATTCACTATTATCTCATGATGATGTCTTACTAGATTCAGATACATATATGACATATAACACAGTATTTACCGCTCCAAACAATAGCTTCTATGTCAAAGTTCGTTTCATCAGCGATACTTCATTAAAACTTGATAACATCTATGTTGGTAGAGAAGAAGTTATTCCTCCTGAACCAGAAGAATATCCAGTTAGTGATGGATGCGGGTTCCTAACTCACAATAATAGTGGTGTATCCGCCCTATCTTCCTCTTTTAATGAAGCATCCTTTAGTCCATATGACGATGAAAATATGTCTTGGAGAGGATCTCATATTAGGAAATATAACAACACTGTAACTATGGGCCAAGTAACCACTGCTGACACCATTATTGATAAGAGTAAAGGAGACATCTTTGATAACATCGCCGATGTTTTAATAGGTGAAAGTGAAACCCATGTTACTCAAGCGATGTACATGGAGTTTGATATCGAAGAATTTGTTGATATCTCACTATATTTCTCTTTACTTTGCTATGGAGAACCAACCTCTCAACAAATTAGAATTCTATACTCCATTGATCATGGCTCAAGTTGGGTTAATTTAAAACAATCGAATATGGGCGCGCTTCTTAACAATGATAATCACGGAACGTATGATCAATATGTTTTCCGTGCATCTTCCTCAGATTTAGGCGCACTTGAATATGAATATATTCGTTTTGCCTTTACATTAACTGTTTGGACTAATGGAGTAAATGAACATCGTTTAAACGGCATTATCATCAATAATAAAGTTGATTTCATGAATAGACTTGATGGAGGAGTGACATGCTCATATAATCAAGGCGAAAGAGATTTATTAGAACTTGAATATGATAATCTCTCTGCTTCAGATATCACTTATCTAAGCGCAACTAGCATGAAACATTACGCAAAAACATATATCGAAGGATATGAGTATCTAGTTGATTATTGGAGCGAGAATCCTACTTTATCAAGCTTGAACTTGGTAATTAATCAAGATTCATCAACCATTCTCCTCCTTATTATCATCTCGGTATTTGTTCTTGGACTAGTGTCCTTTGTCTATCATATGGTCTTTAAACGTCAATAATTCTTGGAGGTATTAGAAATGAAAAATAAGACAAAAATAACTCTCCTAGCTAGCGCGCTAACCCTTGCGCTTGCTGGAGGAATCGTTCTTTCTAGAAATAGTGGTCACATCGCTAAGGCATCAGCATCAGAAGGAGTGTCATACGGATTTGTCGATTTTAAGAGAAACGCTGGAATTCAATCTGCTTATCCATCCGCATGGACTTTAAACACCGTGGGAAGTACTTTTACACAAGACGCTCAAACAAACCTTGAATGGAAGGTATCTTCTGGATTTAGAGGAAGTGATGATTCATTCTATTTAGGCGGATATCTTGATGGAAAAACTGCAAGCGAAGTCGAAGCGAGAGGTTTATTAACTCTTTCCGCATCTGATGATGACTTTGCTGGAATGGTCACTGCAACTAATCAATCAAGTGGATATGGCTTTGCCATTCAATCCGCAGATTATATTGAAGGTATCAATGATTTACATTTCTCTATGAACGCTGAAGCTGGATATTTATACGTTTTATATCATCTTCCAACCGATGACGATGGAGCGTGGAACCTCATTAAAACAATAGATGGCGAGAATACTTTTGCTCTTTCGGGAGAATTGGAAGTTGGATCTCATGGAGTGTGGTCTGGAGGATATGATTCATTTAACTGGAGTTTTAAGTTTATTCTTGCTGATAATGAAGAAGGCTCTCCAAGAGCAATGATTGCTTTTGTCTATTGGACATATAATTACACTTTAAACGCTAAACTAAATTTAATCTCTGTTAATACAGATAAAGCCACTAAAGGATATCTTGATAAGATGTCAGAGGATGCTTGGTGTTCTAAGGGTGGAACTTATAAAACAACATTAGAAGTTTTAAATAATCACTTATCTACCGCTCAAAACACCATATTAAGTAATATCGCAATTACCAACCCAACATTTGCAGCAGCAACTCACTGTGATAATTACTATCAATTTTTCGAATATGTTTGCAATCAATATTCAATTAGTATTTCTAATCCATTAAGTTCAAATACTATATTCGCGATCATTGATCCTGATTCAAACAAATTCCTTATTATCACCATCATTTCTCTTATTGCTATTTCTTCCATCAGTGTGATGTTCATTAGAAGAAAGAAAATCGTAAAATAAGCGGGATATCATATAGTTAAATAAAAAAATCCTCGTCTTGGAGTTAATCTCTCGACGAGGTTTTTTATGTCTATTCTTTAACTTCGACAACAATCTTTTTCTTTGTGTAATCTTTCAAATTAATGAGATTATTATCACTCTTAAGTCCATCAATATATATTTCTCTGTGGCCTAAGTCGTGATTAGAATATTTAACTTCGATTATCTTGCTTCTAATTGGAAGAGTGATTGATGCACTTTCAACAGGGAATGCACATGGATTAATCGTTAATTCCCCACGAATATTCACTTTTATTCCAAAGATATCATCCACAATCGCTTTGATTAATGTATTAGAACTTCCTGTATACCAATCGTTCATCGATTGTCCGTCCACTCCTAAATCAGGATTATATCCATAGGAGTTAGGCATAACATAAGGAGAAGTGGAAATGAACTCGTGAGTGAGAGGTATGACCTTATATAATTGATCAAAGGCAAACTCACCTTCATTCATTTCCAAAAGAGCCTTAATGGAGAAAAGCGATGCGTGAATATATGTTGCTGCGTTTTCTGCTGTTCCAGGTGGAAGGTTGACAATTCTTCCGACTCTTGAAGCATCTTCAGGATAAAACGGGACATCGAATGTTCTAATTCCGTATTTGCTATCTAAACGCTTAAAAGCTTTTAAGACATATGGCTTATATTCTGGATTTCTTTGATAAATACCTGATAAGACATAGAATGCATTTGACGCTGCGGAGTCGCGGTCTTTATGGTCAACATCATCAAATGAGCCAACATAGAAAGACTTATCTTCCCCCCAACCATGAACAATCTTAACTTCATCACCTTTTCTAACGAAAAGATGTTTGATAATTGATTGATATAAATCTTCTTTTATCTTTAGATAATTACTTGTGTCTTCGTTCACTAAAGAAGCAATCTCAATGAATTCCTCTAAATTCTTATAGAGGTGGAAAGTTGCCATAGAAGAAACACCATTAGAGAATTTATCCGTGGTGTTCTCTCCTTTTCCTAGTCCATCAACCGCATCGTTCCAATCTCCGTATAAAATATGAAGACATCCATTATCCTTATCGATATGTGACACTAGATAATTAATGATTCTCTTAAGGTGATCATAAACCGAAGTTCTTTCTTCATATTTATATCCTTTTTGCTCACCAAAGATATGGCAGAAAGAACACTTCTCTTTAAGGATTTTAACGTCCCCTGTATAGCATAAATATTTATAAACAAGCGAAATAATCCATTGTCCTTGGTCGATAAATTCTCTCGTATCAAGTTTAGATAATCCTTGTTCATTAGAAGGGGAGAACTGTCTGGATGCTCGTCCATTCATATCAATGTAATCAAGGATATATTTAATCTTTTCTCTCGCTAATTCCTTGTTCCATATCAAAGATGCTTCAATCATTTGAGAAATATCTCTCACTCCAAGAAGCATCAAAGAAGAATTCTTTGCTTTTGAGCAATAATCAACTTGGTAATTAACATGACGGATAAATTGATTAAATAAATCGGACGATAAATCACTATTCTTGAAGTTATTAAATCTAATTTTTAATTTATCGTTTGGATTATCTTTTTTAATATCAAACTCATCGTCCTCAAGAGATAATTTACTATGGTCTAATAATTTAAGTTCTTCATTACTATAAGCGATGGATAATTTATAAAAAGCATGTACATCCCCGCTTGTTTTTATCAAATCACCATAACACGCCATATCGATAAACTGAGTGGTGGAACGATGATTTTTAAATTCACCATCTCTTAAACATGATGAATTTGAAAGCTGCGTGTTCTTGTTCCCGACATAATACATTCTCGAAGAGGTACATTGGATATCTTTTTGGTCACTCACTCTTCTGATTAATAAATAATTATGGAGATGAATTGATCTAGATAAATCTTCGACACATGAAAGAAGCGCGCCATCATCGCTAATGACAGCTTTTCTAAACCATTTTGTCTCTTCGCTTTCATAGTTAGAATGTGTGAGTAAAGGATTAATATATGAGGAGACGTATATCGTTTTTTTATTTTTTCCTAAGTTCCAAGCGTCTAGAGAATAGATAATTTCTTTCTTATTATTGATACTGATTTGCAAGGAGAATAAAACATTATCAATCTTCCTTAGATAAAGTGCATACTCAGGGGTAAAGACACAATATTTCTCCGCTTTATTCCCATATTCGGTATCGCTTACTCCAGTGATAGATAAATAACGATATCCCTTCTTATCTTTGATTCCTCCAAAGAAAGCAAGATAAGGTTCTTTTCCTTCGAGTGTTGTCGGAATAACATAAAAGGCCGCTTCATTAATCGTGATATATCCAGAGGCATAGGCCCATAAAGTTAAACCATCAAAAGAATATGGATGACGACTATCCCCATATTCCTTATCTAAACAAAGAACTTTGTCATTCTTGAGGAAAAAGCAAGTTGATGAAAAACTGCTTTCCCTATTTTTTAATGCTCTTTTTACTTCTTGATATAAACGTAAAGTTTTTTCTTTATTCATGATTACATGCCGGAATTGTTACACCAAGTACTCCATTGTCTATTTACTTCTGCAGTGATACTTTCAAAAGCTTTATCAACAGTCGCACTTGTTCCGTTAATAAGTGAGAGGAATGGACGACCATTGCTTGCTCCCCAGAAATCAACATATCCGTTAAGGAAAAGTGGGGAAGAAGAGAAGTTTGTGAAAGTGGATGTTAATTTACTACGATATTCAAGTAATGAATTAACAAATGGATCAGATGTTGTGAATTTTTGATCATTGGAAAGTTTGAATGCGAGTAAGCCGTGGGCTTTTTCGCTGAAAGTCTTAATGACTTGGTCACTCATTAAAGTCTTCACAAATGATTTAGCAAGTTCAGGTTTAATCGTGGATTTTGGAATAGCGATATATTGGTCTTCACCAATGATATAACCAGAACCTTTATATTGCGCTGTACTTAAGGCTGGAGTGTCCATAATTCCGAGTTCGAAATTAGCTGGAAGAGTGTGAGTGGTGGAGTATTGTAACATTTCGTTATAAACCCAGTCACCATTAAACATCATCGCCGCCTTTCCGTTGAGGAAGTTCTTTTGTGCGGTGTGGTTATCTCTACTAATATCTTCTTGATCGGCAACTTTTCCGTGGATTCCGTTCTTACCGAATAAATCATTCCACATTTCAGTTGCTTTCTTAAGACCAGCGTATGTTGGATTATCCGCTCTAAAGTTATCTTTGCTTTCTTTTGTGTATTTCTTAAATTCTGTAATTGCGTCAACACCAGAAATCTGTGACCACCAAGTAAAGACTGTGTAATCAAAGTAGTCGGTATTTGCACCTGTATAAGAGAATGGATAAACAGTCTCAGAAGGATCATCTCCAACCATTACTGCTTCATCGATAATTTGTTCACATAAATCGACAAGTTCCTCATAGGTGGTAGGAACTTCCCAGTTATTGTCTCTAAACATTTTCTTGTTGTAATAGATTCCACCAATACCTGATGTCCATGGGAGACGATAAGTATGGGTTTCTCCAGCTTGATTCTTGAAGTAGATGGAGTTCTTATATTCATTGTTAATTTTATCTTTAACTAAAACGCCATCAATGGTTTCATTCATTAAATCATCGAGTTCGAGAAGCCTTCCACCGCCAGCGTATCTCTTCCAATCGCTTCCTATGGAAATATAAACATCATCGACGTTTCCGCTCTTATAGATGTTTCCGGTAATAAGTGATTTAGCGTCTCTTGTCGCATTGAGATTGACCTTATAATCTGGGTTTTGTTTTTCCCAAATCTTGACGGCTTCTTGAATCCATTCTGCACCCCAACCAGCGTTTAAGCAGATTACATTAAGGGTGTTTTCATCGTTTTTGGTGCTACCACAAGAGGTGAGAAGCGTTGTTGCTCCAACAACAAAAGGCAAAAGAAATAATATAGATTTTTTCATTTTTGACTCCTTTACAAACAAGATAAAAATGTCTAGAAATATTATAAAATAATAGCGAGGTTATTGAAAGAGTAATTTAATATTTTTTCAGTTTGTAAAAAAATATATTTCTTATTTATTTCATAAGCAATATAATGGAGTTAAGATGAAAACGACTTTTAAACCTTTTGCGAGCACTTTTTTGCTTGCCATTCTCAATTTAACTTTATTTAGCTGCACGAACTCAAAGCCAATTGATAAGAGCGTTGCTCCTTCTCAAGGCGATGAGTATTATCGACTCTCAAGCGTTCAAATCGATGAAGATAATGTCGTTTTCGATGATTTCACCACCGGAGTCAATTACGATTATTGGTTCATCGGAAGTGGAGCTTGGGGAAGTGGCAACGGAGGCGTTGTCCCTGATAATGTCTTCTACACAGAAGATGGTTATCTCTTACTTAGAGGTAATGGCATGTATTATTCCAAAAATGATGTCAAAGGCGTGGGAACCCTTAAAGACGGACGTAATACAGGCGCGGTTATCATCTCTAAATTTAACTGCCGTCCAGGCCACTATGAAGTGAAAATGAAACCATTATTAAGAAAAGGTGCGTGTACCGCTTTATGGACATACACGAATAGGGAAAACCCCGAAAGCGAAGAACGCGATAATCACGAAATCGATATCGAACTACCAGGTGGAAACCAAAGTGGCTCTATATCCTTTAAAAATATATTAAATACTAATTATGTAACAGAAGCTAAAGCCATCTCCCAAGATGTCGTTTTAGAAAACGTTACGCACGGAAAAGTTATCAATTTAAACGATGGCAAATTCCATACCTTTGGTTTTGATTGGTACACCGATCCTGAACTCGTCGTTTATTTCATCGATGGCTATGTCTCCGCAGTTAGTGATACATATGTCCCATCACTCGAATCAAAATTATGGCTTGGTAACTGGTTCCCAAATAACTCAGCCTTCGTTGGTATGTCTCAGTTTGAAACAGACTACATGGTCGTAGATTATATTTCTTATCTCCCATTCCTTAACCAGCCATACGTTACTTGGAATGCGGATGTTACTGTCGCTACTGCTAACAAATCCTTATATCCAACTTCACCAATCACCCTTCCTAAGGCTAACTTAGTCGCCAATGGTGACTTTGAATATTTCACAAGAAAAGGTGTTGTTGATGGATATGGATGGAGCTACGCGAAACTCGCTGGTTATAAGAATGTTGAAATCAGTGATGTATGTTTCCCAACATTAACTGATGGTAATGAAGAATCAGCAGGCGCAACTATTAAAGAAGGCGGATATCTTTCCGCTAGTGTCGATTCCGTCTATGCTGGCCAAAACTTTAGACTATCACTAGATGCTAAAAGTAGTGGTTCATCTTCAAAAGTCATTGTTAGATATCGTGATAATTCTGATTCATCGATTTCAAGTGATAATATTGAAATCACCTCAAGTGATTATCAAAGAATCAGCAAAGAAATCACCGCTCCTGAAACTTGCTATAGCATTTTAATTCAAGTTTATAATCAAGAAGCTGATACCGTAATTAACATCGATAATTTCTATCTCGAAAGGATCTAAAATGGAAAACCTGAGTAGTGTTCATATAGATTCTATCGTTAGAGAAAGACCGAAATATGTTAATCATCATATGTCTCGAAGAAAAAGAGATTATATTTTCATTATTCTCATGCTTCTTTATCCAGTCGCTCAATTTGTCTTAACGTGGTCTTTTGTCAATATTCAGTCCATCTTAAATGCCTTTAGAGTAACAGATATCTACAACAATACTTCATGGGGATTTGCTAACTTTACCCAATATTTTGATGATCTCTTCCATAGCACGAAACATGACTCGGGTGTGACATGGATTAATGATACTGGTTTAGTTCTACTAAATTCCTTATCAATTGGTATTATTACCGTCTTTATCTCTTTACCATTATCATTAATCTTCTCATATTTCCTTCATAAGAAGATGGCGTTCGCTAATGTCTTTAGAGCGATATTCTTCCTTCCTAACATCATTCCTGTTGTCGCCTTAACATTTGCCTTTAAAACAACGTTTGATGGAAACTATGGATATTTATATGGCTTTATGCGTTTCTTAGGATTCCCCGCTGGATTCTTCGCTAACGCCCCATATTGTTCCTTCATGGTTATCCTCTATCTCATCTGGGCGGGTCTAGGATATAACATCATCCTTATCTCAGGTGCGATTGGAAGAATTCCAAAGGAATTATTTGAATCTGCACAGCTTGATAACGCTGGATATTTTAAAGAATTCATTCACGTCGTTATCCCTTGTATTTGGCCAACCGTTGTTACCTTAGTTGTCCTTGGAATGACTAATGTCTTAACTTTATATCTCCAACCATTATTACTCACTAGTGAAAATACCGCTGCAGCCTATACCATCTCGATGTCAATCTTCCTTGATGCAGCAGGAGATGGCTCATCGTTTGGTCGTGCCTCGGCCTTTGGCTTAATGATGTCAATGATTTGGGCGCCAGTTATTCTTTTAACTAGGCACTATTTATCGAAAAAATATGAAGGAGTGGATTTCTAATGGAAGATTTAAGTCGCGCCTATCAAGGGATTCACTACATTAAAAAGAAGAGGGATATCGCCTATCATGTCACCAAATGGGTTGTTTTCGCTATCTTCTTTATTTACGCCGCTTCATTACTATTCCCATTTATTTGGATGCTCATATCTTCCTTTAAGAAAGGCGAAGAATTCGATCTTAACATCTTCGGTTTTCCTAAAGAATTTTACGGGATGAACTTTATTGAAATCTTAAAATTCACGATTGATGGACAAAGTATCGCTAACATGATTCTTATGAGTGTTCTACTTACTGTCCTAGGAACAATAATTAATTTATTTTTCTCATCTTGCGCTGCTTATGTCCTAGCTAAATTTAAGTTCAAAGGTAGAGGAATCATCTATGGTGTTGCTATCTTCACGATGATTGTCCCAATTGTTGGTACCTTACCAGCTCAGGTCCAAATGATGCAAAAACTCCATCTGGATGGAGATAATGCCTTTATGGGCATCCTCTTCTTATATTCTGGAGCGTTTGGCTTTAACTTTATCTTGCTATATTCTTCGTTCTCATCAGTTTCTAATTCTTACTTAGAAGCTGCATCAATAGATGGCTGCGGAAGGTTTAAAACCTTTGTCCGTGTCGTCTTGCCGCAGTGTCGTGGATCATTAATCGCCTGCTCGGTTTTACAAAGTATTGCTTATTGGAATGACTATGCGACTCCAAGACTATATCTCCCAAGAGGACATGTCACCTTAGCCGTTGGTCTTCAATCACTTCAGACCGCGAACAGCGGTAACTACCCACAAATCTTTGCTTCTATGATGATTGCGGTTTTCCCAATCCTCGTCTTATATCTCATCTTCCAAAAGAAGATTATCGAATCAACAAATGCAGGGGGACTCAAAGGATGAAAAAACTTCTTTATCTCTTATCAACTCTTATCTTTTCAGCATCTTTGCTAAGTGGATGCTCATCTAAAGAGGATGGCTTAACATTCGCTCAAGATGAATATTCCATTTATTCAGGTGACAAAGTGGTGGTTAAACAACATTCCAAAGATGTCGTTTATTCCTTCCTTGGAAAAATCCCCGATAATGTCTCTTTAAACGAAAATAGTGGAGTCATCACCTATTCTGAGGATGTTCCTAACTATTCTCAAGTTCTTTACCAAGCTAAAAAAGGTGAGCTAACTTCTAACCCTGTTGTCATTAATTTACTTCAAGTTATCCCGACCCCAACTATCACCTTTGTTGAAATAAGTGATTACCTTTGCGATGGAGATTATGTCATCGCTAATTCCAGCACGAATTCATCCATCACATATTCTTTAAAGGAAACATATCGCGGCATTACCATCGATTCATCAAATGGAATGATTTCTTATACGCACGCTGCCGAAGAAAACTTATCTTTTGAAGTTATCGCATCTTCTAATGGAGCGAGTGCTTCTAAAGTCTTTAAAGTTGCAAAAACTCATCTTGCTAAGACCTTAACCGCAAAGCAAGTATCAGAAGATGATGCGACCCAATCCCTTATTTATTTCCTTGATTTCTCAGATGTTAATTCAAATGAATTTCCACACAAAGTCTTACGCATTCTTAAGAATCGTAAAGAAATCGGCGCGGGTCAATACACATATAACGAAGAAACACATCAATTATCTATTCGCGCTTCTTTAGTGAACGAATGCAATGTTGGAGAAAACACTTTAACAGTCGTCACTCCTCGTAACAACGTTTATCTAAACTTAATTAAAGCAACAAAGATTGTTAAAACCGCGAAAGATTTAGCCTCCATCAACAATGATGAAGTCTCCTTAGGCGGATATTATGTCCTAGGAAACGATATCGATTTAACAACATATCTATCCGAAGGTGGAGAAGGATATAACGATGGAAAAGGATGGAACCCAATTGGAACATATCGTGATGTTTTAGATGGCACAGCTTATAACTTTGCCTTCAAAGGAACATTTGATGGAAATGGTTACACCATCAGTGGCTTATATATCAATCGTCACGATGAACAAGGATTTAACGCTGGATTATTCGGATATGTCCATAATCTCGCGACAATCAAAAACCTTGGTGTTGTTGGTTTAACACAAAGTAATGTCTGTTCCTTCGCTGGTGGATTCGTCGGAGTTAGTGAAGGAGAAATCACCAACTGTTGGGCTAATGTTAATATCTCCAATAACATTGGTGAAAACACCTACCATATGATTGGTGGATTCATCGGCAGAAACCTCGGCACTGTTGAGAACTGCTACGCCATTGGAAAAGTTGATGGAGAAGGCGATGATACCGGAGCCTTTGTTGGATTTAATGAAGGCAGAATGAGTAATTGCTACGCCATCTCAACCGTTTGGCCAGTTTTATCCACTGGAATTGATGGAGATCACTGTAAACTGTATGATAGCCTCGCTGAATTCATTGCCGACTCATATAATCTTAACTTCAGTGAAGAGGCATGGAACTTAAGTTTAGAAGCTCTTCCAAGCTTAAAACCATCAATTGAATTCTTCTATCCTTATTCTCTAAAAATTAGTAATGAAACCACCGATTGCACGCTTGGTGAAGATATCGAAATCACCTATATTCTTCTTCCAGATTATCTCACGGAAAGATACGAAGATTTGCTCGTCCTCACATGTGATGATTTAGGAGTGGTGGCTGATGGCTTCACTTTAATAACTAAAGATGCATTAAGTAAATCATTTAAAGTCCGTTTATCCTTAACTATTGATAATGTAACTCTCGAAGATGAAAAAGAATTCCATCTTTACGATGAAATCGAATCCTTATCTATTGATAGTGATTTCCCAATGAAAGTATATGCTGGACATTCATATAAATTAAACGCCACCATTCTCCCAGAAACAGCTAATCAAAAGAAGGTCTGGACACTTACAAGCGATGTCGGTGGTGTATCAATCGATGGAGATATCTTAAGAGTCTCTGATGAAGTTGAAGCCTATGGTGTCTATAACTTCGGTGTCAGAGTGACTGCGACAAATAAAACAAAGATGAAAAACGTATCCGTTGTTCAACCTAAATATTTAAGTATTGGTATGCATGTTATCTATCAAGGAGAAACAAATAAAGACTTTGTTATCACCTTCCCAGATAAAGTTAATTTAACTGATGCGGTGGTCCTTTGTGAAAACGAAGAGATTAACGTCGACATCACTGAACACGTTATCACCATCCCTCAATCAATCATGGAAGCTAAACCTGATGTTGAGCTTAACTTTGTTGTCAATTTAAAGAATGGTGACTATTATCGTTTCTCTTCTGTCTACCTAACTCATGAAAGAATTAAAGAAAGTGATGTCACTAACTATATCGCTCTTAGTAGCGCAGAAGACTTCAAAACATATTTCAACATCCAAACATATGATGCTTCAAGATATGAAAACTATAGTAAAACCTACGTATTAACCGATGATATTGACTTTAACGGAGAAGAAATCTATTCCATCGGTGTTGTTGGAGATAACATCATTGAATACGTCTTTAATGGAAAGATTTATGGCTTTGGTCATACGATTAAAAACGCTGTCATTAACGATAACGAAAGATATCTCACATTAACTGATCAACAAAAAGAAGATAACTATCGTGTCTCAAAATATGCGGTTGGTTTCTTCTCATCATTTAACGGAGAAATCTACGATGTAACATTTGAAAACATCAAAGTTACCGCTAATTCATGGAACGGATGCTTCGCTGGAACGTTAAGAGCGAATGCATATCTAGAAAACATCACCTTTAAATCATGCGTTGTTCTTAACGGTGATGAGGTTTCATATTCCACTAAAGATGGATTAAGAACAGGTAGATTTGCCGCAGCTAATGAAGGTGGAACCCTCATCGCCTGTACATATAATGGAAGTAGATTTGGATTAATAGGATAATCAAAATGAAAATCGGAAAAGATCAAACTTATTCACGCGAACTCAATAGCTCATTAGTGCTTCAAATGCTTAGTGAAGGTCCATATTCTGGAACTGAACTAGCCGACGAACTCTCTTTAAGCAACGCGACAATTTCTTCGATTATCAAATCCTTAGAGAAATTAGGAATTATTCGTATTAAAGAATCCACCTCAATAAGTGGATATGGCCGTAAAAGAGTGCTCTATGAGATTAATCCAACCTATGGATATATCCTTTCTATTAATATTTCCAATTTACATGCGGTTATCGCTATCAGTGATTTACATCATCAAATCATCAAAAAGAGCGATATCCCAATTGAAAAATATGACGCGGAAGCCATTCACTATATCGTCGATGAAACCAAAAAATTAATCGGTGAAGATATTCAAAAACAAACGATACTTCATATCGTTATCTCCGTCCCAGGAAGAGTTAATTTAAAGACTGGAGAACTTGCGTTATCCAAGCAATTTGATTCCGAACTATTTAAAGAAAAGAACTATATCCAAAATGCCTTCTTAGGAGAATTCCCAAATGTTGATATCACCCTCATTAATGATATCAATCTCCAAGCTATCGGAGAGCAATACTCTGGAAATCTAAAAGACGTCAATAATGCTTGCTATCTCTCTATTGATTATGGTGTTGGAGGAGCAATCTTTATCAATTCTAAACTCTTCACCGGAGATTTAGGATACGCTGGCGAATTTGGATTAATTAAATATCATAAAGATAATCAATATCTCCCTATCGACGAATTCATCTCTTTAAGAAGTCTATGCGACCAAGCTAGCAAGATGTTAGATAAGAAAATTAACCGCGATGAATTATTCAAATTATATGAAAATAACAAGGATATCCATCAATTAGTTATAAATTCCGCCCATATCTTAGGCAAATCATTGAGAGAATTCATCGAAGTCATGGATATCGCAAAATACGTCTTATCAGGAAGAGTGACATTCTTTAAAGATGAATATCTTTTCGCAGTAAATGAAGAATTAAAAGATTTAATCAACCAGCCAGAAGTGACCTTCAGTCTTTTCGATAGTGATATCGAAATCTTAGGTGCTTCCTATGTTGGAATGGATAAAGTGTTAAAGAAGATTATCAATAAGTCCGCTGAATAAAGGAGAGATTATTTATGTCCAAACTTAAACTTGAATCAGTAAGTAAAATCTATCCGGGAAAAAATAAAAAGAATCCCGATGTTCTCGCTGTCTCCGATTTTTCTCTTGAAATAAAGGACAAAGAATTCGTCGTCTTTGTCGGACCTTCTGGATGTGGTAAATCTACAACACTAAGGATGATTGCCGGACTTGAAGATATCTCTAAAGGTAATATTTATATCGATGATGAATTAATGAATCGCGTTGAACCTAAATACCGTAATATCGCGATGGTTTTCCAAAATTACGCCCTATACCCACATATGACCGCATATGAAAATATGTCCTTTGGTTTAAAAAATATCAAGGTACCTACACCTTTGTTAAATCCTGATGGAACACCAAAGATGGGAATTGATAAGAAGCTTTTAAGAGCGATTAAACAAGAAGAAAGAAAAACCATTAAAGCCATCATTCGACTTAATAAACTCAAAGAGCAAATTGAAGCTTTAAAACTTGAAATTGAACAAACAAGTGATGAAAAAGAGTTAGAAAAGAAAAAACTCAAATTAGAAAAACTTGAGAATCGTTTCGATCAAAAGAATCTTGATACTTATAATCAACGCATTGAAGAGATTAAAAAGGACTATGACTATTACTCTATAACCGAGGTTCCTTTGTTCGTAGATAAACATCTTCCAAAGGAAGAAATTGATAAAAGAGTGAAAGACGCTGCGAAGATTCTCGATATCGAAGAATTACTTAACCGTCGCCCGAAAGCCATGAGTGGTGGCCAACGTCAAAGAGTGGCCCTAGGTCGTGCGATTGTTAGAACTCCAAAAATCTTCCTTCTCGATGAACCATTATCCAATCTGGACGCTAAACTACGCGCTCAGATGCGTGTGGAAATAACTAATCTTTATAATAAACTCGATGTCCCATTCATCTACGTTACTCACGACCAAGTTGAAGCGATGACAATGGGAACAAGAATCGTCGTCATGAGAGGTGGAGTGGTCCAACAAATCGATACTCCAACTAACCTTTACGACTACCCTGCTAACCGCTTTGTCGCAGGATTTTTAGGAACTCCACAAATGAATTTCTTAGAAATTATGATGAAAAAAGAAAAAGATCACCTCTTGCTTAAACTCCCTAACGATAATGACTACAAAGTCCCTCTTAAGGAAATAAGAAAGGTTGATGAAGAATATCTAAGTGAAGAAGAAAAACAAATAATTTTCGGAATCAGAAGCGAAGATGTTACTCTTTCAGAAGATAAAAAAGGTATTCCTGTATACGTGAAATTATGTGAGACTTTAGGAAGCGAAACACTGATATATACAGACTTTTTTAAGGATAATGATACAATCCATGAATCAAGCACAAGCTTTGTTATCAAAGTTCAAGATAGATTAAATTATCAGAAAGGAGATATAATATATCTAAAGTTTAACAATATTAAAATTCATTTATTTGAAGATTTTAATGGTGAAAAGTCAATTCTAAAAAAGGAGGATTAGTTGCTTATGAGCAAAAAACCATTGATATTATTGTTATCTGCTGCCATGATGCTCACTGCTTGTTCCGTCCGTAAAAAAGGCGGAGATAGTAACAAGAGTGAAGAATCATCTATCAGCGAAACATCACAAGTGAGCGAAAGCACTCCAGTAATTGAATCTTCAGAAGAACCAGTTGAATCCGAAGAAGAATCAGTTATCCCTTCAGAGACATCCGTTCCTGAAGAAAGCGAACCAGCCGAAAGTGAACCTGCTGAAGAATCAGTTCCAGCAGAATCTACCCCAGCAGAATCAGAACCTGCTGAAGAATCAGTTCCAGCAGAATCAGAACCTGCAGAAGAAAGTGTTCCTACTGAAGAATCAGAACCAGGCTCTGAAGTATTACCACCTGAATCAGAACCAAGTAGTGAAGAATTACCACCTGAATCTGAACCAGCAGAATCCGAAGAATCTCTTCCAGCAAAAATTACACCAGTTGTAACCATTAAGTATCTTCATGTAGTCAATACAGAAAATGGTGGCGCTGGATCATTCGCAGATAATGCTATCCCAGATTTCACTTATGAAATCGACGTCGATGACGCAACAGTTGAAGCTTGCTATGTCGATAATTCTACAGAAACCGAAATTGAAAAAGCAGAAATGGTTGCTGGTGGCACTTATGCTTACCGTGTCATCGTTACTGAAGACGCTAAATATAATCAAGTAGTCCGTTGGGTTTGGTTCACAGTTATTTCTGGTGAAAAAGTTACCCCAGTCATCACCATTAAATATGGTGAAGAAACCAACACAGCAAATGGTGGAGTAGGAAGCTTTAAAGATAACGCTATCCCAGATTTCACCTATGAAATTGATGTCAACGATGCAACAGTCGAAGAATTCTATCAAAAAGAATTCGATGATTATGGTCGAGTTGATAAAGATGAAATGGAAGCTGGATACACCTATTCCTACCATGTCAACGTATTAGAAGATGATGATTATAACGCAGTTGCCCGTTGGGTTTGGTTCAATGTCATTTCTAGTGCGAAAACCGACCCAGTCATCACCATTAAGTATGGTGAAGAAGTTAACACAACAAACACTGGAATAGGATCTTTCCCAGCCGACGCTATCCCAGATTTCACCTATGAAATCGATGTCAACGATGCAACAGTCGAAGCATACTATGTGAACAATGACACTGAAGCAAAAGTTGCCAAAGCAGATATGGTTGCCGGCGGAACTTATGCATATCACGTCCATGTCACCGAAGACGACAATTATAACGCTGTTGTTCGTTGGGTTTGGTTCACAGTTACCGAAGCTACACCAGTAGAAAAAACTACCCCTGTTATCACTATCAAGTATGGTGAAGTCAATAATACCGAAAATGGTGGAGCAGGAAGCTTTAAAGATAACGCTATCCCAGATTTCACCTATGAAATCGATGTCAACGATGCAACAGTCGAAGCATACTATGTGAACAATGACACTGATGCACAAGTTGAAAAAGCAAATATGGTTGCTGGTGGAACTTATGCTTACCGTGTCATCGTTACTGAAGATGCCAAATATAACGCAGTCGTCCGTTGGGTTTGGTTTACTGTCATTTCTGGTGAAAAAGTTACCCCAGTCATCACCATTAAATATGGTGAAGAAACCAACACAGCAAATGGTGGAGCAGGAAGCTTTGAAGTCTCTAGCATTCCAGATTTCAACTATGAAATTGATGTTAATGACGCAACAGTCGAAGAATTCTACATGAACAATGACACTGAAGCAAAAGTTGCCAAAGCAGATATGGTTGCCGGCGGAACTTATGCATATCACGTCCATGTCACCGAAGACGACAATTATAACGCTGTTGTTCGTTGGGTTTGGTTCACTGTCGTAGAAGATACACCATCCCTTACTTATTATGTTGTTGGTTCATTCAACAGCTGGGGCCAATTAGACTCTAACTACGCCATGACTGTTGATTCAGAAGATGCCAATCACTACACATTCGCAGGCCTTGAATTACAAGCCGGACAAGAATTAAAGTGCATGTCTAGTGAAAACACTTGGTATCCAGATGGAATGGGCAATAATGAAGTTGCCGCTGAACCTGGTGTTTACACAGTTCATTTACATCTTGATGCATTAAACGAAGCCGATGTTATCGTTTTAGAAAAAACCGACAATCTTGATCCAGTTGAAGTTACATATTATCTCACTGGTTCATTCAATGGCTGGACAACAAATGATGAAAATTGCCTTATGACCGTTGATTCAGAAGATAGCAATCACTACACTATCGTTTATACATTCACAGAAGCATGTCAAATCAAAGTCGTCTCAAGTATTAATGCTTGGTATGGCGATGCAAATGGAGACAACTTTGTAGTCGAATCAGCAGGAGAATATATCGTTAATTTCTATATTGAATCAAGTGGAAATAGCCATATTACTCTCACTCCAGCAAATTAATTAAACAAACATAATTAACAAAAAAGCAGGTTCCTCGTGAATCTGCTTTTTAATATTCGATAAAGTTTTGGCTGGGGTGACTGGGATCGAACCAGTGAGTGGCGAATTCAGAGTCCGCTGCCTTACCGCTTGGCTACACCCCAGTGTCTAGGATTAAACTAATCTTATATCAATAACTCCTGGAACTTCCTCTTGTAAGATAACTTCGACGAATCCTTTGATTTCATCGCTTGCTAACATACAGTCTTGGCACGCTCCATGTAAGGTAACATAAACAATGCCATCTTCAAATTTAACAAATTGAACATCTCCTCCATCTCTTTGAAGGAAGTGTCTAATCTTATCTAATGTCGCAATGATTTGTTTTTCTGTTTCAGTCATTTTATTCACCTAGAAAATATTAGCACATTAATAAACAAATGTTAAAACAATATGCTTAAAAAGAAAAAATAAAAATACCGATGAATCGGTATCGTTATTATAGAGTTGGATGTGTGTTGTGATGCGAAATAAATGTTGTTTTCTATAAAAAACTAATTACTGTTTACTAATAAAAATTTCGAATCTAGGAAGCGTCAAAGAAACAATACCATATGCGTTTGCAGCTATGAGACCACGTTTAATTAGCCTATCTCGGTAAACAGAGCAAGACTTCTCATCGTATGGCACTCTTGAAATAATATTCTCGGTTGAGGTTAAATCTGTTTGGAAACATTTCAAATAGATTTTTTCATTAACTGGTAATCTGGACCAAATCTTATCATAAACATAAATTGATAAGTACTGATCTAGTTCGTCATAAATTTTATCGATTTTTTTATATTTAGAAAACAAATAGCCGACAACCTGATAGGCAAATGCATAACCCTTTGTTAATTCTGCTAAAACACTAATTGTTTCTTCTTTTTCTTCATTGAAAACTGAGGAGTACTCTTTTTCAATTAGTTTTTTATCTAATGGACCCAAATCAATTTTAGGAGCGCGATAAAGAAATGTTAGGTTTTTATTATTTTGTAAAGAATTAACGTTTTCATATAACCCAGTCATTAACGTGAATACTGGATAGTCATTTCTTAAAAGACTTTGGAAGTCGTGAGCGAATGAGCGCATATGTGTGTTGTTAGACGCCTCATCGACTGTTATCAACAATTTTTGGTTGTGTTTTTTTAATACATTCAACATTTTTTCCAAGATAGTTTTTACATTTGAAACAGGTGTGTCGCCTTCAATTGAAAAACCTATACCATGGAAGGAAAATGAGAATGATTTTGAAATAAACAAGTGTTTAACATGAGCATTTTCGTATATTCCAGATGCAATTTGCTCTAGTATTTCTCTGTTTGGATTGACATCAACAACTAACCAATCTTTCTTTTTTTCTATTGTTTTAGAAACATTTGTCAGTAAAACTGTTTTGCCAGATCCTCTTACACCGCTAATGATATAAATATGTGACAAAGGGAAATCAAGACAAAAATCACCACATATTTTTTCAGAGACATGCTCTCTATTAATATAACTAGACGGCAATTGACCAAAGGTCACTGTGAATACGTTGTTCATAATACCTCCATTTTTTGTTAGGTTTGTTAGATTTAGTTTTTTGTTAGGTTTGTTAGATTTATTATAAAAAAAGAGTAGGTAGTAATCAATGAAAAAATATAATAAAAAGCTCCTTTATCGTGTCAATTAGACTTGAATTAAGGAGCATTTCATTTTAGCTGGTGCCCGGGACCGGAATCGAACCGGTACGGAGTGTTAATCCGCAGGATTTTAAGTCCTGTGCGTCTACCTATTTCGCCACCTGGGCATTGGATGGTCACTCTCTGGAGATTCGAACTCCAGACCCCTTGATTAAAAGTCAAGTGCTCTACCGACTGAGCTAGAGAGTGAAATGAGTGGCTGGGGTGGCTGGGATCGAACCAGCGAGATGACAGAGTCAAAGTCTGTTGCCTTACCGCTTGGCTACACCCCATTCTCGAAAGGAGTGGTGGGAGGGGGCAGATTCGAACTGCCGAAACCGGAGGTAACAGATTTACAGTCTGCCGCGTTTAGCCACTTCGCTACCCTCCCACAAGGGTATATTACGCATATGGTGGATGCTGAGGGACTCGAACCCACGACCTCCGCCGTGTAAAGGCGATGCTCTCCCAGCTGAGCTAAGCATCCGACTTAGGGTCTCAATATGCGCTAATTAAATATATCATTATGATATAAGCAAGTCAACGAAAAAAATCGCCTTTTTCATGGGCGACATTTTTTTCTTTAAACTAGAAGTTTAGTATCCCTTTTTTCCAAGGAGGTGGAACATATTTCTCTTATAAATTTCAACACCTGGTTGATTAAATGGATTGATTCCAAGGAGATATGCGCTCATCGCACAAGCTCTCATGAAGAAGTAGAAGAGGTGACCTAAATTCTTTTCGTTCATCTCATCAATATAAATGATATTACATGGAACACCACCATCTTCGACGTGGGCCTTTAATGTTCCTTCAAAAGCCTTTTGGTTAACGAAGGCTAAACCTTTACCTTCAAGATAATTAAGGCCATCTAAGTCTTCATTATCATGAGGAATAACGATATCTTGGTTTGGTTTAACAACGTTAATAATCGTTTCAAATAAAACGTGAGTGCCATCTTGAATGAATTGACCTAAGGAGTGGAGGTCTGTAGAGAATGTCACACTAGTTGGAAGAAGAGCTTTTCTTTCTTTTCCTTCACTTTCTCCAAATAATTGTTTCAACCATTCGGAAAGTTGAGACATTGAAGGTTCATAAGTGACAAACATTTCGGAAGATTTTCCATGACGATACATGTAATCTCTTGTAATCGCATATTGATAACAAATATTCGTATCGAGATGGTCATTCATATATAAATCACGTGCTTCTTTTGCGCCTTCAAGCATCGCTTTAATATCAATATTTGCGCAGGCAAGAGGGAATAATCCAACCGCGGTTAAAACGGAGAATCTACCACCGATATTGCTTGGAAGAGTAAATGTTTCATATCCTTCCTTGGTAGCGAGTGTTTTTAATGCACCTTTTTCTTTATCAGTTGTTGCATAGATAGCTTTTCTTGCTTCTTCCTTACCGACTTGTTTTTCAAGTAAATCTTTTAAGAGCCTAAAGGAAATACTTGTTTCGGTCGTGGTGCCGCTCTTAGAGATAACATTAATCGCGAATCTCTTACCCTTTAAATAATTTAAAACTTGGGCAACATAATTTGGTGAGAATGTTTGGCCCATGAAGATGATTTGAAGTTTATCATCAGGATATAAACCCTTGAGGGCTTCTAATGCGCATCTTGCACCTAGATATGATCCACCGATACCGCATACGACTAAGATATCGTAATTATCGCGGATATATTTCGCGCCTTTAAGCATTCTTTCAACTTCTTCTTTATCATAGTTGATTGGCCAATCTGCCCAACCTAAGAAGTCGTTACCTAAACCAGTCTTTTCATTAATCATCTGATTAATAATGGTAACTTTGCTTTGATAGTCCTTAAAGACTTCCTTATCTAATGAATGAGATAAATCAAGTTTAATCATTGTTTTCATCTTCCTTTGCTTTTTGATATGCTTCCTCAATCCAATTTGGGAGTTTTTCCGCTAAAGTTTTAAATTCATCACTTGTTGCATCAACCTTGTCACGACGATTGTTTTGATGAGTGGAAAAAGCTTCTTCTTCAGGAACTTGTTTAAGAGAAACTCTTAAAAATCCATTGTTTGGATCAATATCAATTATTTTAACTTTTATTTCATCGCCGACAGAGGCGAACTTTTCAATATCACGTATATAAGCATCGCTAATCTCTGAAATATGTAATAAACCATTTCTTCCATCAGAAAAGGACATAAAAACCGCATAAGGTCTTATGGCTTCAACTTTTCCAATGACAAGAGATCCGATGACAAATTCTTCCATGATTATCCTTTATTCGCTAATGTCTTTTCTTTCTTATAAAGCGCTTCACTAATCGCGATGGAATCGATAATTAATTTAACAACCTTATCTAAATCTGATCCTGAACTATAATCAGCTTTACAAACGAAGTTACATCTTTCATCCGTATAAATCTCTTTAACTTTTTGAATGTTATCTCCAGGATAAAGAGCGATAGATCTTCCTCCGTTATGTTTGACTAAGGTCATCGCTGGAATATCGGTCATTCCATCACCTAAATAGATGATGTTACGATATGGAATACGTAAATCTTTCTTTTTCTTATTTACACCAGCGTCATCTGTCGCATTAGTTGCACCTTTAGCAATTCTAAAAAAGAACTGTGTTTTTTGAGTGTAGTTAATCGCAAGCTTTGGCCAAACTGGTTCCCCAGTTTCACGGTCAAAATAATATTCACATCCCCACGCTTCAGTGAATTCATTAAAGATTGATGCACCCATCAATATTTCTTTCGTGCCACTAGAAACGAGATAGTGTTCTACTTTAACACCTTTCTCTTTTCCGTATTCATTAATACGTTTAAACCATGTGGTAACACCTGGGAAGTACTTAATATTCTTACCGCATTCCATGAGATATTCTTTGGTGATTTTAATCCCTTTTTTCTTCGCGGTCACAATCATCACATACATATAAGAAAGGATTTTTTCAACTCCCTCTCTTTGTGAAAATTCAGTCGTGGATTGCCAAAATTGTTCAGGTGTCATCCCAAGATTAGGAATGAAGGAATAGTTTTGCATATCTGTCGTCGATAATGTTTTATCAAAGTCGTACATCAATGCAACAATTGGTTTTGCCATACGTTAATTACCTCGTGATTATATTATCACTCAAGGATAATATCAGTCAACTTTTATACACTAGTGATGGGTTAAAAAATATATCGATTTCAAAGTGGGTATGTGGTATATTTACTTCGAACGGAAAATTATTATGCCAACATGGTTGATTGTCTTAATTATCGTCTTAGGAGTGTATGTCTTAATTATCATCGCTAATGTCATTTTCGTATTGTCTTTCTATACGATTATGAAGAAGCACGAAAAGGCCATTAGAATTATCCTCAAATCTAAACATGACTCCTTATCGAGTTTAGTGAAATTAATGAAATCTTCATGGAACTTAATTGTTGATGAAGAAAGTATCCATCTTTTAGATGAAACATCAAAAGAACTTAAGAATAAAGACTTCATCTTAACTTGTGACGAAACAAAGAAGAAGCTATCCTACATCAAAACAAATCTTACGAGTGTGTGTGATGAGGTAGAAGAAGTTAAAAATAATGATGATTATATTCTCATCGTTGAAAATATTGATCAACTCGATAGTGTCTATCGTAGCAACGTCATCATGCATAATGCGGATGTTCTCGGATATAACTACTGGGTCAGGTTCTTACCATTTAGATACTTCTGGCTATTAATAAGAATTAAACAAAAAGGTTTCATCTCTTGATGCAAAACCTTTTTTCTTTATTATCTAATTGATATAATTACCATCACCAGAAAGAAGGAAAATAGGATGAAAGATATCAATATTAAATTTGAAGATTATCCATTTAAAGTACCTAACATCAAAAAGGTTTCAAAAAAGCTTGACGCTTTTCTTCAAGAAATTAAAGATTGTAAAACCGCTTTAGAAGCGGATAAATTCATGAAACGCTTTGGAAAATACATGGAAGAAATCTCAACAGAGATGAATTTAATCTATGTACTTTATTCCATCGATACAAGAAAACCTGAATATGTTAAAGCCATTGGAGTGGTCGATGAAATCGGGCCAGTCATTTCTAATTACGCGACAGAGATTTCTAAAGTTTTAGTGCACGCCCCATATCGTCCAGAATTAGAAAAGAAATATGGAGAATATCTCTTCGTTATGTATGAGAACTCCTTAAAGACATTTAATGAGAAAGTCATTCCAGATGTCATTGAAGAAAACAAATTATCTTCCAAATATGACGAAATCATGGGAAGCGCTCAAATTGAATTCAGAGGAGAAACCCTTAATCTTTCTCAATTAGGAAAGCATATGAAAAGCGATGACCGCGAAGAAAGAAAAGAAGCAGCGATGGCGATGGATAAATGGCTCGGAGAACACGAACAGGCTCTCGGAGAGCTTTATGGTAATCTTGTAACTATTAGAACAAGAATCGCTAAAACATTAGGGTTTGATAGCTTCACTGAACTTGCCTATCTCAGAATGGGTAGAACCGATTATAATCCAGAAATGGTTAAAGGATATCGTGATCAAATCACCAAAGCGGTCACACCTTTATGCAATAAGCTTTATAAAGAACAAGCTAAGAGATTAGGGATTAGAAATCCTCAATCATTTGACTATAACTTAATGTTCAAAAGTGGAAACCCAACCCCAAGAGGTGATAGTGACCATTTAGTCAAAGTAGCGATGGAAATGTATGACAAAATGAGTAAGGAAACAAGCGTTTTCTTCCGTCATATGATCGATTTACATCTTGTTGATTTAGTAGCTAAACCAGGAAAAGCACCTGGTGGATATTGCACTTATTTTTCCAAATATCAAACCCCATTCGTCTTCTCTAATTTTAACGGCACTCTCGATGACGTTAACGTCCTCACCCATGAAATGGGTCATGGATTCCAAATGTATTCTTCACGTGTCATTAAAGTTCCTGAATATAGAGATCCAGGAATGGAAACTGCAGAAATCCACTCCATGAGTATGGAATTCTTAACATGGCCTCATATGGAAGGATTCTTCGAAGATGAAGCGGATAAATATCGTTATAATCACTTAGTGGATGCGATTGAATTCCTCCCATATGGAATAACCGTTGATGAATTCCAACATTGGGTTTACGCACATCCAGAAGCAAGTCATGAGGAAAGATGCAAAAAGTGGAGAGAAATTGAAATGAAAAACACTCCACATAAGAAATATGATTATTGTCCAACAATGAATCATGGTGCCTATTGGTTAAGACAATCACACATTTTTACTGCCCCATTTTATTACATCGATTACACATTAGCGCAAGTCGTGGCCTTTGAATTCCTTATTTCTTCTAGAAAGAATTACGAAAGAACATGGAAGAAATATGTCAAATTATGCAAGATGGGCGGCAAATATCCATTCGTGAAGATGCTTGAAGTTAATCACCTTAGAAACCCATTCATCGATGGAAATGTTGCTAAAGCCATTAAGGGATGTCAAAAGATTATCAAAGAAATCGATATCTCTAAATACGAATAACATTGAGAGCCTCGGCTCTCTTTTTTATGTTTCGCAATTATAAACAATTTTTAAATTTGCGAAATATAAATTATAATCTTTTTATAAATAAAAAGGCAGTCTATCTTAACTGCCATTTTTCTCAAGTATTGGTGCGCGAAATGAGAATCGAACTCACACAGGTTGCCCTATACGCCCCTCAAACGTACGCGTCTACCAGTTCCGCCATTCGCGCATTTGCGATTTTACTCGCTCGTTTATTCTAACAAAAAAATATTAAAATACAACTAAATATTAAAATATTTTATTAGATAACCATATTGAGTCCAATGCTACCAAAGAAATAGATAGCGAGGACGATAATCGCTGGGATATAGAAATTCTTATTATCCTTTTGTTTTTCAAATAATCTAGCGATGACATATCCACCTGGCACAAGTAAGATAACGATATATCTAAAGTCAGAAGTGCAGGTATATGGGTATTGGACTTGGAAGTCAAAGAAAGAAATCATAAAGGTAATGAAAATGAGCATCATGAAGAAGATGATGAGATAGTTATCGTGCATTTTCTTATAATTCTTAATGACGTAGAAAGCCTCAAACGCTAAAACAGCGAAGGCTAAAATAGCGAGAATATAGGCAAATGCATCCTTAGATTTTATGAAGACATATGATAAATAAATAAGCATCGGCATCGATAAAAGAATAGGAATATCAAATTGTTTTTTGATAATTCCCTTAAGAATGTAATATAGTCCGATGCCTAAACAACCAAAGGCAATAATGAAGGCTGTTCCGTATAATAAGACACAGAAGAAAAGCGCTCCACTTTGATATGAATATTCACCAAAGATTGATGTTTTAAAGGCGTTCGTGTACATGTTGAAATCGATCATAGGAGCGGTTTTTGCATTATAAAATCCAACATGAAACATCGAAGCGAAGAATGTTCTAAAGGAGAAGAAGAGATACATTGAAGCGTAACTATATACTTCAACGCCTTCTCTCTCACTTGGTTCATTAATAAGAAGTAAGTGGTTAAGGTTATGCCAAACATAACTAAGAGGTTGTCCATAGTTCTTATAGTTATATAAAGGCCAGAAGAGACCAAGAGGCATGCAAATAATCGCGAAAACAATATAATAACCAAAGATTTGAAGAAGTGGTTTCTTAAGATCTTGGCCTTTATTTTCAATAAAGATACGAATGAATTTATAAACGAATAACGCTCCGATAGGGATAGCGATTAAAGCACCAGAAATCTTACTTCCCATGGAAATGCCAATACTTAATGCGCATCCGATGATATTGATCCATCCATTTCTCTTATAGAATCTGATAGCGAATAAAATTGCGAGGAACATGAAGAAATAAAGCATTGGGTCATTATTGCTTCCCGCTGAAAGTCTAATTAATGCTGGAGCTAAAGCCACAAATGTTGTTCCAATAAAGACACCTCTAGTCGTGCGGAGAATCTCTTTAAAGATTAAATAGGAGATATAAACGTTAATTATCGTTAACGCACAAGTAAAGATACGAACGGATTCGTATAATGTATAATCTGCACGAGAATTCGCTCCGATAAATAAAATCGAATTAATCTTCATGACAATCGCATATGTATAATGTGCAAACTTTGGATGATACATTTGATACGAATTACCTAAACGATCCGCAAGAGTTTTGCCAGTTGAGGATAATTCTGGAAGTTTGAATCCATTTTCAAAGATATGCATCGTGATGCTGTAATGGCCGTAGTAGCTAGAGGACCAAACATCATATTGACGTGTAAAAATGTTATCGGTCGCGTTTGTGTAAACAATCTTTGCAATGGTCGAAATAGCAAAAAGAATGAGGAATGCATATCTCCATTTCATTTTTCTTCTTGCTAAAAGGATGATGGTTAACACCAAAAGCGCAATGAACAAAATCCACCCAGTAACATATAAACCAGTGTAATCAAGAGAGTTAACAAACGCGCGTCCTTTTGAGGCGATGTTATTAATTTCCGTTCTTGAAACTCCTGGCTGGTATAGATTTAATTCAGGATTCCCAACTCTCCAAGGTGAATTAAAAATAAGATAAGCGATAAACGAAATTAAAAAAGCACCCAAAACGACAAACAACCAGCTCATCCATTCATGGGCAAGAATATAGTTAAATTGTTTTTTTAAATGATTACCTACATTACTTAGCAGCTTTTTCATCTTTGCTTTCGTGATATTCCTTCTCCGTGTTAACATTCCAAATCTCTTCACGTGATTTGTCAGTTGGATCTAATAAATATTCTGCGGTTTTCATCGCGGTTAACATGGAGTGATCCATATTGTTATAACGATGTTGTCCGTTTCTACCAACGCAGAATAAATTATCAATACCTAAAAGGTATGTCTTTAAAGTATCAATCTCAGAATATGTATCGAAATATCCTGGATAGGCTTTCTTAACTTTGAAGAGGCAGGTGTCGAGGACGTCTTCCTCTTTTTCAATAACTTTGATTTGCGCTAATTCGGAAATGGCCATCTTCTTGAAGGCTTCTTCATCCATTTCCCAAAGTTCATCGCCTTCGTTAGCGAAATATTCCATACCGACGAAGACTTTGTGTTCAAAGTCATCAACCATGTATGGTGACCAGTTATTAAAGATTTGTAATCTTCCAACTTTAACCGCTTCTTCTTGAACGTAAATCCAAGTATCAGGAACTAAGTTGTTGATAGTTTTAATCTTAGTTTTGTTTTTGATGGCTAATTCGTTGACGATAACACCGACAGTGATAAAGTCACGATAAACGAGTCCGCTCGCAATGCGATATGGATCTTCTGGGACATTATCTTTACCCATGGCTTCCACTAAATCTTTAAGTGGCATGGATGAAATATAAGCGATACCCGTATATGTTTTTCCATCTTTTGTCACTAATCCATCAATCTTTCCATCTTTCAAAAGAACCTTGGTGACAGGAGCGTTCATGATAACTTCTCCACCCATCTCTTGAACGAGTCTAGCCATCTCTTCATAGAGTTGACCTGGTCCTTTCTTTGGATAGTAGAATTGTTCGATTAATGATGTTTCAACTTTCTTGGAATTTTTCTTTCTAAATGGACGGGCAATCGCGTTTCCAATGCTCTTCCAAAGTGATAATCCCTTAACTCTTTGCGCACCCCAAGAAGCATCGATGACGGATGGGTGTCTTCCCCAAACCTTCTCGGTGTATTTCTCAAAGAACATACGATATAAAGGTTTGCCAAATCTATTGATATAGAAGTTTTCTAAGCTTGTTTCTTTTCTTTTATGGAAACAGGAACCAATATAGCCAAAGCCAGCTTTCATCGTTCTAGCAAATCCCATATTCTTAAATGTTGCGAATTTTAAAGAAATTGGATAATCGAAGAATTTATGGAGATAGAGAATACGTGACACTCTATGACGAGTAAGCATGACGATATCTTCTTTTTCTGGATCTGGACCATTTTCCGCTAATGGGACTTCACGATTTAAAATGATATCATCCTTCGCTGGTTTTCCTTGTAGAGGCATCACTTCATACCATAAAGAAGTCACTTGTTCATTCTTTGAAAAAAAGCGGTGACCACCGATATCCATACGATTTCCTTTATATGAAACGGTTTTGGAAATACCACCGATTTCATCACTTGCCTCCAAAATGATTGGATGGAAATCTTTCTTTGCTTTTAATAATTGGTATGCTGCGGTAAGTCCAGCAGGACCCGCACCAATAATGACGACATCTTTTTTACTCATGTTCTTCACCATCAACTTCCTCTTCTACATCCTCATTTTCAATGTTCTTTTCTTCTTTTGGAGCTTTATAGAGAATGAATTTTCTTGTTAAATAGTTCCAAACCATACCGATTAATGTCTTTAAACCAAAGGCAACCGCATAGAGCCAGAATTCCGCTGTGGCTAAAGAAGAGAAACTAATGCTATCTGGAGTAATCTCAATACCCCACCAGGCATTACAAGAAATACGGCATAACTCCATTGTTCCAAATGATAAACCCCATCCAATTGCCGATAAAATGACAAATAAAATAATAAAGAGAGGGGTTTTCGATTTGTTTTTATCTTTAACATTCTTAAAGACCCAAATGGTTGAGAGAATGTAATTAGCGATAACACCAACAATAAATCCCGCTAAAGTTGATAAAGCGGTAACAAGAGTTTCGTTCATCCCAGTGTTCTTTAAAACCATCGCGATGAGATACATCGTGATAAAATCTAAAACTGCGCAAACAACTCCTGTGATAGTGAAACGAATTATTTCTAATGAAATCTTTTTATCTTTTTCTTGATCCGACATAAAAATACCTATCCGACAATGTTAAAAATTAATGTAGCAACACCCAAATATATTAACAAAGATATAACATCAATGAAAGTAGTTAATAATGGCTGGGCAATAATCGCTGGATCTTTCTTTAATGCAGCAACTCCTAAAGGAAGGGAGACCGCAATCATTTTTGCGATGAAAGATGAAAGGAGAAGAGTTCCAGCTACAGTAAGGGAAATACGTAAGGCATAGAGGAAAAATTCACTCGTCCAACAATTCCCTTTCCAAACGGAACAAGCAACCCCATCTATTTCTATTTCAACAATCCCTGTGTATTGTTCAATAGTGAACCAAACGAAGGCAAACACTGCGACAATAGATGAAACAATAATCGCAGTCTTTGCTTCTTTTCCAATTACTTTCAAGAAATCTTTCGGTTCAAATTCCTTCGTGGCCAAGCCACGAATCATCAATGCGATAGTCTGGCCTCCAGAGTTACCACCTGTATCCATCAAAGCGGGAACAAAGCAAATGAGAACGGAAATAAGTTGGAAAACTGGCTGTCCTTCGATTCTGTCTAACACCAAAGTGGTAAATGTTCCTAAAACTAATAAAACAATAATCCAAGGAATACATTTCTTTGCAACTTGAAATGCAGTAGTGTTTAAATATGAATCTTCCAAAGGAGCGACGTGTCCTAAAGCCGCGACGTCTTCATTAGCTTCTTCCATTAAGATATCGACCGCGTCATCGATGGTGATGATACCGCAGATTTTCATATCTTTATTGACAACCGCCATCGCGGTTAAGTCGTAACGAGAGAACATGTTCGCAACTGTTTCTTGGTCATCGTTGACATTGCAAGTAACAAAGTCACGATTCATAATCTCACTAATCTCTACATCTTCATCAGCAAAAATCAAATCATCTAAGTCGACTGTGCCAACCATCGTTCTCATCTTATCTCTCACGAAGATAGTGTAGATGGTCTCCGCATCGCGACCTTTTTTCCTAATTTGTTTAATCGCTTCACCAACGGTCGTTGTGTCGGTCATTTCAATATATTCAGTGGTCATCACTGACCCAGCGGTATTTTCCTTATAATTTAATAAGCGGTTAATGTCGTTTCTTAGTTCTTTCGGAACGACTCTTAAAATACGATTAACGATATTCGCCGGCATATCTTCCAAAGTATCAACGATATCATCGGTGAACAAGTTATTTAAAAGTTCAACGAGTTGCTTATCACCAAAAGCGTTAATAATCATCTCTTGTTTTTCGCTGGAAAGTTCAGCAAAAACTTCGGCAGCGTATTCATCATTAATCGCTCTAAAGATGAATAAAAACACTGCAACATCATCAACTTCTTCAAGCGCTTCAGCGATATCGATATTTGGGACAGTATCAAAGATTTCTCGGAGTTTAGAAACATTCTTCGTGTTATAACAATCCAAGATTTGTTCAGTCAAAGTCATTTCATTTTCTTCAGACATGTTTCTTTCCTCCTTATCACTATCCGATAGTATAACACAATATATTTCTAAGAAATATTTTTTTTGCAAAAATGATGAAAGTCATAAATTCCGTTGCTATAATAATTAACGGAAAAGAAAGAAGGATTTTTTTAATGAGAGATATCTTAGTTGAAACCAGCGCTCGTCACGTCCATGTTACCCAAGAAACATTAGAAGTATTATTTGGAAAAGGTTTTGAATTATCCGTTAGAGCTATGCTCAGCCAACCAGGACAATTCGTTTCTAATTCAAGAGTGGACATCGTTGGATATAAAATCAATAAAGCCACTGGTGAAAAAGTTGAAACAAGAATTAAAAATGTTTCCATCTTAGGACCAGTCAGAAAAGCAAACCAAGTTGAAATCAGTTTAACTGATGCAAGAACCCTCGGTATCAACGCTCCTGTTAGAGAAAGTGGAGATATCGCTGGAAGTGGACCATGCAAACTCGTTGGCCCAGCTGGTGAAGTTGAACTTAGTGAAGGTGTTATCGTTGCCAAACGTCACATTCATATGACCCCAGAAGACGCTAAAGAATTTGGTGTCAGTAATGGTGAAATCGTTAATTTGGAAGTTTTAACAGAAGGCCGTCATTTAATCTTTGGTGATGTCGTCATCAGAGTGAGAGATGACTTCGCTCTCGCTTGCCATATCGACACTGATGAAAGCAACGCTGCTGGATGCGCTGGAACCGTCTACGGAAGGATTGTTAAATAATGCCAATTTTAAACTACAAACCTCAAGGTGTCTGCTCTAGAGAAATGATTATCGAATACGAAGATGGAATCGTGAAAGACGCCAAGGTTATCGGAGGATGTCATGGCAATCTTCAAGGCATTTGTTCTTTAATTAAAGGAATGAAAATTGAAGATGTCATCGCCCGTCTAGATGGAATAAAATGCGGGTATAAACCAACATCTTGTCCTGATCAATTAGCACAGGCTCTTAAAACTATCAAATAATGTAAAGGCGCTTCAAGCGCTTTTTCATTGCAAACTTTTTATAAAGTATATAAAATACATATGCTTATCAAGAATCGCGAAAACTGAGATGAAAAATCGCGATAGCAACTCTTTAAGAAAAGTAAGTGCTCTTCTCAAGCGAGGTCCCACACCTCGAACGATAAGTAGGAAAGAAAAAAATATGCCTTTCCCTTCTTGTGGGAGAGGTTTTTTATATCAAAGGAGAATTTAAAATGGAAGAAAAAATTCTTTTTACCTCAGAATCTGTCTCTGAAGGACATCCTGATAAATTATGCGATCAGATTTCTGATGCGATTTTAGATGCATGCCTAAAAGATGATCCAAACTCCCATGTTGCCTGCGAAGTATTTACAAGTGATAACTTCGTTTTAGTCGGAGGAGAAATCACCACGACAAGTAAAATTAATGTTGAAGAAATCGTCAAAGATGTTTTAAGACATGTCGGATATAATTCCTCAGACTTAATCACCGATTATCACACTGTGGAAATTGTTAATCGTATTCATCAACAATCTCCTGATATCAATCAAGGTGTCAGCCGTGGAAAGATTGAAGATACAGGAGCTGGTGACCAAGGAATCATGTTTGGTTATGCTTGCAAAGAAAACGAAGGATACATGCCTCTTGCTATCGTTATCGCTCATAAGTTATTAAGAGAAGCGACAAGATTAAGAAAGAATGGAGAATTTAAGCATTCTCGTCCTGACATGAAGTCACAAGTCACCATCGATTACACCGACCCATCTCACCCAAGAGTTGATACGGTTTTAATGTCTGTTCAGCATGACCCAGACATCGATTTAGAAAAGTTTGAGAAATACATTCATGACTCCATCATGGTCAAAGTTGTTAAATCTTTCGGACTTAATACTGACTTTAAATATCTCATTAACCCGACTGGTCGTTTCGTCATTGGTGGTCCCGCTGGAGATACAGGATTAACAGGAAGAAAAATCATCGTCGATACATATGGTGGATACGCTGAACATGGAGGTGGAGCTTTCTCAGGGAAAGACCCAACGAAAGTCGATCGTTCCGCGGCCTATATGGCGAGGTATATCGCGAAGAATTTAGTGGCCGCAGAAGTCGCGGAAAGAATCCTCATTCAATTATCCTACGCTATTGGTATTGCAGAACCTCTTTCCATTTCGGTAAAAACATTCGGAAGCAGCAAATATTCTAAGTCTGAAATATTAAGTGTTATTAAGAAAGTTTTCGACTGCAGACCAGGAATGATCATCAAAAAATTCTCACTCACCAAGCCAACATTTAGATATCGTGATTTAGCGGTTTATGGTCATTTTGGAAGACCGGATTTAGATCTTCCTTGGGAGAAGATTGATAAAGTAGAAGAAATAAAAGCACTTTTAAATAAAATTTAATAAACAAACAGATACTCATTTGCTATAATTAAAGTAGGGAAATCTCGAGAGGGATTCTAGGTATAGTATTATGATTAAACACAAACGCTTTATTTGAACACTCCAGTGAAAATAGTTATGAACGCGTTTGTGTTTTTTGTTTAAAATTGTCCAAAAAATTCATATTGAATATAGAACTAAAGAAAGGAGTCTATTTATATGAAGTACCAAATCATTGGAAAAAATGTTTCCATCACTGATGGAATTTCTGAAGCTGTCGAAAAGAAGCTCGGAAAAATTGAAAAGCATTTAGTCAACCATGAAGAGATTGAATGCCGCGTTGTTGTTTCAGCGCATCGTGATTCACAGAAGATTGAAATCACCATCTTCCTTCCACAAGTCACACTCCGCGCGGAAGTCTCAGACCGTGACCTTTACTGCGCGATTGACACCGCTGTTGAAAAACTAGAAGGACAAATTAGAAAACTTAAAACAAGAATGGATAGGAGTAATGGAAAAATTTCCATTGGCCGCGCTCTTGATTTAGAAAGCATCGAAGAAGAACCAATCCCAGAAAAAGATATTATCGTCAGATTAAAATCTTACTATTTAAAGGAAATGACCATCGACGAAGCTATTGCGCGTATGGAAGCAATCGGCCACGATTTCTTCCTCTATCTCGATAAGGAAGATGACCGCATCTCTGTTGTCTATAACCGTCGTGATGGCGGATATGGTGTTATCCAAGCGGAAAACCCAATCAAATAAATTTATAAACACAAATAATAGCCCGGAAGGATATAACTCCCGGGTTTTCTTTTTATATCAAGTTCTTTTTACTTTCTTTTCGCGTGCATATGTGTTATTTTTATAAACGCTATGAATAAATTACTCGCCGTTGACTTAGATGGAACCCTCTTCTATCCGAGAGGAAAAAAGAGATGTATCTCCAAAAAAAACGTTAAGTTCCTTCAAGATTTTATCGATGCTGGAAACAAAGTTGTTCTTGTCACTTCAAGATCGACACAGTTTACCGATAAGTTAAAAGAGGAGATTAATCGTGATTATGACATCATGAACTGCACGAGCACACAAATCTTCTCTAACGGAAAATGTATCCGTAACGAATCGATGAATCCTGATGATTTAAAAGAAGTTCTTAACTTCCTTGACAAGGAGCATCGTCCCCTTGCCTACTTGATGACGAGTAAAGATTATCCTTGCATCATCAAACAAAATGTAAGGATTCCAAAGTTCTTCCTCTGGATTTATAAAATATATTGGCATTTTCAATTCTGCTACCGTGAACCATATGTACTAGATAATGAATTATTCGCTAGTGAAATTGAAAATAACCCAATTTATAAATTGATGGTCTTCTTCGGACTAGGAAGAAATAAGAAGAAAGTTACTCGTGAGTTAAATAAACTCTTAAGAGAAAAACATCCAAATATCGAATCATCTTGGACCCTCATTGTTAATGAGTTAACCCCAAAAGATTGCAATAAAGCTACTGGACTAGAATATTATTGTAAGTATAATGGTATCGATAAAAAAGATGTCATCGTCATCGGTGATAGTGGAAATGATATCTCGATGTTCAATAAATTCCATGAGAACAGCTACGTTATGGCGCATGCCTATCCGAGTGTGAAGAAATACGCTAAATATATCGTAACTAGAGTCTTCAAACTAAGAAAATATGTATTGGAAGGAGAAACAAACAAACATGAATAAACAAAGTCAATACATCTTCGGTCTATACCAATTCCTCTTAAACGTAAGAGACACCTTGGAATACACAATCAATCGTGATCATGATCTCCGCACCTATGAAGAAAGAAAGAAAATCATCCTCCATAATGTCAATGAAGAAGGTTCGTATTTCGGAAACTTTGTTTTAAATAACAAAGAACAAACAGAAAAGATTATCACTAATCTTAAAGAATTCATCGAAGATTTCTATTCTGATCAAAGCACCGTTCTTATGGTCGCAGGAGATAAAGTTCGCGTTGATTACACCCAAAACATCAAAATCTTTGAATCAACCATTCAAATTGCTGAATCTCTAAGAGATATTCTCTATGCCTACGTCAATCACGCAAGAGGAACCAAGGAATTAGATCCTCTCATCGCTGACCTCGTGAAGAAAGATGAAAAATTATATCGTTCCATCGTTAACATGCTCGTCATGCAAGAATTCCAAAAATCATTTGGAGAATTCCAAAAGGTTATGAGCGAATCCAAAGGACAACCAACTCCACAATCTAACTTCATCGTTCAAAATGAACTTGTGAAATTATCCAGTTTAATTCGCTTCTCCCGCGCTCATGCACACTGCACTGATAATGAAACACTTGATATGCTTGATCGCACTAACGCCATCTTAGAGATGACCGAAGGCAAGAGAGATAGACGTGATGGAAAATCATTCAAAGAGCTCTTTGAAATTATGAATAAAGAAGCGGTAGAAGCCGTTCGTGTTACTGAAATTGCTTGGAAAGAACAATTTGATAAAGTCGTCAAAGACGTTCTTGCTTCTCAAGCAGAAAACATCAAAAAAGCCTAATAAGGAAGAAGGATTAGATTTATGAACAAGAAAAGCCAAAAATTATTTTTAAACTTAACACTCTTTGAACTCGTTTGGTATGTCTTATGCCTCCTCGTGTTCTTATGGGGACTTACCTATATCGTTTTAGGTCTCGTTGCGAAGTTCGCCCCATTATCTAGTGACAATAACGAAGTTTTAAAAGCTTCAAACGCTTACGCTAAAGTATTCAAGATGGGATTCTTTGAATATGGCTTAATCCACGTTGGTGTTGCTTGGTTATTAGCGCTCGTCGTTTTACTTCTTTTCTCAAAGAAAAGCGACCGTGAATATGAAAAAGAACAAAGAAGAGCAGCCTTACGCGCCAGCGCTAGAAAATCCATGGGTGTTAGTGACGAAGAAACCACAGTAAAAGAAACAGTCGTCGAAGCTGAAGTTGTCGAAGAAACTAAAACCGAAGAAGTCAAAGAAGAAGCTGTTGAAGAAACTAAAGAAGAAGTAGTTGAAGAAGTTGCTGCCGAAGAAGCTACAGATGGTGTAAAAGAAGAAGCAGCTGAAGATAAAGCTGAATAAATCTAATCATACAAACAAACAAAAAGACGGCGATGCCGTCTTTTAAATTGCGTTATTCCATATCAAATCGCTTTTTAATAAATAGCCCGATTAAATCCACAATCAACACGAAGACAATGATAATTAATGCAATCGCGAAGATTGGAGAAAGATTTGTCGGATCAGAGTTACGATACAAAGATATCGCACATCCAAGTCCTTCATCAGTGCTGCCAGTAATGATTTCTGCCATAACCTCAGTCTTTAATGAAAGAGCAAAGCTAGAAGCTAAACCAACGATCACATATGGCAGGGATAAAGGTATTTTTACTTTAAAAATAGGATATAAAGATTTCTTTGAATCAATTCTAATCGCGTCGTTAATCTCTTTGGTAATGCTATTCATTCCTCCTACAACAGATTCATAAAGAATCGGAAATGAAAGAAGAAAAACAATATAGATAGGTGCGTATTTACTTCCTGACATTACTAAGAATAGAAACACTAACGCTGCAGTTGGAATACTCTTTAAAACAGTAATCAATGGTTTTAAGAATACTTCTAACCAATGGATATTTCCAGCAAGTATGCCAAGAATCATCGCTAAAAGGAAAGAAATGATAAAACCAATAAAAGTTCTAAGAAGAGTCCATCCAATAGAGGCATAGATAAACGGCTTACTAAGAAGTAATCCAAGACTCTTAAAGGTCTCGATAGGGGATGGGAAAAAGAGGTTTCCTTCCTTAAGAGAAAATGAGAAAACAAACCACATTAAGAAGACAAAAATGATTCCTAATGAGAAGATAAAATAATTATTGGTAGTAAACGTTTTCACTAGTTTCTTCATTGCTAAAATTAAGGGAAATTAAGAAGTTATCAATTGAGGCTTTGTTGGTTAAAGCGTACTTAAATCCAAGACCTAATGAATTGTTACTTAATACAGTTTTAAGCATGGTGGCGTTGGCGCCAAATTTAGCTTGAGCTTGTTCGTCCTCTAAACCCTTTAAAGCATCTTCAATTAAAGAAGGTTTTTTAAGTAAATTCTTTATATCTTCTTCTATTTGGTTTAAGAAGGCGTTTACTTGAGTTTTATCTGCGGAATCGCGAACGAAAATCGAAGCTTGTGTGATTTCAAGGCCGTTAGATTTGATCTTATAATCGCTTTGAACATCCGCATATAAAGATGCATTTGCATTCTTTGATAAACCGGTTGTTAAAGCTGGTTGTGGCACTAAAACATAATCGACTATATTGTTATTATCAGAGGCGTTAATTCCTGAGATTAAACACTTGTTCGCATCACTGGCCGCAGTGACATAGTGTAGGTTATCAAAATCAGTTCCATAGACATATTTAAATATCTTGTCTGGAAGACCATTTTGTTGGAACAAAACAACATAGTCGCTTTTATCCATAGTCCCATTATCATCATTACCAGTTGAGGCAATATAGAAGTTTCCAAATGTGACAGTTGCTGCAATCTTAAATGGCGCATTCTTTTTAACAACTGCAACCAAAGCATTTGTTGGCGCGATAACGATATCTTTGTTGCTGTCGGTGGATAAGTATCCAATTACGTTATTTGCATCAGCGTTAATTTCAACATTGGCGTTTTTATACATGTTATAAAGCGCTACTGCAGGTGCGCCTGATGGGCAAGCAATGTTTAAACTGATCTCTGTTTTTTTATTGCAAGATGTAAGCGCTCCAAGAGCGATAACTGTGCTTAATAATAAAATATATTTTTTCATTTTTTTAATCTGTCGAGTAGGCATCTCAGTTTCTCCTTTCATAGAGTTTGATTTTCAGTGAAAGGTCCGCCTAACACCCCTCACGGAACCGTACGTGCAGTTTTCCTGCATACGGCTCTTCAAATAAACGATTTAGTTTGCTTTCCAACCC